>NZ_JAHOOJ010000033.1:0-28195 GCF_019132535.1 Erysipelatoclostridium sp. DFI.2.3 | reverse complement strand
GATGCGTAATGAGCAGGGAGAAGATGAAAGCGGCTATCCGCTCATCCTTCGCACCTTTGTTCATATGCCGGCAATCAATGACATCGTAAAGGAGAAGGAAATGCAGAGGCTGAATGACTTTGAACAGCTGGTGTATCTGTTTGAAAATAATGAAAAAAATGATATACTGAAGTCAAAGGAAAGGCTGGTGAGGGTATTCATGAACAAGTATGAGGAAATGCAGAAGGATGACGAGCTGTGGTCAACGGCTATGGCGATTCAGATGGGAGAAGCACGTTACCGCAACGGCTTGCGTGACAGCTTTGAAGAGGGAAAAGCTGCCGGAAAAATGGAAGGTAGGATGGAAGGAAAGATGGAAGGAAAGATAGAAGGTAAGCTGGAAGGAGAGAGACAGCTCTTACACAAACTCATAGAAATTAAGTATCATGAGGATTGCGTAACGTGGCTGCAGGCATTAACTGAGGAGCAGATGCATATCGTATCCACTTTACTTCTGGAATGTGACACCTTCGAGTCGCTCAAAAAGCAATTAAATAAAGCTGATACGAAATAAGTTATTCTATACATCATAATTGTGAATATCTTTTCTATACCGTAAACGAAAGGCTCTCAGCACATGAAGTGCTGAGGCTTTTCATATTGTTCATACAAAAGTCAGTTTTCTCTATAGGCTGATATACTGAAAAAAGGGAAAGAACATCCAAAGGTTGAATGACTTTGAACACTGCTGTATCTGTTTGAACATAATGAAAAAAATGATATACTGAAGTCAAAGGAAAGGCTGGTGAGGGTATTTATGACCAAGTATGAGGAAATGCAGAAGGATGACGAGCTGTGGTCAACGGATATGGCGATTCAAATGGGAGAAGCACGTTACCGCAACGGCTTGCGTGACAGCTTTGAAGAGGGAAAAGCTGCCGGAAAAATGGAAGGTAGGATGGAAGGAAAGATAGAAGGTAAGCTGGAAGGAGAGAGACAGCTCTTACACAAACTCATAGAAATTAAGTATCATGAGGACTGCGTAACGTGGCTGCAGGCATTAACTGAGGAGCAGATGCATATCGTATCCACTTTACTACTGGAATGTGACACCTTCGAGGCGCTCAAAAAGCAGTTAAATAAAGCTGATACGAAATAAGTTATTCTATACATCATAATTGTGAATTTCTTTTCTATACCGTAATCGAAAGGCTCTCATCACATGAAGTACTGAGGCTTTTCATATTGTTCATACAAATGTCAGTTTTCTCTATGTGGCTGATATACTGATAAAAGGGAAAGAACACCCAAAGGTTGAATGACTTTGAACACTGCTGTATCTGTTTGAACATAATGAAAAAATGATATGCTGAAGTCAAAAAAGAGGCTGGTGAAGGTATTCTTACCCAAAGGGTTCCAGGTGAGCAAGTACGAGGAAATACAGAAGAATGACGAGCTTTGGTCAACCGCAATGGCAATGCAATTGGAAGAGGCACGTTACCGCTATGACTTGGAGGACAGCTCTGAAAAGAGAATAGCAGCGGTTAAGATGGAAGAAGAGAGGCAATTCTTACACAAACTCATAGAAATCAAGTATCATGAGGATCATATGACATGGCTTTGTACTTTGACAGCAGAGCAAATCGAGAACATCTCCAATCTCATTTTAACCTGTGATACTTTTCAGGAACTAAAGTGTCAAGTGGAGAGTAAAAAAAATACATAAAACCGCCTATAAACAACACCAGCCACCTTTTAGAATGGTTGGCTTTATCTTTTACGTATGTAAGGAAACCGTAAGGACTCCTTTTTTTACATTTCTGCATGTATCATACAATCGGATAACCCGTATGTATTTCCTCCATATAGAGCTTTTCCATATAACTCAACATATGTATATCGGTTTTTCGTTAGCATAAACGCCTATATGTTGATTTTAACGTTTATTCGTTATTTTCATAACGTTTTTCCGTATTACAATACATATAGAGGAGGAAGAATCTCATGAATTATCTAGAAAAACTAAAGCTCCTTATGACGCAACATGGTCTCAATGAAAATCAGCTGGCAAAAAAAGCCAATGTACCGCAGAGTACCATAAATTCCTTATTCCAGAAAAATAACCTTCCTACAATTTCAACACTGGAGGCACTATTGGAAGCCCTGGATATGACTTTGAGTGAATTTTTCTATGATGATGCGCTCATGAAGAAACATCAGCTGGAAGAACAAAATTTAATGAGCAAATGGAATTTCATGACCAGTGAGCAGAAAAACGGGGTACTCATACTCATCGATTTATTGTTAAACACCGGCTCTAACAGAGCAAACGGATGAACGTGCATTACAAAAGATCACAGCTGTCCTTATACTCCAGCAGTGATTTTTTTATCCTTCACGTATACCAGGCAGACACTTTAACGACGTATTCACAATATCAATTGTATCCCACATATAATCTGCTTTATGGAACAATCCCCGGTATCCGGATACCGGGTGCAACAGCCTTGAGTATATTTTAGCGTAAAGGCTCCCATATAAAAGCATTCAGGAAAAGCCATACAGATAATCCCGATATTGAGAATTCTCAACCTCTTTATTTCAGAAAATGATCATCTATTCCATTAAATATGACATATTTAACATTTTTCCGTTAATACTAACGCCAATACGTTATACATAACGCCTTTGCGTTAGTTTTGCTACGCTTTATCGTATTACAATAGATATAGAACAGGAGGTCGCCATGGATTATTTAGAGAAGCTAAAAGTATTGATGAAGCAGCATAATCTTACGGAATACAAGCTGGCTCAGAAAGCCGATGTAGCGCAAAGCACCATCAATTCCTTATTTCGTAAAAATAATCTTCCGACGATATCTACGCTGGAATCACTGCTGACCGCAATGGATATGACACTGAGCGAATTTTTTTATGATGAGTCCCTCATGAAGAAGCATGAACTGGAAGAGCAGAATTTACTGAAGAAATGGGGCCTTTTAACAAATGAACAGAAAAAGCCTATCTTACAGCTGATTGATCTGCTGCTGAATAACGGCAGTAAGAATTAAACGATACAAACAAGCAGACGAAAAAACTGCCGTGTCATAATGATGCGGCAGTTTTCTATATGATAATCATACATGTGGTGTGAAAAATTTCCATGATGCGAATATAATCAAGCCGCTCGATACTGATCCATTCCTGTACAGGAACAGGGTGCTCATGCAGTGACTTCTGCAGCCAGATTACATCTCTCCATGCATCGAATTTATAGCCTGCATTACGCAGCACACCGATTTCTGTAAAACCGAAGCCTTTATGCAATGCAAGACTTGCGTCATTAGGCAGTGTGATACAGGAAATCGCTGTCTGCAAACCCTGCAGCTTTAAAATCTCCAAAAGTGCCGTATACAGTGCCGTTCCGATCTGACGGCGCTGAACCTGCGGCAGCAGATAAATGGATACCTCCACATTCCACTGATAGGCAGCGCGCTCCATGTGACGATGGGCATAGGCATACCCCACGATGTTCTGATCAAGCTCACATACCAGATACGGATATTCCCTTTGGATCTTCATCATGCGTCCTTCAAATTCCTCCAGAGAGGGAACATCGTATTCAAAGGTGATAACACTGTTTTCCACATAATGCGCATAGATGGAAAGAAGTGCCGGTGCATCCGACAGCTGCGCAAACCGTATTGTTTTCATGGTGCTCCTTTCCTTCCCCACAGACTGTGAAGCCAACACAATCCTCCCCTCACAGGAAAGCCATGGACGTATCCATGGCTTGGTTTTTAAAACAACAGATTCTTCGGTGTACGCGGGAACGGCTCCACATCACGGATATTCTGCATTCCTGTCAGATACATCAACAGACGGTCAAAGCCAAGACCGAAGCCGGCATGCTTGCAGCCTCCGTATCTTCGCAAATCCATATACCACTGAAGACTGTCTGTCGTCATGCCCATATCCTTCATGCGCGCTTCCAAAACATCATAGCGTTCTTCACGCTGACTGCCGCCGACCAGCTCACCGACTCCCGGGACAAGCAGATCACATGCTGCCACGGTTTTTCCATCATCATTGACACGCATGTAGAAAGCCTTGATTTCCTTTGGATAATCCGTCAGGAAAACCGGACCATCCACGATTTTCTCACAGATATAACGCTCATGCTCGGAATTGAGATCCATACCCCATTCCACCTTGTTATCAAACTTCACATCCGCCTGTAACAGCAGATCGATTGCCTCCGTATATGTCATCCGCTTGAAATCCGAATTGCGCACCTTCGTGATACGCTCAATACAGCTCTTATCAATCATCGTATTGAAAAATTTCATTTCCTCAGGCGCATTTTCAAGAACATAATCGATACAGTATTTCACCATATCCTCGATCAGGTTCATATCATCCTCCAGATCCGCAAAGGCAATTTCCGGCTCAATCATCCAGAACTCACTGGCATGACGGCTCGTGTTGGAATTCTCCGCACGGAAGGCCGGACCAAAAGTATACACATCACGGAACGCCATGGCAAACGCTTCGACATGCAGCTGTCCGGTAACCGTCAAAAATGCTTCCTTCCCAAAGAAGTCCTGCTCATAATCGGCATCATCTCTGGTTGTCGCCTTAAACATTTCACCGGCACCCTCACCATCATTTCCCGTTATGATCGGTGTATGTACGTATACAAAGCCCTGATCCTGGAAAAATTCATGAATCGCCATGGATAATACCGAGCGCAGACGGAAGATTGCATAAAAGGAGTTGGCACGCGGACGCAGATGTGCAATTTCACGCAGATATTCAAAGCTGTGACGCTTTTTCTGCAATGGATAATCACGGTCGCAATCCCCTTCCAGCGATGCTTCGGTAACCTGAATTTCAAACGGCTGCTTTCCCTGTGGTGTCAGCACGAACTTTCCGGTTACAGTGATCGCCGCACCTGTTGGGTATTTCTCAACCTCCGCAAAGTTTTTCAGCTCCTGTAAATACACCAGCTGTGCGTTTCGGAAATATGTTCCGTCATTCAGCTCGATGAAGCCAAGCTTGCCACTGCAGCGGTTTGTCCGAACCCAGCCCTGCAGCTGCACATATTCCATGCTGTCCTGTTCCACATGAGATCCACTCATAACGATCTCATACAGCTCGCGTATTGTCATAAATTCAAACATATTCATTTCCTCCTGTTTACGGTACAAAAAAACGTTCCCTTTCAGGAACGTATTGTACGCGGTGCCATCCTGATTCCCATGCGTTTGCCGCATGAGCATCTTCTTCGGGATATATCGTTCCCACACGAAACCGTCTACTGTTGTTCTCCGGTTCAGCTCCACAGCCGTTCAGATATAAATCCGTATGCATGCAGCTTCCACCTTCCTGCATTCGCTAGTTGCGCGTAATTTATTCTGTTCTGCTTCAACGCTCTACATTCAGATTGTTGGTCTCAAAGACCAGCTCCTGTATAGATGATACCACATCCACGCTCTTTAATACAACCCCTTTTGGAATTTGTATATGTTCATGCGTAAAATCCACAAGTCCTGTGATACCACAGGCAATCAAGCGATCGACCGTTTGCTGGATATTTTCAGAAATCGCGAGAATTGCGATACGGCAGCCATCCGGCACCTTCTTCTCCAAATCCGCAATATCATATACCGGTATACCGAAGCGTACACCCTGACGGTCTGGATTGACATCAAATGCACAGGCAATCTCACCAACCACATAATCCCATTTATTATACTTCATCAGTGCCCGGCCCATATTACCGGCTCCGACCAGAATGATTTTTTCATCAAAATCCATACCGAGCTGCTGATTAAAAATTTCAATCAGCCGATTGACATCATAACCATATCCCTGCTTTCCCAGATTTCCCAGAAAAGAAAAATCACGGCGAATCGTCGTCGGTTCAATATTGACGACACTGGCCAGTTCCTTGGACATGATTCTTTCTACACCTGAACTTTTCAGCTTGCGCAATGCCTTCAGATAGACAGGATATCGCTGCAGCGTTGCCTTTGGCACATTTTTCTCTGTCATGTTTATCACCTATTGCATAGTATAGCACACTTTTTTAACTTTGTGAATAAACTATCATATTTAACTTTTTTGAAAAGGGAAATTTCCTGCCGGACACAGAAGTAGAAAGCAAAACACGGAGTGCTTTAGATGTTCAGCATACGGGAAGAATGAATGCGGAAATGATTGCAATACGTTTCCATCCCATCACCAGTTATTTTATCTGTATCCGTATGCAATATTGTACGTGATGCTGCATGGTTTCCTGCATACGGCAGTATAGACTGCATAGCAAGGAACGGACAGCTTCCTTTACAGGAAAGGTACAGGTCTGTTTTCGTTTCTTACGCCGATACTGTAGAGCATCCCCTTAAGGTACATGCATGGTCTGTGCATTTCACATCCGGCTGCTCATCAATGACTTTCTGCATATCCTTCATCAAAGCACCTTTTCCTTGACGCTCCCCTCTTATATCCGATAAATCCAGTGCATTGTTTCCATCACATCCTGTAAAGCACATTCCTACTCACAGCAGCTTCTCCATCTGTACATGAGGAACATGCTCATCCATATGCTCCTCCCCGCATATGGTATAGCCATAGCTTTCATAAAACGCACAGGCACGGCATTGTGCATCCAGAATACAGCGCCTTCCCTTTTTGCTGTGAACGATGCTCTCCATCTCGGATAGCAGGACACCGCCCAGTCCCTGATGGCGAAACTGGGGAAGTACCGCAATACGTCCGAAGACCCATGCCGCCTCCTCTTCCTTTGGAAAACAGCGTGCACAACCTGCAAGAGTGCCATCCACATAAACAGTAATATGTACGGCAGTCGCATCAATTTCGTCAAATTCATTCTGAAATCCCTGTTCCTTCATGAACACCTCAATACGAACATACCTGTAGTCCTGCTCGTTATCCTTTGTTTTAATTTCTATCATATTTGCTCCCATCCAAGAAAAAAGGCAAGCTCGACATAGCTGCCCTCTCTTATATAATCATAAAGCCGAGATCATTGATAACCTTTCTGGCAACGGCCACCATATCGGAGTTTCCCTCCACAATGACGCATTGCTTTTCCAGATTTACCTGAAAATCCACTCTGGTTTCAGCCAGTGCCGTTTCTATTCTTCTCGCCTTGGTATCATCATCCAGATACTTTACCAAAATAATGTTCTTCAAGCGGATCACCTCGTTGTTATTGTATCACAATCCCTGTAAACAATCCAATAGTTGATACGATTGTTCGTGAATTGTAAGAGAATTTAATCTTCAACGATTGTTCCAAGACTTGTGGAAAAGGTTCCCTTTAAATATATGCGGATATGATGGTCCTTTGCATAGTTGACACAGCGGTCATGCAAAACCCTCGATTTCATATTCAGCATTTCGTCGTAGGTCAGTTTGTCGTATTTAATCGCATATTCATTCAGCTTGGGATCCTTGTCATAGACACCATCCACATCTGTATAAATATCCACTTCCTTGAGATCCAGCATATCCGCAAACAATACCGCACTGTAATCACTGCCTCCTCTGCCGAGGGTCGTCACATGACCACTGGGGGAGATACCGATAAAACCGCCGACAACCAGCACATCATAGCTGTTCAGCTTCTTGCGTATTCCGGTATGATCCAGCTTCAGTACCTTTGCATAGTCATAGTTCTCATCGGTAAGTATTCCGCAATCGAAAAAAGGGAGCGCATACGCCCGTATTCCCATATCCAGAAGTTCACTGCATATCTTCAGTGCAGATAGCTGCTCTCCCATAGAAACCAGTCTGGCTTTTTCCTGCCTGGTGAGAAATTCACTGCCCATGGACAGCAGGGTATCCGTAGCATACGCATCCGGATAGCGGCCCATGGCCGATACCACAACAATCACTTTATTTGTCTTGCTGCTTTCCAGCACATGACGGTACACATATTTCCTGGTCGCTTCACTGCGCAGGGAGGTACCGCCAAACTTCATTACTTTCATGTTCATATGCATAACCCCACATTCCTTATACCATATGTCAAAAGATGTCGGAATGTGCGGTTTTTTCGCCCAGTTCGCTTGATTTCATAGTACTTTCAGGAATTTGGAATCCGTTCCTGCTGGTAAAAGAAAAAGATACCCAAAAGCCGTCATGTGCATGTAATTGCACATACGCTCAGGTATCTTATCAAAATTATGTCGTTTATCTTATTTTTTCAAAGCCTTCACAAAACGCTCGGTAATCTGCTTCGGACGTGTGATAGCACCACCGACCACTGCACTGTAAGCACCAGCCTCATATACTGCAGCCAGATCCTCCGGCGTATTGATTTTGCCCTCCGCAAGAATCGGAGCCTTGATTATTTCCGCCAGCTTTTTGAATAGCTCAAGATTTGGACCATCCACATTTTTGGAATACGGCGTGTATCCGCATAAGGTGGTAGATACACAGTCAAAGCCGATGTTTTCCGCATTCACGCATTCTTCATATGTCGAGCAGTCCGCCATGGCAAGAACGCCGTGTTCATGCACATAGTTGACGAGATCCTCCAGCTTTTCCCCATTCGGACGATCACGAAGCGTCGCATCCATAGCGATCATTTCACACCCTGTTTCAAACAGCTCATCCAGCTCCTTTTTCGTTGCGGTGATATAAATATCACTATCCGGATAGCTGCGTTTTACAATTCCGATAACAGGCAGATCAACGACTTTTTTAATTTCGATGATATCCTCCTTGCTCTGTGCACGGATTCCTACGGCACCTCCCTGTTTTGCCGCAAGCGCCATTCTTCCCATAATGAAGGATGAATGCAGTGGTTCATCAGGCAGCGCCTGACAGGACACAACAAGTCCACCTTTAATTTGTTCCAGCATGTTCATAATTAAGACCAACCTTTCCTGATATACATATACAGTATAATCCTTTTCCTTTTTTTTGTCTTCCCTTTCCTAGATGATTTTTTGGAATTCAGTTCCCCGACGCCTTTCAGCATGTATCAAACAGCAATGGAAAAACAGCCTGCCGCAATCATCCCTGACGGGACTTTTAGAATATCCGTGCGCTTGCTTCCGTTAGCGTTTCACTCCCCCTGCTCTTAGCCTGCAAGCAGGAGGCTGCGGCTTTTTTCCACAAGCTTTCGATATACCGGCTTCATATTCTCCTCTGTTACATAGTGATCGATTTCCTCCACTGCAATCCACCTAACACCGCTGTTTTCATCCGGCTTGCTGCACAGCGTATCCCGCTCATCCGCCTGACACAGATAGGTGACATTCAAATGAACATGAGAGGATACAAATGCACCTCTTTTCACATGCGGTGGTACCGGCAGTATATCGATGGCCAGAATGGATTCACTTAGCAGCTCAAGCTTTTTCAGTCCGGTTTCTTCCCTTCCCTCCTTTAATGCGACATGAATCAAATCCCGATCCCCGTCCGCATGACCGCCGCACCAGCCCCAGGAGTTATAAATATTATGATAAATCATGAGTACCTTTGATGCATCCGCATTGATGATCCACGGACTGCTGGTGATATGTCCATATACATTATCTCTTGTATAGACATTGGGAAATTCCTTTATATAGCGCATCATGACCTTACGGTCTGCTTCCTCCTGTAGATTGCAGGGTGTATATGCGCAAAGCTCTTCATACAGCTTCATTATGAATCACCTCCTATCCATGTCAGCAGGGCTTCTCTGTACACCTTGAGCGCAGTAGGGATTGCATAGGTCTTTTGCAGTTCATCCTTCGTGCACCATACCCCTTCCACTGCCTCCTGTTTCAGCTCCAGCAGATATCCGTTCATATGCCACTCAACATGGGAAAAGATATGTTTTGCTTTCCGCAGAGGAACCAGCCTCAGAAGCTGATCCTGAAATTCCTGTGCGATCTCCTTTCTGCTTTTCTGTTCGTCCAGCATCATAAATTCATACAGGCCTGCAAGCAGTCCCTGCTCATCTCGTTTATGCAGATAAACCCTGTCTTTACACAAAAGGACAAGCACTGTCTTTTTTTCAATTCTTCTGTCCTTTTTAGCTGTTTTATTGGGTAGCCGATGTGCCGCTCCGCTCTGATAGCCCATGCATTCACTTGCCAGCGGACAGATATTACAGCGGGGTGCCGCATTCGGTACGCATACGAGCGCACCGATTTCCATCAGTGCCTGATTAAAGGCATCACTTCTGTGCTCCGGTATATATTCCTGTATAATGTCCTGAAATTTCTTCTTTGTGCGTTCCTTCAAAATGTCATCCTCGCTGACGAGCACCCGGCTGAACACACGCAAAACATTGCCATCCACTGCCGGAACACAGCGCTTATAGGCGATAGAGGCAATAGCTCCCGCTGTATAGGCACCGATGCCCGGAAGCTTCAACAGCTCCTCATATGTATCCGGAAGTACACCGTTATGGCGCTCCATGCATTCCATTGCACATTTTTTCATGTTGCGGACACGGTTATAATAGCCAAGTCCCTCCCACAGCTTACGCAGCGTATCCTCATCCGCCTCTGCTAAAGCCTTCAGTGAAGGCAGTGCCTGTATAAACCGTTCAAAATAAGGCTTCACTGCTTCCACACGTGTCTGCTGCAGCATAATCTCGCTTACCCAGACGCGGTAGGGGGAAGCGTCCTCTCTCCATGGCAGGACACGGGCATTCTGATCGTACCAGTCCAGCAGCTGCTCTGTAAATCTCTTTTTATCATGTTGTAGTTTCATGCGTTTATTATACCACAGGGCAAAGACGGCAGGCAAAGAAAAAGCCAACAAGATTCCTGTTGAAACAGGACAGACATCACATACGATCAAAGGGGCAGAGAAAACACTATAGAAATCAAACGGTATCTGCGCAAAGGTAGGATAAATACAGGAAGAAGTATTCAAAAAAAGCAGTGTACGTTGCCCTGTGCTGTTTACAAAGTGCCTGGACAGGTGGCTATTGTATTGGTATGCCTGATTGCAGGTCCTAGTCATAAAATGAATAATATCGCAGACACTTTCCTTGCACATAAAAAAAAGAGGGAATTTCATACGATTTCATAGAAATCCGAATTCCCTTTTTCATAAGTAACTCGCTACTGGATCAAATCTGCGTGTACAATCTGTTTATGATAATTGCTTGTGTTATGACATACGGTTTCACAACGAATACATCAGCGTTTCCAATGCAGGTATCTGGTGGTGGAGAAAAAGCTTCCCACCAGGCCGACAAGAACGCCGATCAGGATTAAAATTCCTGATATCTCAAGTGTCATAGGAAATACCGTTTGCAGTACGAACATGTTGCTCATGAAGGTCCCGCCCAGGATGGTATATACATACTGATAGCCGAAAATTGTCAGCAGGACAGGAACCAGACTTCCCAGTATCCCGATGAAAACACCCTCCAGCATCATCGGAAATTTGATTGCCCAGTTGCTGGCCCCGACAAAACGCATAATGGCAATTTCCTGTTTTCGTGTATAAATAGACATTTTGATTTTATTGGATATCAGAAATACTGCAATCACAATCAGGAAGATAATGAAAATCATACCGCCTTCCCGGATTTTCTCAAAGGTGGAAATCATTCCACTTGTGGAATCTCCACCATATTCCGCAGATACGATCCCTTTCATATTTTCAATCTTATCCGCAGTTTTTTGAATATCCTTTCCGTTTTTTACCTCAATCAGAAACGTATCGCGAATCGGATTGGCTTTTCCCTCATACATATCGAACATAGTGGAATCATCCTGAAATTCCGCTTTATAATTTTCCAGTTCTTCTTTTCCGGTGGAAAGCGTTACATGCTTTACGGTATTCAGCTGTTCGATCGCATGAAGCAGCTGCTGCTTTTGCTTATCCTTTACAATGGTATCTATACTCGCACGTATGGTTACCTGCTGCTCGATATGCTTCGTAAAGCTGTTGAGATTGCTGGTCAGCAGCATGAATACCGATATCAGAATCAGTGTTATGGATACCGCAACGGATGCGGAAAATGTCAGTCCGAAATGCCGGACGATATTTTTATATGTCATTTTTAAATGGAATTTAATATATCTGTAAAGTTTTTTCATAGGCTTATCACTCATATTTCTCTTACCTAATAATGATACCCTAGCAAAAGTGGAATGTAAAGCAGTTTAAGAATTTGTAAGATTTGAAATTTCTTCATATGGAGAGGATGGATTCCTGTCACACGCATTCAGACGCTGGAAAAAGCATGTTACAGCCAGACAGACAGTCTGTTGATTTCCGATTCAGTCTACGGCAGGAAAGCATCTCAGCCGCTCGATTGTACATTTATTTTTCAGATGCAAAGAGCTGTTGGTAAGCATTTCTACTACAGCACCTTATTTCTGTATCTGCCTGGCATAGACCCTCTCCTGTTTTATACCACGGCATACGGCCACAGGGAAACGCAAAGCTACATATGCCGCAAGGATACTGCACAGGATATCTTTCGGTAAATCCAGAGGAAAGCAGGATAACAACAGAAGAGAAAATGAAATCTCCGTTCCCGTGTAGTAATTTAAAATCACATATTTATAAGCAAGTCCGATTCCATAGGTTGCCAGCAATCCTGCCAGTACAGCCAGAAAGCATGTCTTCCATTTTCTTTGCCCATGCTGCATAATCCAGCCGCTGCAAAATGCTGTGACGATAAAGCCAAGCAAAAACCCAAAGCTTGGACGCAGAACGTAGGAAATTCCTCCCCCTGCCGCAAATACCGGTATACCAAGCAAACCGATCAGCACATACAAGGCAGCGGAAAGAGCCCCCAGGCGCGCTCCCAGAAGCATACCAGCCATCAGGACAAAGAAAAACTGGAGCGTAAAATAATCAAAATTAGGCAGGGGAATTTGCAGAAAGGCACCTATGGCGATCAATGCCGTAAACAGAGAACACAGCGCCATCCTGACAGCTGTCATTTGCTTCATGCTGCCACCGCCTTTATGGAAACCTCACCTGAGCTGAGGATATGGGTTGTATCTTCACTTTCTACTATCAGATTTCCGGCATTGTTGATATCCTTTACATAACCACTGAGCTGCTTCCCGTTCTGCATCCAGCTAATCTGTTGATGTAAAACCACAGAGGCATCCCGATACTGCGCAAGCACACTGCTGTGCTCTTCCTTCTGCAGGGCTAAAAGCTCATTCACGATACAGGCAATCAGCTTATTTCGATTCACCGGATGCGTGCTCAGAGATACCGCAATATCCTTCAATTCCTCGGGAAATGTCATAGTGGAGGTATTAAGACCGATTCCGACAATGATGGCCTCCAGTCTGCCGCTTTCAAAATCACTGATGGCCTCGCAAAGAATCCCGCACAGCTTTTTTCCCTGATAGAAAATATCATTCACCCATTTTATCTGTGTATCAGTCTGATACAGTTGCTTCAATGCACGCTGCACAGCAACCGCAGCATAGATGGTAATCATAGAGGCATCAGACAGCTGCTGTGGCATCCGCAGCAGCAGGCTCATATAAATTCCGGTGCGCGATGGAGAATAAAACGGTCTTCCAAATCTGCCTCTGCCTGCACGTTGTTCTTCCGCGGCAATCAGAGTCAGATGCTCACTGCCGTTGATTGCCATTTTTTTCAGCAGCTGATTGGTGGAATCTACCTGTTCAAAGGTATATACCGGCAGCTTTTTTTTCAGGTAAACCGAGATTGCCTCAGCAGACAGCTTGTTTGAGGTCTCTGCCAGCTGATAGCCCTTGCGGGGAAAGGATGCTATTTCAAAGCCCTCCTCGTTCAGGGTATGAATCATTTTACATACGGCATTACGGCTGACATGCAATCGCTGTGCCAGCTTTTGTCCGGAAACCGGCTTTGTTCTGTTTTGCTCAAGTTCCCGTATCAATTCACTTCGTATCGACATCGTAACAGCTCCTTTTCTCGATACTTAGAATATCAAACTTCATCATATTTGTAAACCTATATTTTAAAAAAGGTTTACTTGATAGATGACTTTTTTTCCGATATCAGCTTGTTACTTGTACCTCACAGAAAGAAATTTGTTCTTATAACGGTGTACATGAATTTTCTAAAAGGGCTTATCATCATAATGAAAACAAAGCGTCCTCGTACTGGTCATTACGATTTCCTTGATGATGCAAAAACGGCTCTTCGTCGCTATATGTATTAAGCCATATAGATATCCTTCGATAAAGTATGTGAAAAAGCCATTGCATTCAGCGGGATACAGATTAAGAAAGGATACTCAGCAAACTGAAACAGAAAAAAGGACAGCCTAGATAAGCTGTCCTCTCTAACATATCTAACGCAACCAGTAATTTTCCGGTTTCTCCCGGCATGGTGCTGAGCCGCATGCATTCGGTGCATCCGCATTCCAGCCGGTACCAAATGTCAAATCTCCTGTACGGTTAAACTGATTTAATGCAGCCGTCATCGTCATGGAACCAACGCGTATGATTTCAACATGGCAATGCGGACCGAAGCTGTTACCGGAGCTTCCGGAATATCCCATAACCTGTCCCTGGTTCACACGCTGCCCCACACTTACCGCAACTGAGCTTAAGTGATAGAACGGCATAGCATATACGACACCGTTTACCCTTGTAAGAAGCGCAACGTTGTTTCCGCCGCCTGCCGGAATACCACACCAGTTATTCAAGGCGCCATAGCCGCAGCCCTGATATGTATGAATGATGATACCGTTTGCCGGTGCTACAACCGGAATCCCTGTCGTTGAGCCGGTAGAGAAATCCATTCCCATATGTCCACCGCCGCCCGGGTATTCCCAGGTTCCTGCTTCATAATGCCAGCCGCTTTGCAGCGGGGCGATAAAGCTGGAGCTTTGTGCCGTACCGCCGGAAGAACCGTTATTTGAGTTATTTCCGCTGTTCCCGCCGGAATTTCCACTGTTGCCCTTATCCGGATCGGTATTTCCATTATCCGTATTCCCGTCACTGGAATTACCGTTATCTGTATTCCCGCTGTTACCTGTTTCATTCCCACCGTTCTGTGGAGTATCCGGTTTTTCCGGCTGCTGCTCAGGCTCATCAAAATCAGCGGCCAGCGACAGATCCACCTTCGGCAGATTTGCCTGTGCCATCTGTGCCTCACGCTTCTGTGTAGCAAGATTTGCTTCCTTTGCGTGATAATCGCTCAGCAAATCCTTTTTCACCTCATTCAGCGCTTCCACCTTGGCCTTGCTGGATTTTACATCCTTCTGCTGAACAACAAGAAGCTCCTTCTGTTCTTCCACAATCTTACGATCCTGATCCAGCTTTTTCTTTTCCTTATTCAATGTTTTGATCTGCTCGTTTTCATATCTGTTCAGCTCGCCTACGATTTCCGTTCTTCTCAGCAGATCCGTAAAGCTGGTGGAGCCCATCAAAAAATCAATATAATAATTACTGCCGGTATAGGCCTGCATTTCCAAAAGACGCGCACGCATCTGCTTGTCGCGCTCCTTGATGCTATCCTCTTTTTCCTTAATCTGTTTCTTCAGGTCACTGATCGAGCTCTGTGTCTGGTCAATACTAGCCTGTATACTGCTGATTTCTTTTTCATAGCTCGCGATTTTCTTATTGTTATCCGCAATCAGCTTGCTGACCTTTTCCACATCGCCCTTAACACTGGCAATCTGACTCTTAATATCACTGATTTCCTTATCCAGATTATCGGATTTGCTTTGCAGATAATCCTTGTATCTGCTGCACTCCTCCTGTGTTTTCGTATCCTTGATGACTGCACATTTGGCATTCATCTCACTTTCTCTTCCTTCGAAACTCTCTGCTTTCAGAAGGCCTGCATTACTAATCAGCAATGCACCGCTGACAAACAGAGCTGCATATTTCTTTTTCATTTGCGCATACCTCCCTACCTGAATTACAGATATAATATGATACTGCCTGTATGTATATGATAACGTAAGCACTTTAAAAAGTAAAGAAAAAACACTGCTGATTCCCGCCTGTATCAGACTGAAAAAAACAGTGTTGTAAAGGTATTGCTGCACAGCTTCTTTACAGGGTTAAGGAATCTGATATTTTCACCCACAGCTGCAGCCTGCAATCCTCCTGCTTCGGACGGATATAGCGCTGTATGAGAAATGCATCACATGCATAGCCATGTCTTGGCAGCCATACCTCAAACAGATAGGCGCTTGCCTTATACAATGCCTTCTGTACGAGTTCTTCAAAGCTTTCCGCCTCATATTCACAGACAGCATAGGTGCCCACAGGCATTTCAAAGGCGGTATATCCCTTTACCGGCTCTGCCGTATGAACAGCGGCCATATATGTGAAGGCTCCCGGTGTTTGTGAAGGCGTCAGAATATCATTTCCTTCATCAAGAGCAGCATGCTGCAGTACATCATCCTGTTCCAAGCGATCCCAGAGTGCCACCAGCGTATTCTCCTTCGGCTGTGCAATTTTAGCACTTTCATCCTCTTTTGTGTAGCCGCTGAACCACAGTGGTTCCTTTTGTACTCTGCGTTGAATTTCCAGAACCATATCGTCACAGATCAAAGGCACACCTTCATCCACCAGGGTATATTGCATACGCAGCTCCGGCTTAATCACATGATCCAGATGGATATCCGATGATGCACGATACTCCGCCGGAGACATTCCATAGCACTGCCGAAATGCTCTGGTTAAGGTACTGTGACTGGAAAATCCGCATTGCATTGCAATGTCCATGATTTTTCCGTTATCCGCCTTCAACAGTCCTGCCGCCATTTTCAGCCGTACACTGCGCAGATACTCACTGACCGTATATCCTGTCAGTCGGTAAAACAGCCGCTGATAGTAAAACCTCGACAGATGCGCAATTGACGAAAAATGTTCGATTGTCAGCTCCTCCTCATAATGCTCCTCCATATAATCCAGGGTCTTCTGTATTGCTTCCCATGCCTGCATAAGCATCACCTCCACCTAGAGTATACGGCAAACACATCGTCTTCCGCTTTCCACGGAATGCCCTGTATAAGGATACAGCAAGGAATGAATATTATTTTAAAGAAGCATGACGAGTAAAAAACGTCTTATATCCCAGAGTCACAAAGACAACAACAGTAACAGCCGTACATCCCAGGATTGCAAGCATAATACCAATCTGATACTTGATCGCCGTCAAGGGGAAGGTTCCGGACAGCATCTGACCCGTCATCATACCGGGAAGTGATACAATCCCCATTGTCATCATATTGTTCATGGTTGGCAGAATGGCGCTGTCAAAGGCATCATTTACTTCCTCATGAGCAGCAAGCTTTGGAGATGCTCCCAGCATCAGTGAATTTTCAATCTTCTCCCGGTGATCCTGCATATTTGCACAAAGACGGTTTGCACCCAGCGCGATACCGGTCATGGAATTGCCGATAATCATACCGGAAATCGGTATAAAATACTGCGGATTGAACCAAGGGCGAACCTGCAGTACCAGCAGCATAAAGACAACTGCCGTACAGAGATAGCCGATCGTCATAGAAACACCCATCAGCCGCTTTACATCATCGCTCATATCATAGCGGACTCTTTTTGCGGCATTGTAGATGGCAAAGCCAAGCATGATCAGCAGCATGAGAAGTGTAAGCCACCAGCTTGGATTTTTAAATACATAGAGCAGTATATACCCCATAATCGTCAGCTGTACTGTCATTCGCGTAGTAGCAATCAGAATCATGTTCTCCCTGCGAATACCTCTTGCACGAAAGATGATAAGCAAAAGCAATACAAAGATATAGGCGATGGCCAGATTAACAATGGAAAGATCCATAACGGAATCATTCATACACATACCCCCTCGTATCACCGTTTTCAATACGCAAAAGACTCTTCGGATACTTTGCCGATACCTCTGCGGAATGCGTAACCATGATCAGCTGCCGCTTTCGTTCTGTCACAAAGTGTACAAGATTCTCAATGACAAAGCTCTCCGTTTCCTTATCCAGAGCCGAGCTTGGCTCATCCACCAGATAGACCTCTGCATCCATCAGCATCACCCGCGCCAGGCAAAGCCGCTGTTTTTCTCCCCCTGACAAACGCTCACAGCTCTCCTGCAGCTCCTTATGCAAATCCACTTTTTCCAGGTATTCCTTCAGCTTTTGCTTCGTGGCAGGAAGCCGGCCGCTCAGTCGTAATCCGATTTGAAGATTTTCCTCGATATCTCCCGGATAGATCACCGGTGTCTGCCCCAGCATGACGACCCTTCTTCGCAGCTCCATCGGATTCAGTTTCTGAATATCCTCCCCATTGTACAAAATCGTTCCCTGTTCAGCCTCATTCAAACGATTCAACAGACGCAGCATCGTTGTTTTTCCACTGCCACTGGGGCCAATGATGCAGGTAACACAGCGGTCCAGACATACATGCTGTATATGAAGAATATGCTTAAATGTAACATTATTCAGTTCAAACATAATTTCCCGTATCCTTTCTTTACATTTTTAGAATACCATAAGTTGAAAAATACTTCCACACATATACCATATGATATATAATAGGATGACGTGAGGGTGATACAATGCATACAAAAGGTATTCTATATACAGTCTTATCTGCTGTTTTATTCGGCATCACACCGCTGATCACAAGAGCGGTTTACGGATACGGTGCCAACTCCATGACCGTGGTATTTTACCGGTCTCTATTCGTTATTCCCATGCTTGCGGCAATCATGAAGGGCAGGCACATCTCCTTTTCCATTTCTGCACACGATCTGCGCAATACCGGTATCATTGCCATCTTCGGAAGCGGACTGACAACCATTCTGCTGTTTACCTCCTATTCCTATATTGATGTCGGCTGTGCGACAACACTGCATTTTCTATATCCGGTATTTGTTTCGCTGCTCTGCTTTGCTGTATATCACGAAATACTCAGCAGGCGTAAGCTTACGGCACTCTCTCTTGCACTGCTGGGAGCACTTTGCTTTTTCGATCTGAGCAATTCCGGCAGCATGCTGGGTCTGTTATTGGCAGCAGGCTCAGGACTTACCTACGCCTTTTACATGGTTCAGCTGGAGAAAACACGGCTTTCTCATCAGAATGCCTATAAAATATCCTTTTATCTTGCCATCTTTATCTTGCTTGAAACACTTGTGTATCATTTGCTGTTTTCCTCCATACAATTTATTCTGCCATGGAATGCATACGGGCTGATTCTTCTGCTATCGCTGGTGTCCAGCTTTCTTGCTGTGGTTTTGCTGCAGAAGGGGATTCAATACCTTGGCTCCAGTACAGCGTCACTGTTTTGTCTGTTTGAACCGGTTACCTCAGTTGTCTGCGGCGCCCTGTTTCTAAAGGAAGCCCTGACACCGGCAAAGATCATAGGATGCTGCATTATCTTTACAGCACTGATCATCATGAGCAGGGAACAGCATACAGCGGCTTCTTCTTAAGTTTTCTTAAAATTCACCCAATTTTGCATGATGATATGGGAATCGGTAAAAACTATGATATAATGAAAACAGAAAACAGCTTATTTATGAAGGAGTCCCATGGAACCATTGAACCTTGCCAGTATAGCAGAAATCGGCGGTAAATACACGTCGCAGCGAAGTGAAATCATTTCCTATATACTTATCGCCCTGTGTGCAGTTGCTTTTGTATATCTGATCATACATCAGATACGCTCACACAAATAAATCACTTTGATACTCACAGCGCATTCTCCATATGTGAATGCGCTTTTTATATTGTTTGGAAACAGTACACTGCACTTCCGGCTACGTACATGCCTGCAAAAAAAGCAGTGATTGGATATTTCCGGTTCTTTCTTACTTTAGGGTGTTTGCAAAAGGAAGACTTCAACTTCTATTGTAACTACAATAGTACTGAAGTCTTCCTATGTTAAGTTTACCCACAATCGAGAAAGAACCATATTTCCTTCCTCACTGCTTTTTCATCCATTATGCGTTTACAGCTTCTAAACCTGAATCTGAACGTGATACTTTTTCAGCCAGTAATTCACCTGCAGCAGATATGCAATGGTCTGCGGTGTATTCATAAGCTGTCCATACCATGGAATCGAGCGATCCTCACGCAGCAGCTCCTGCAGCTTTTCTCTTTTTACGAGTTGCAGCAGAGGCTCATTTCCCTGTGCAAGAAGCTCCTGCATCTGTCTGCTGACAAGCTCACGGTATTTCGGATGCCAGGTCTTCGGATACGGGCTTTTTTTCCGCCAGAGCACCTCATCCGGAAGCAGACCCTTGACTGCTTCCCGCAGCAATCCCTTTTCATAGCCCTGATAATCCTTGAATTCCCATGGAACGCTATACAGATATTCCGCAATACGCATGTCACAGAAGGGTACCCGTACCTCCAGGGAATTGTACATGGACATACGGTCTTTGCGATCCAGCAGCGTCTGCATGAACCATTTCATATTCAGATTCACCATTTCACGAAGGCGCCTTTCTTCCTTTGTGCGATTGCACAGGATATCACTTTGCTTCAGTGTCTCCTGATAGCGCTGATCGACATAGGTGACTGCGTTGATTTGCTCCGCAAGCTCCTCGTTCAGAAAGCCCATGCGGTATTTTGTGGATTGTGCCCATGGAAAGCCATAGGTGGCGCGAATCTTCGGATCGCGGTACCACGGATAACCGCCGAATATCTCATCCGCACACTCTCCGGACAAGGCAACCGTACAGTATTTGCGTATTTCCTTACAGAACAGCAGTAAGGAGCTGTCCACATCTGCCATACCGGGTAAATCTCTGGCATCCACTGCCGTATACAATGCGTCAACCAAATCCTCTGTTTTCAGAACAATATTGTGGTGATCACTTTGCAGAAAGCTCTGCATAACCTCAATATAATGCTGATCGGAATTAGGCTGAAATTTTGTTGAGTGGAAGTATTTCTCATTATCCTCATAGTTTACCGAAAAGGTGTGCAGTGTTTTTCCCTGCTTTTTGAATTCCCTAGCTGCCACTGCAGATATGATACTGGAATCCAGCCCCCCTGAGAGAAACGTTGCGACATCCACATCGGCGATCAGCTGCCGCCGTATGGAATCTGTCACAAGATCATGCACCGTCTGTACCGTAGTCGCAAAATCATCCGGATGCTCTCTATCCTGTAAGTGGAAATAGGTTGTCAGCCGCATCCCCTTGTGGTCATACCATGCATACTGTCCCGGCTTAAGCTCCCGTATATTATGAAATACACCATAGCCCGGTGTTCTGCCCGGACCGAGCAGCATGATTTCCGCAATGCCGTCTGCATGCAGAATCGCAGGGATTTGCGGATGCGCCAGCAGTGCCTTCATTTCCGAAGCAAACAGCATCGCCCCTTCCTGCAGCGTATAAAACAGCGGCTTTACTCCCATACGATCTCTTGCCATAAACAATCTGTGTGCTTTTTTATCCCATACGGCAAAGGCGAAGATGCCGTTCAGCCTTTCCACCACGGTTTCCTTCCACTCTATAAAGGCCTGTAACAGCACCTCCGTATCGCTGGTTTCCTGAAATGCATATCCCTTTTTCTGCAATTCTCTTCGCAGCTCCTCCGTATTATACAGCTCCCCGTTATACACCATTACGTAGCGGGGGTCGCTTTTCAGCTGCATAGGCTGTTTTCCATGCTGCAAGTCCATAACACTCAGTCGTGCATGCAGCAGAGTAACCGCCTCATCCGTATATATATTCTGCTGATCAGGTCCTCGTCGTTTCATCGTATCCAGCATGTCTTCCACCGCCTGCTGATTTCGATACTTCATCCGGTGTTCCCCGTCTACGATTCCTGCAATACCACACATAAGCCGTCCTCCTTAAAAAAGGGGTCCTCCCCGTTACAGAAGAACACCCTTGTTCCATAGTAGTATATGCATGTTTTCATGTTTGTTTCCTGTCATATATTTCCAGCATAGACATATTGCAGCCATCCGGATGCCGCTTTCACCGCCTCCAAGATCAGCTGCTTTGCTGTAGGCTGCTCCCCGCGCATGTGATACATGGGAAAAAACCTTGTTAAATGGAGCGGTATATCCGGATGCAAAGAAGCAAGCCATGCCGCTTCCTCCTCGATTCGATCTACATCATCATGCAGTCCCGGCACCATAAGGGAGGTGATTTCAACATGTGTATGCTGAACAGCCAGCTCCACACTGCGGCGTACGGCTGTAAAATCTCCCTGCAGTCTGCGATAGCCCTCCTCATCAAAGGCCTTCACATCGATATTCATTGCATCGACATAGGGCAGCAGCTCAAGCAGCATCTGCTCCTGTATACAGCCATTTGTAACAATGACGTTTTTCAGCCCGTGCTGCCGTGCCAGCTTGCAGCAGGCAAGAACAAATTCAAAGTTGATCAAAGGCTCATTATACGTATAAGCGATACCGATATTGCCCCTCTGCTTCTGCTGCAGGGCAATGTCCACAAGCTTTTGCGGCTGTAGCCGAACACAAAATGCAGCGTCCTCCTGCATTGAAATCTCATAATTCTGACAGAACGGACAACGCATATTACAGCCCATGCTGCCAATTGACATAATCTGTGAGCCCGGATGGAAACGGCGAAGCGGTTTCTTCTCAATCGGGTCAAGAGCCATGGATGATATCTTCCCGTAGGCAGTGGAAACAATACGGCCGTTTCTGCATGTTCTTACACCGCAGAATCCACGTTTTCCCTCCGGTATAAGGCACCTATGCGGACAAAGCTCACATACGGCACTCATGGTGACGGACAACCTCAAAGCGTTCCAGCAAAAACGGCTCATCCGGATCCATACCGGCCTTGTTTAATGCAATACTGATTTGCTGAAGCGGTGTATCCACCCCCTCCAGATCAGGAAGCAGTAAGCCCCGGCGATGCTCGTCACTGACAATTACTCCATATCGCCTGACATCCAGCTGCTCCAGACTGTCAATCTGCTCAGCCTCCTTCAATACATCCACACTGTATTCCAGATAGGGCAGCTCCTTTTCCTCAACCGGAAGAAACCTAGGATCTCTGGTACCTGCGGATATTGCATTGGAAATGATCTCCTGTGCCAGATTTTCCTGTACCGGTGCAATTGTACCGATGCATCCGCGCAGCTCACCGAATTTTTTCAGAGAGACAAAGACGCCGCCCCGGCAGGTAAGCAGGTCTTTGGGCAGAGATTTCCGTAACGGCAGCTCTGTACGTGAACGAATGTATACCTCCAGTGATTCCCGGGCAAGTGCGACATACGGATCCTTTTTCAATACGCTGATGATTGCCGTTGCGTAACCCACACCGAACGGTCCCTCATAGGATAAAAATTGAGAATCAATGGGATATGCCTGCAGCACACCATGCAGCATCACAAATGCAGGATAGCCGCAGTTTGCACTCTCTTCGATGATTTGCTCATCCATAGTCAGCAAGCGTGCATAATCATTGCTTTTAATAATATCTACGATCTGTTCATCAAATACAGGCCCCATCGGATGAAATCCATACGGTCCGTCCTCCTTCAGCTTATGAGATAGATCTCCGCTGGCAATTACTGCAACATTGCGCTGTGATTCATCAATAACTCTGCGCAGACAGTTTCCAAAGGCCACCTGTGTATCACGATCCAGTCCGCTGACTGAAATACGCACAAGCCGAAAATCAGTGTATTCCTGTAAAATAAAATGCAGCGGCACCATGGTTCCATGATCCAGTGTCTGACTCTGCTCTCCCAGCGTACCGGCCGGCAGTCCCTGGGAAGCTGCCGCATGACAGAGCATATCGACAAAATCTTCATCGTACAACACCTTCATATCCACATCCTTCACACCGAAGGCCTCAAAGCTGCCAAACGCCTGTGCGCCATCGGATATCTGAATATAGTCCCGATAGCTTGGGGCATGCGGAGAAAACACAACGATTGTCTGCGGCTTTGCAGACGCTATATCATGGGCAATCATGCGATAGGCATTCACTGTATTCTGAATAACCCGCTCCTGCCCCCTGCCGATTTCCGAAAGGATAATCGGAGGGTGCGGAACGATATATGCTTTACTTAACATCGTATCACTTCCTTTATCTCCATTATACACATTCTCCTTCAATTTTTAAACCTTCGCCGTCAAAAGAAGCGTTCATTTCCATGTGCAGGGCTAGTGTTCACCGTGAATTTAGAATAAAGCCTGAAATCACGGTATGAAAGGGAATTTGCATAGTATAACGAACATCAGAAAGACAGCACTTATATATTTATAAAGCCCGTTGCATATCCAGAGTTCCCTCTTTATACAGGCATCCGCAACAACTGCTTTCTTCCTTTTTTTCAGCAGTTGAATAGAAAACTAAAAAGAACCGCAGCCCGCGGTTCTTATAGGATATGCAATTATAAATTCTGAAGCATAATGGTACAGCCGTCTACAACGCATTTCAATGCATTTTCAGCAACATATACAGGAATTTGAAGCTCATTGCGCATCAGCTGATCCAGATTTTTCAATAATGCACCGCCTCCGGTAAGGACAAGCCCATGCTGAACAATATCCGCTGCCAGCTCCGGTGGTGTCACCTCCAGAATCGTCTTCGTGGCATGAACGATTTCCTGTAAGCTGCTTCTTATGTAGCTTTCCACCTCATTGCTGTTGATGTCAATGGAATGTGGCAGCCCGGTTTCCACATCACGTCCTGAAATGGTAATGGTTTCCGGTTCTTTAACAACCAGCGCATTCGCAATACGGCGTTTGATTTCATCCGCCGTCTGTTCACCGATATACATTTTCTTCTGAATGCGTACATTTTCCAGAATATCCTGTGTAATCTTATTTCCTGCAGTTTTGATTGAGGTAGAGCATACGATATCCCCAAGAGAAAGCACTGCAATATCGCTCGTACCTCCCCCGATATCCAGCACCATATTTCCACTTGCCTTACCGATATCCAGTCCTGCACCGAGTGCTGCTATTTTAGGTTCCTCTTCCAGATATACCTTTTTTGCTCCGGCACGGTATGCACAGTCCCGGATTGCATTTTTTTCAACAGAAGTGATTTTTGTCGGATGACAAATTAAAATCACGTTCTTTTTAAACATGCCCTTTAGGTCGCATTTCTTTAGAAAATAGTTCAGCATCATGTCAGTTGCCTCAAAGTCAGCAACCACACCGTCCTTTAACGGACGGATACATATCATGTTTTTCGGTGTACGTCCCAGCATATCTCTCGCATCAAGACCTGCCGCTATACATTTCTTAGTTGTAGCATCTACTGTAATGATGGAAGGTTCATCCACCAGGATTCCTTTGTTATCTACACAAATGAGTAAATTTGTTGTTCCCAAGTCAATTCCAATTTTTCTTGCCATGTTTAACCTTCTTTCATATCCTGCATTGTCGAATTTCCAATAATAATATACCATTTCTTACCAGTAAAAGCAAAGAAACAAGAATCTTTTTGATAAATTTTTACTTTTACAAACTTAGCCATAGATAAAAACCCCTTCTATGTGTCTCAGTATGCCCAAAAACCGCTCGTGCAAACCAATACAGTCTTATGAACAGGAAGAAAAATTGGAAGCAGAAACCAGCGCAGCCAATGAAACATCATAGAATACCGATAAAATTACAGATATCAGAAAACCGGCTTTTGGATACTGCAATACACCGTATTGCGAAGTCAGCTGAAGGACATCCTGCATATAGTTTACGGTAACTGTCAGCCACGGTTACCGCCTGCTCACAAATGGTATCAATCCGTATGCAGCAGGTTACCGCAGACAAGCCTTAAGCCAGGAAAGTTTGGCGAAGGAAATGGATAATTTCGTAGTCCAGATAAAAAAGACAGCTTCATCATTTTAAGTCTGTGCTTCCCTCTTATGGGCCCTGTGTTCAGGAGATGATTAGAAAGCAGGAACCATTGAAAATAGCATTCGCTCCTGTTGCCTAAGCAGAAACACAGATGTATGAATAATGTAGGAATGCTGTAGGTACTGCCATTGTCCCACAAATGAAAAAAAGCCCTTTTTCAAAGGCTTTCTTGTTTATTTATTTGTTCATTGCTTCAGAAACAGCTACAGCTACAGCAACACTGGCACCAACCATAGGGTTGTTACCCATACCGATCAGACCCATCATTTCTACGTGAGCAGGAACAGAAGAGGAACCGGCAAACTGTGCATCAGAGTGCATACGTCCCATTGTGTCTGTCATACCATAGGAAGCAGGACCAGCAGCCATGTTATCCGGATGCAGAGTACGTCCGGTACCACCACCGCTTGCTACAGAGAAGTATTTCTTGCCCTGTTCGATACATTCTTTCTTGTATGTACCTGCAACCGGGTGCTGGAAACGTGTAGGGTTCGTAGAGTTACCAGTGATGGAAACATCAACACCCTCGTGATGCATAACTGCAACACCTTCACGAACATCGTCCACACCATAGCAGTTTACAGCAGCTCTTTCTCCCTGAGAATAAGCCGTTCTGGACAGCTCTTTCAGTTCTCCTGTGAAGTAGTCAAACTGAGTTTCTACATAGGTAAATCCGTTGATACGGGAAATGATCTTTGCAGCATCCTTTCCCAAACCATTCAGGATAACACGCAGCGGTTCTTTACGAGCCTTGTTTGCATTACGTGCAATACCGATAGCACCCTCAGCAGCAGCAAAGCTTTCGTGTCCTGCAAGGAATGCGAAACATTTTGTTTCATCGCTCAGCAGCATAGCAGCCAGGTTACCATGCCCGATACCAACCTTGCGGTCATCTGCAACGGATCCAGGAATACAGAAGCTCTGCAGACCTTCACCCAGTGATTTTGCTACTTCATATGCGCTCTTGTCGCCTTTTTTGATTGCGATTGCAGCACCAGCGATGTAAGCCCAGCAAGCATTCTCAAAACAGATTGGCTGGATTTCCTTCACGATGTTGTATACATCTACACCTAAATCGTCACACAGTTTTTTTGCTTCTTCGATAGAAGAAATACCATATGAGTTTAAAACTTTATTGATCGTATCAATACGTCTTTCGTAACTTTCAAATAATGCCATGATTTTTCCTCCTATTCGTGTCGCGGGTCGATGTACTTAACAGCATCTGCGTAACGACCGTATGTTTTCTTAGCGTTGTTTAAAGCTTCTTCAGCGTTTACACCCTTCTTGACAGCATCCATGAAGACACCCATGTTTACATATTCGTAACCGATGATTTCCCCATTTTCGTCAAGACCCATTTTCAGAATATATCCTTCTGCAAGATCCAGGTAACGAGGTCCCTTAACCTTGGTAGAGTAAACAGTACCAACCTGAGAACGGGTTCCCTTACCTAAGTCTTCCAGACCAGCTCCTACAGGAAGTCCGTTTTCAGAGAATGCAGACTGTGTACGTCCATAGACGATCTGTAAGAACAATTCACGCATAGCAGTGTTGATTGCGTCACAAACAAGGTCTGTATTAACAGCTTCCAGCAGTGTCTTTCCAACAATTGCTTCACTCGCCATAGCAGCAGAGTGAGTCATACCGGAGCATCCGATTGTTTCAATCAGTGCTTCCTCAATAATACCTTCTTTTACATTTAATGTCAGTTTGCAGGCACCCTGCTGAGGAGCACACCAGCCAATACCGTGTGTCAAACCAGAGATGTCTTTGATTTCTCTTGAATAAACCCATTTTCCTTCTTCAGGAATAGGTGCACATCCATGGCTCGCACCACACTTTACAGTGCACATGTTTTCAACTTCTTTTGAATAAATCATGTCATTTCTCCTTTCTCATAATCCATGATAGATTTACCTTTATGCCACCTTCCCCTTCAGGAAAGCTGTAGCTGCTTCTGCAATGTCATCTCCTCTATCAAACAACATTTGCAAGTGCGGATATGTACGGTTTTCTTATTCGTGCAATATTTCACAAGAAATCGTTACCCACCATTTTATTGTAATTCTTTTCCATGACTATGTCAATGCTTACCATCGTTTTTAGCCCGTAAACAAGCAAGAAAATTGACTGTCCACAGACATGATAAATGAGGATGCAGATATAAAATACGAGGACTTCTTTTGCGGTATCGTATAATATTCCTACCTGCATGCTTGATTTCCCCTGCATAAACTGCTTGCATACAGCTGCCTCGTTATCGAGATCAAAAAAAAGGGATGCTTATCCCTTTACCAACTCCTGTATTTGCTTTGCGGCGGGTATCCAAAATATTTGGGGGGCTAAACTTTAGGGGTCAATTTAGGGGTCTGAACTTTGAGGGACACTTTAGGGGGATAAATCCCAAAAGAAACAGGTGGCATTCATCTGTTTCTTTTTCTATAA
>NZ_JAHOOJ010000032.1:0-30727 GCF_019132535.1 Erysipelatoclostridium sp. DFI.2.3 | reverse complement strand
AAAAGGGCCTAAAACCAGATTCACTCAAAAAGTTGTTTTCAGTGTACCCAAAATACAAAAATCATAATAAAAAAGGCTGTGATTTTCAGAGAAACACTAATTTCTCTTACTCGTCACAGCCCCTTTTTTTCTGAAAAAAAGAGATACTATTGCAATTTCCTTTGTAACCATTTACAATGACTTTATAAAAGTTAGGGAGTGAACATATGATAAGGGCTGAAGTGAGAAATCTGTGCAAATCCTTCGGAAAGCATAAGGTTTTGAAAAATGTGAGCTTTTCGATTCAGGATCATGAGATCGTAGGGTTTATCGGACCGAACGGTGCATAGATATATAGACAAAAATTGCTAAACAGCTAATGTAGATTTAGATAGTGAGGGTAGTGTATAAACACGTCCCTCTTTTTTAGATGTGTTTTGATTGTTTGAGATAAAGTCTAACAATCTTTTATGCTGGTCTGCAAAATTAAACTTAATTGTAATTTCGTTGTTTTCGTGGATATAGATTGTATCAATCAATTCAGCTAATATTCCACGGTTTAACTCGGTTATGTTCTTATGTTTCAAGAACATTTGTAGGTAAGGGTCATTATTGCCTACGCCTTTTGAGGAAAGCTCAATCTCGGCTTTAAGATTGACAATCGCATTTTTCATGCTGTCTGCCTTTGCTTCAAATTTGGCTTTCATTCTTACATATTCAGCTCTGGTAATCTCGCCACACTTCCAGTCCATATACAAATTGTCTATGACATTAGTAATCTTTTCAAGCTCATGTTCTTTGGTTTGTAATTGCTTTGTCAATCGCAAGGACTGGTTACATACAGCTTCTTGCTTATTGATTTCTGTGATTACCTCTGCCATGTTACAAACAAGAGAAATTTGTACTTGAATTGCATTGAGTACGGCTTCTGTCAAATCTTCTAATGAAATGCTATGACGGCTACACTTATCTTTATTTTTTAAAGCATAAGTAGAACACACATAATAAGTATATTCTTTGGTTTCTCCGTTTGCCATGTTCTTTTTGTTGGTTTTCTTTGTCATGCTCTTATCACAATCTGCACAACGTAGGAAACCAGAAAACAGATAGACATTTCTTTTTGTAGGAGCAGTACGGGTATCACGTTGAGATAAAGACTGTGCCATTTCAAAGGTTACTTTGTCAATAATAGGTTCGTGAGTATTCTCTACGATAAACCATTCACTCTCTGGCGTTGCTATCGCTTTATGAACCTTATAGCTGATTACTCGCTGTTTCCCTTGTACCATATCTCCGATATACATTCGATTACTTAAAATTCTAGCTATCGTTGAAATGCCCCACATACCGTCATTCTTTGCTTGATTAGGTGTTTTGAGGTTCAAGCCTTGACTGTGTTTGTAGTCCATAGGTGTAGGTACGCCTAATTCGTTCAAGTGTCTTACAATACCGATTTTACTCATACCGTCCTCTACATACCAGCGGTAAATATCCCGTACCACTTGTGCAGGGACTTCATCAATGATAAGGCAATTTTTATTTGTTGGGTCTTTCTTATATCCATAAGGAGCGAAAGCCCCGATAAACTCGCCATTACGACGTTTCATATTAAAGGTACGTCGAACATCATTAGAAGTTCTTGCTGAATAACGGTCATTCATCAATCCCGTAATCGGAACGTCCATACCGTCTGTAATCGACTCTGGATTTTTGTAAGTGTCAAATGACGGACTTCCCAGACAGATAAATCTTGTGTTATAAAGTGGAAAAAGTTCTTCCAAATAATAACCTTGATCTGCATAATTTCTGAATGTTCGTGCTAATGTCTTGCAAATAATACAATTCACAAGACCAGCTTTCACATCATCAATCATGCGGATAAATTCAGTTCTTGCGTCATCAGTTGTACCGCTGATACCGTCGTCGATATAAATATCCACAAGGATATATTCTTCTTCAAAGAAATTTTCCAAGTATTCACGGATAATCTTTTTCTGGTTCGTAACACTTAAACTTTCGTCGTTGCCGTCGTCCTTTGATAATCGGATATATACGGCAATTCTCCATACCATGTGATTTTTGCTATTTGATTTTTTAACTTTTCTAACTCTCGGCATATTGATTTCTCCTATTAGAAAAGTCATTTATCACTCTTTTATTATACCATATTTCGCCCATTTTTTCAGTAACTTTTTAGGCTCTTGAAGTAATTTATCAAGCAAAAATCAAGCGTTGGAGCATCCTCGTTAAACACGACTTTTACAAGTGTTTTACCACATAAGAAGCAGTAGGGATTGTTTAATTCCTCTATGCAGGCAGATAGACGTTCTGTGTTGGAAAGAGCCTTGTCGGTATTGATTGACTTGACCGCTTCCAAATAATCGGAACATACTGTTGTCTGCTTATTTCCTAAATCATTCAATAGATATACCCCCTTTGCTTTGCTGTTTAGCAGTTTTTACTTATATATAAGCAGGCAGACGGCTTTGGAAAGCTCCGTTAGTATCTCAACTATTCCCATTCTTGTGGGCAGAACCGCACCATGCGGACGTATCATTATTCTGTGAGGATAGGTCGTGGCAAAACGACTTTTCCAACAGTCGCTCTCGGATCACTGCGTGGGTCGCTCGCTTTCTTTTGAAAAGGTCGTGGCGTACAGTCCCCGTGGCTCACTATCTCACAAACGTATCTGTCTGCTTTATTCAGTTGTCAAAGAGCTGTGGCGAAAGCGTGTTGCTTTCATATAAAAGCAGGGCAGAGCAGGAAAGAGGGGGACATTAAATCATGCTCTGCTAAAAACTGCTTATTCTTCTTCGATTTCTAAGGCAATATCAAACCCTAAAATCATTTTGATAAGTGCTTCTCGGATAAGTCCTTTTAGCTCCATATCTACAACAATATAGACATTGCCGTATTCATCATAGAGTGGACGCAGACAGCACTTTGATATGTACGGGTCATAAAATGCCAGTATCTTTTCAATCGCTTTTTCGTCCCCGTCCATTGCTTGTGAAAGCAAATAGTAGGACGGCTTCTTAAATGTTTGCTTCATTTTACTGCTTCTCCTTTAGTATTTTTTTCATGGTTTCCAAAGCATGATGTCGGTTTTTAAATACACCGCTTTGCGTAATCTTTTGCAAGTTGGCAATTTCACTTTCTGTCATTTCCAAGAAGTAATACATTAACAAAGTATTTCTCTTTCTTTCTGGAAGTTTCTTCAAGGCTTCTGCCAGCTCATCATCAAGGACACGAATATCAATGCCACATACTGAAAAGATTGTATAATCTGTTTCGTAATCGTCCCACACAGCAAAATTTTCAACGAAAATTTCTGGAAGTTCACAAAATGGAATTTCTTTATCTTTTCGTCGTTTCAATCCTTGCTGGTAGTCCTTTACAACATGACGGACAACTTTCTTCAAACAACTTTCAAAGCGACATTGAACTGTTTTCTGGAAGTCAGACGGTTTCATCAATCTCACCCCCTTTCCTCTATGATTTGAAAAGCGTTTATCCCTCTTTCCGCACCATATAGGGAATGAAAGGTGTGATTTAATGACCTCTTTTGAAAAAATTTAATTTTTTTCAGGTATGAAAAAAGCCCGTACAAAACATATAGTTCTATACGAGCTTTAAATGTCTTATTAAATTTATTTTTTGATGTACTGTTGTTAGTTGGTGTTTGAGTGTATATGGTTGTACTTAAAGCTATTCATAATCTCTTAATCGTTCTACGATAGAGCGATTTCCTGCAAGTTTTTTATAGGATAGAAGAGGTGTTATCATACATATCAGCATGACAAGAATAATAGCACTGAATAAAGGAAACACTGGTACATTAAATGGAATCTCCATATAATTCATGGATTCAAAGCAAATATAAGTGATAACTGAACCAATCGTCAATGTAATAAATACAGAGAAAAGTGCATATAAAACCCCCTCTCGAATTAACAGTTGATTTATCTGTTTTTTGGACATTCCAATACTTTCCATAACAGAAAATGTTAATTTTCGATTCTGAATACTGCTTGCGATTGTATTTGTATAATTTAAGACTCCAACCAGCAGAAGCAATAAAGCGATTATTGTGCCTATTTCCATCATTTCTCCCTGCGATTCTTGAATTGTTCTCATATTCTCAAATTGAGATTCAATGTGTAAGTCATTACTATATGGACTATCCTCTACAAGAGATGTAATCTTTTTTTCTAACACTTCGTCATATTTTTGATTATAGTAAATATACATATTTAATGTTGTCGGCTTAGAAATCAGGCTATTTAAATAGTCTTGACTTACAATCAACGAAGCACCTATATCTCTTCCGCTGTACTGTGTGTCATACGACACAGCTTCAACGGTAATTTCATATTGCTTTCCTTGAAGATTAAAGAAAACTCGCTGATTCAAATATTCTTTTGGTATTTCAGAGCCTTCATATTGCACAATACAACTTTCTCCATTCAGAAAATCTTGTTTATCAATAGGATTATCCAGTGATTGATTTACATAATCAAATTGTTCTTCATCAATACCGATTAGCATACCATAATAGTTTGATGGATTCGCTTTATAATCTGCTTTAACATCTTCAGAAGATAAATAAGGTGTTCTGTCTATATAATTCGTTATCCACATATCAGAAAAACTGTTTAACACATACGGGAAAATAATAGGTGTTCCCTCTACAAGATGGAAGTCTTTAATGCCGTCCAGCTTTCTTATTTCTTCAACAAAAGAATCCTCTATAGCTGGTTTAAGAGAATTTATATCCTCTGTGGTTTGTGTCTGGTTTTGAACAATAAAATCGGCGTTCCAGTAGTTAGGCAGTACCGTTCTTTCTCCCTGACTACTTATGATCGTTGTAAGGCAATAAAATACAGATAAACTTGTTGCCAGCGATAGTAAGACAACAACTGTTTTCTTTTTATCTTTCTTAAATTGTTCAAATGCCATTCTCCAGAAGAAAGCCCCTTTTTTCTTTTTATACCTTTTACCATTCGATATACATTCTCTATATTTTGTAGCTTCTACCGGTGTAACTTTTGTTGCAATTTGAATCGGCTTTTTCATTCCCAGAATAATAGAAAAAATAGTCACAACAATACTTACAATTAAAATCACTGGATTAAACTGCAATGTCATATTTCCAGTCGATATACCTAATATTCCGAGAATATAAGGAACTAATTTCATACATAAAATAATACCCAACAGATTTCCGATAAATATACCTAATATTCCGACAAGTATCATTTGCTTAATTATGAAACGAACAAGCTGTTTCTTTGTCATACCCAGAGATTGAAGCAATCCATAATATCGTATCTTTCCTGAAACAGACAGATACAAAATATTGTAAATCAGAAGATAGGCACTTAAACATATAACAAGAGCCAGACCGCATATACCAAGCAATAACTTAAAAGAATTTTCGATATAACCTGTCGGTGCAAAGATTTGCCTGTCTGAGAAATCTAAAGATTTTTCTATGGACTGTATTGTAGTTGGAAAAACATAGTTACAGTTCAGTTTTATGCAAAGGATTCCATTATTTTTTAAATCATATCCCGTTTCGTCATAAAAGGCTTTTGACACAAATCCAGCAGATGTATCTCCATAACCGTCCCATATACCACTGATAACAAATTCGTCTGTATAAACACCTGTATTATTTTCATAAGTTAAAATAAGACTATCTCCGACAGACAGATTTTCATTTCCACAGGTTTTCAAAATATCTTTTGTAACCATCAATTCATTTTTATTTTGCGGATAGTGTCCATCTAATTTTGTTCTGGCAGGCGACATCAAATTATCCCAGAATACTTCATCACACCATAACAATCCAATTTCAACAGTCTTATCGTACTCTGTACTTTGGATAAATCCAGCATAGGATTCTATACCTACGCTCCGTATATTCTCGTTTTGCTGTAAAGTATTAAGTTGCTCTGATGTAAAACCGTTCATAGTTACAATATCATATTCAGCTCCATTTAAGCGTGTGTTCTGCAATCTACTCGAATTCAGATAAGTCATACCGATTGTAAATACACAGAAAAGCATAAATGCAGATAATATTATTGTGAAAAACAAAATTGCATATTGCTTCTTATTTGTTTTAACGCTGTTTTTTGCAAGTTTATTGATGATTGCCTCATTATTATTCGCTAACATGGAAATCACTTCCTTTAGTTGATATTTTTCCGTCCTCAATCTGAACAATTCTGTCCGCCATTTGTGCAATATCATTATCATGTGTAATTACAATCAATGTTTGTTGATATTGTCTACTTAACATTTTCAATAATCCGATTACATCATGACTGGTAGAAGTATCAAGATTTCCTGTTGGCTCGTCTGCAAGGATAATCGCAGGTTTTGTTGCTAAAGCTCGTATAATCGCTACACGCTGTTGTTCTCCACCAGACAACATTGCAGGGAGCATTTCTTGTTTATCCGAGATATTTAATGTTTCCAATAGTTCCTGAATAAAATCTTTATCAATTTGCGTACCATCTAACTCAAGAGGAAAAGTAATATTATCATACACATTCAAGTCGGGTATTAGATTATACTGCTGAAAAATAAATCCTACTTTTCTTCTTCTGAAAAGAGCAAGTTGTTCCGAATTTAATGTTTCAAGATTTAGTCCATCAACAATAACAGTTCCACTGCTGGGCGTATCTAATCCACCAATCATATGTAGAAGCGTACTTTTTCCACTACCTGATTTTCCGACGATAGAAACAAATTCTCGTTCAGCAACTTCAAAATTCACACCATCTAATGCTCTTACGGTCTGATTCCCTGTTTGGTAATATTTTTTTAAAGCCTGTGTTTTGACAATCACATTTTTCATAATCAAGTCCTCCTTATTTTTCTATCGGATAAAGAATAACGCTATCTATCTTTTCTGGTTCAAAAAAAGTTACTTTAAGTATCATACGATAAGGAAATGTTTGGTCTTTACCATTCAAATAAAACACATTTTCCCCTTTTTTCAAAAACACGCCATTTGTCAACCATGTTTCTTTGTAGTTTTCTTCAGAAGTTTGAGACAAGTAGAAAGAAGATAAAGGCTCTAATGTAGTTTTAACACCATTCTTTTCTTTTAATTCGCAACAAAACAATGCCCCCTCTTTTCCATATGTATCATAAGTATATTGCAAAGAAACATCTGTATCTTTCTTTGATGTAATAGAAAGAAAAATAGATTTATTTTCTGGGAGAATATTATCTGGTTCAGTCATACTCTTTATTTCCATTTCAACAGTTCCATCTTCTGAAATTTCTAATTTTTGAGGGTTTTGCAAGTCTTTTTGGTTATAAATAACCTTATCACTTGCTGTGCTCTTCGTTTGTTTATTTTCGTCAGTACTGGAGCTTTCATTCTGGCAACCGGTAAAAGCCAATAATAAAACGAACATTGTCAGAAATACCGTCGATTTTTTGATTCTCATGATTTCACCTCCTGACTTACATGATAAAGCATAAAAATCACAAACCAGTCACAAAAAGAAAAAATCACAAAACTGTGATTTTTCTTAATCCCGATTTGGAAGATATATTATAAACTTGCTTCCTTGTCCAATTTGTGACTGTACTTCAATATATCCATTTTGTAGCGTGATGATTTCTCTAGCTAAATATAAGCCAATACCGATTCCCTCTTTATCATGTACCTCTGGTTCTCGATAGAACCGAGTAAAAATAGTCGCTTGTCGCTCTGGTGCAATACCTTTTCCTGTATCCTCAATGCTGATTTTTGTAAAAAGTTCTTGCCTGCACACAACAACATGAATATTTCCGCCAACTTCTGTATATTTTACTGCATTATCTAAAATATTAAAAATTGCTTCTGCTGTCCATTTTTTATCATGTTTTAGCATTAGCTGTTCATCATACTGCACATCAATCTTAATGTTTTTCTTATCTGCCTTTATTACTACGTTACTGATCGCCATAGCGAGAGTATCGGCAAGAAGGACATTTTGTTTTTGGATTTTAATTGTTCCAGTTTCAAGCCGTGACATTTTTACCATGCTTTGCAGAAGAAAATCCAACTTATCTATTTGACCGTTCATTTTTCTCATGTATTCTTGATTTTTCTTAAAATCTGATTCATCCGTCATTATCTCTAAATAGAGTTTTATATTAGCAATCGATGTTTTTGTTTGATGAGAAATATCAGACACTAGCTCTTTCAGTTTATCTTTTTCTTCTGAAATCTCTAAATTTTTATGAGTATACAGATGGGAAAGACGAACCAGCTTCTCATAAATTTTTTCCCACAAATCATCGTTTTCATAGGGAGTTGTTTTTAATTCTCCGTTTTTTAACATATAGTTTATAGTATTATCCAGTTTCTCTGTATATTCATAAACATCATGTTTCAAACGAACATATTTCCAAAGTGCAAAAGTAGTGATAAACACTAACGAAAAAAATATTATAAAAATCATTACTTCCATATATAACCCATTCCATATACATTTGAAATATAAGAGTGTTCCTCGGTTTCAATCTTTTTACGCAATCTGTTGATATTTACTGCAAGAGTATGCTTGTCTGTAATTTGTACTCCCTCGTCCCATAAAGAATCTAATAAAACGGAATAGGTAAGTAGTTTCCCTTTATTCTCAATCAGTTTTTTTAAAATACGATATTCTGTGGGGGAAAGTAAGCATTCATTTACTCCTTGTTGAACGATACCAAGTTCAAAATCTACTTTTAGAAAGCCATCATCATAAATATTCGCTTCTTGTGACTTTCTGGATAAGATTACATACACTTTTTTCAGCAAAATTCTCATAGAAAAGGGCTTTGTCACATAGTCGTCTGCTCCAAGTTCATATCCATTTAAAATATCAGTTTCCAAATCCTTAGCGGATAAAAATAAAATCAATGTATTACTTCTAGCTTTTAACCATTTGCAAAATTGAAATCCATTACCGTCTGGTAAATTTATATCCAAAATTGCCATGTGAAAGGTATAACTATTTGCGTAGTTTTTTGCTTCTTCACAAGTTCTAGCCCCCATAACCCGATAACCATTTTTTTCCAAAGAACAACAAATAGTATTATTTAATTCTATATCATCTTCCAACACAAGAATTGTATGCAAATTTATCACTCCTCGTACATATCATAATTATCTTAATTGTAATAAAAATCATAAACAAAATCCATATATTTTTGTGGGTTAAGCTAAAATAAAGTTACTGTGATCAGCATATCTGAATACAGTAACTTTGTTTTTTTAGTAGTTTTGACCTTTTTCAATTAGTTGCTTGAAATGTTCTTTTTTCTTCTTTGGAAGTTGATTTAAAAATTCTTCCAGCCATTTTTCTTCTTCTTCCAAAATCCCCTCGTCCTCATAATACTCTGGATATTCCAAATATATTTCATGTTCTCTTTCTTCTCGTTCTTCATCAGCTTGTGATAAGTCCATATATTTTCCAATAAGGAATTGAAGATATTGACTATACCCAAGAGAACTAACTAAATAAGTAATTCGTTCATAGTCTTTCAATGTCATTTCTCTTTTTCCAGTTAAAAGGTCATGGTCGTAAGAAGAACAAACTTCTAAAAATTCCTGTTCCTGCGTTTCTGATTTTTTCATTGTTCACGCTCCGTATTTACTAAAATTTTAAATTCTTGCTAACTACACAAATAAATTCTTCTGGACTGGGTATCTTATTTCCAAATAAGCGTTGAAATTCCGCTTGCTTGTTTGGGTCATCACTATTTCTAGCTTCATCAATAGCATACTGCATTTCTCTGCGAATTTCAGATACCGAACAGCCATTTGTTTTAGCCATTCTTTTTATAAGCTCTTTGCTATCCTTTTTACGAAATCTTAACATATAGACATACCCCCCTTTGCATTTATATTCTTCCATATTTTAAACTTTTTAGCCTGAATATATACTGAAAGAATTGTTCATTTACACAGAGTATTATATTACACTCTGCGAATGGTTACAATATAAAAAAGCAGGAAAGGAGAGGAAACTGTGGAAGTTGATTACAAAGCAATCGGACAGCGGATTAAAATTGCAAGAATTAAAAAGGGCGTAACACAAGAAACCGTTGCCGACCTTATAGACATTACACCAGCTCACATGAGTAATGTAGAAACAGGAAAAACAAAAGTCAGTTTACCAACCTTGATTGCGATTGCCAATGCACTTTCTGTATCAGTCGATACTCTTTTATGCGATAATGTGATTGCTTCTAAAATCGTTTTTGAAAAAGAAGCAAAAGATATTTTTTCAGACTGTGATGAATACGAAGTACGTTTCTTAGTAGATTTAATGAAGTCTGCTAAAATAGCGTTTCGTAAAGACAAGGATATACGCAATCAATTTCAAAAATAACCGTAGCTGTAAGGCACATAAATGTGTGTTACAGACTACGGTCTTTTTATATCATTTATCCTACAATCTTCCAGTTACTATCCTTTTGTAACACAAGCTCGTACTGTGATACCTGCGTCGCTTTTGTCTGAATATCAAGGAATTTCACGGCTACCTTGACTTCCACATTGTCCCCGTCCTTTGTAAAGATAGGGTTTACCAGTTCAGAATAAAGATAGTCCCTGCCGATAGGCTCAATCACATTTCCAGATACATAGTAAGCAAGCTCTTTTTCCGTAGCTGTTGGATAGAGCTTAAAGAATGTTTCCAGAAATGCGGTAGCGTCGTTTACGGTATCAGCGTCCACGCTTGCGTCTGGTTCTGGTGTCTTTGGCTCATAGTCCGATTTTTCGATTGCTGGTGCAAGGGTAGGGTTCTGAACGATTACCATATCCCCGTCAGCGTCCACATGGACTTTTACAATATAGGTTGCTTTCACATTGCTTGTCTGTTCTCCCTCTTTTATCTGCTGATCTACTTCGTAGGTAGCAGAAAAAGTGTCCGTTCCCGACTGTTCGATACTCCATACAATCACATCTGTAACTGTGGAGCTGGTCGGTATATCCGTTCTGATTGTATCAACATTCAAGTCTTGCAATTCCTTTGTCAGATAACCGTTGATTGCCTGCGTCCTTGCTTCAATCGCTTCTTTGCTGTTATTCCATGTGTAATAGGACTTCGCAAAGTTTTTCACGAAATTTTCTATCCCGTTGGTGTCCTGCAAGCGAAGTTCAATGATTTCTTTTTCATGGGTCGTGTGCTGGTCGATAGCCGTAAAATTCTTATACACTCCAAAGCTCACGCTTGCGATAAGCACCACCCACAACGCAATCACGGTTTTCTTATGTGTGCCTACCTTAACAGTACGCACCTTTTTTTCTTTTGGTTCTTTGAGAGTTTCTGTCTGTTTCTTATTCTTCTTAAACATATTTTTCAAGTCCTTTCTGTCCTTTCATAATAAAGTCTTACATTTACAAGTGCCTTTGTGATAAAATAGTTTGACAATAGAAAAGCCTGAAATGCTCTGCACTCCAAGCTGGTCAGCGTGACGATTCCACGTTCTGATTTATGACATTGCCACCTATGGTATTTATCCTAATATTGTCAGGCTTTTTTATGATTTTTGCTTTGTGGTTGTCATACTTTTTTATTAATCATTCGTTGTGATAAATGTTGTCACACTTTTTTATGAAAATGTCATACTTTATTCTCATATTGTCAAACTTAATTATTTTCAGACACTTTCTATTGTTTTACTCGTCCTGCACCGATTAAGTGCTGTTGCCAGTAACTACTGCTTAGGTCTGCATATCCTATCGGGTCGCCTGCATGGTACATCTGATTATTTCCTACATAGATACCGACGTGTGTTACATAACTTCCAGCGTTATAAGTGGAATGGAAAAATACCAAGTCCCCAGCCTTTGCCTGCGAGAGTGGAAGATGTTGGGTAGCGTCATACTGTGCTTGTGCGGTTCTCGGTAAGGAGATACCAGCTTTTCCATAGCACCATTGCACAAGTCCGCTACAATCAAAGGAAGTGTTGGGGTTACTGCCACCATACACATACTTCCAGCCTTGATATTTCAACGCTTCATTCATAATCGCTTGTGCCGTCGCATTATCAAAGTGTGCCACGGTCAGATATTGATTGACTAATTCCACATAGAACATATTTCCATAGCCATACCGCCAGCCCCCGTTCTTTGCAACAGCTATCGGATTGGTATAGGTTACTTTCTTTCCACCCGATTTCTCACGGGCGAAGCTCTCTGCTAGATTAAAAGTGTGCTTTTTTCCCTTTCCTGCCACATATCCCACATAGCCACCGCCATAGTTATAGGACTGTATCGCTACATTCAAATCGTCGATACCTTGATTTTTGCAGGAAGAAAGCAGGGACGCAAAATACTTACACCCCTGCTTGATTGAGCTTTCCGTATCTAAGGAATTAGGCGGTAATCCCAGACTTTCCGAACTCTGCATAACATCTTCTGCCGTACCGCCACTTTCTACTTGAATGATAGCCAATAGCACATTGACATACTCGGAAATGCCGTATTCTCTGGCATATTTTTCCACCATAGGCTGATGTTTCAAGACTTCTGCGGATAGGTTCATACTTGTAATACCAGAAGAAAAGTTGCTGTTCTCGTCGTCGCTGTCCGCACTAATCAAGACACCAAAGAAAAGCACCAGAGAAAAGAGGATAGGAAACAGACTGCCAATGATAGCGATATGTTTCAGTTTCATTTTTTCTTCTGTCCTTTCTTCGTTACAAGGTTACGGGTTTTCTCTGTGGTCTGCTGGTTCTTCTGGACGCTCTGCGTCTGCTGAACCTTTGTCCTGCGGTCTTTGGTGTAATTCTGGCGTGTTTCCTGCGATACCACTTTTTCTACATTCTGCCTATGTACTGGCTGTGCCGACTGGGTCGCTTTCTTATCAGAAGCACCAGAAGATAACGGACGCTCTTTGATAACATTTGTCTTGACTGGCTCACTTGCTTTTGAAGTGGTCGCTGTGGCAGGACGTTTGACTTCCTGCATTTTTTCCGCACTCGGCTTTGAAGCTGTGGCTGGTCGCTCATGGGGACGGGTAGCTCCCGCTGTCGCTGATCCGTCAGCCTTTCGCTGTGCGTGCCTTGCTTCTTGTGCCTTTTGAAGCTCCATACGTTTGTCAGCGATATTCTGTCTATGCTGTTCCTGCTTTTCCAAACGTCCCGTCTGTCTGGACTGCTGTTCCTGCACCATGCCACGCTTAAAGTCGGACACGCTGGACTTTGCCTTTTCCTTTGCGGAATACACCGCATAAGCGGTCTGTGTCGGCATATCCTTGATATTTTCTTTAACAGCGTTTGCCTTGTCTTTCACTTTATTTTTCGTATCTAAGACAGCACCCACCTTTGAGCCTGCACGCTGTCCCATGCTGGAAGTGGTATTGCCCCGACTGCTTTTTGTGGCTGTGTTCCTTGTCGCTTTTCCGTTTGAAATCGTGCTACCTGCCACCGCACCAGCGACACCGCCAGCCGTAACCGCACCAGCAAGCCGTCTTTCCATACGCCTAGCCCTATGTGCCAAGTATAGATACGGTCTGCGGAATATCCTACGTCCCATGCTTTGACTGTCGTTAGCGTTCAAAGAGAACATACTCATTAAGTCGCCCAGCTTCATGTAGATACCAGCGAAACATACTATCTGCAAGAACGCCACCATGAAAAACGGGTAATCTGTGGAAATATTATAAAACATACTGGAAATGCTGAACGCCACCGTTACAATGAGCGTTATTCCTGCCCGTGTCATTATGGTATTAAATACCCTTACGATTGCCTGCTTTGCCAGATTTTCTTGACTAGGTATCATGGAAAGTAAAAAGCTGATAGGTAAAAACATTGCAAAGATAATAAAAAGTATCTGGCTAAACAACATCATGCCAGTAAGCAAGAACACAAATATCGTGATACCTAAGTTGAAGAACAGTAGGAAGAACACCATACCTAAACGGTTTACGACCTGCGGTATCGTCAGATTGTTGTTGTCGTTATCCTCGATTTCTGTTTTCACGACTTCTTCTCTCGTTTTCCCGTCCTCGTCCTCTGGGCTTGCAGATACCAATGCGTCCACACGGTCTGTCCCGATTTCTTCTGCGTTGCTGTTGCCAAATTGCAGAAGTAGCCACGGCTGTTCTACTTGAATAGAAAATAGGCTGTCCCGTATCAAGTCCACGCTGTCCTTGCCCTCGCTGTCAGAATTAGGGAGCATGATTTTTGTTCCCAAGTCCAAAGAAGCGGTACTGATGTCTGATGAAAACTCATTTATCTTTTTGATGTAATCGGGAGCATAGGCAATAAATGAAGCGGACAGCACGAACACCACCACAAAGTTAATAACAGCGTGAAGAGCCTTGCTGGTTTCCCGTTTGATAAGTCCCGTATAGGCAACATAAAGTCCCACCACTAAGATAATGAGAAGCAGGAAACCAACATAAAAGCCAGAGCTGGAAAAACCGTTCTGTGTTACGCCTGCAAGGGTCTGTATGCTCTTTCCGATACTGTCTGCCATATCGTTAATAAAATCAAGTTTATAGGCTTCCTGCACCACATAGCCCGTGGCATTGCTTAAATAAAGGCTTATCGTCCAGACAAAGTTGGTAATACAGTAAAGCCCGTACTGCACAGATTTTCCGATACCGTCCAGCCAGTTCCACGGAAGCCACGACCAGCTATTATCCACATAAAAATCAAGCTGGTAGTTGGAAAGGGGATATTTTGAATAAAGATTTTCTGCGTTTATGGTATCGTCCACAAGCCCCGTCGCATGAGCCACCGTCCCCAAAAGTGAAAGCAGGATAAGGGAGAGTGCCACCACGAACAGAGCCATTTTGAGAAAGTGGAAAATCTTCCTTTTTGTGAACGCACCTTTTATCCTTTCTTTCATCACTCCACCTCATTTCTCTGTACGGGCGGTCTGGTATCAAAGGCGTGTAGCAGTTCTTCAAAAACGGGGTGTATCTGTACCACACCGACACGCCCGTATAAGTCCTGCAATAAGCATTGTCCGTTCTCCAAATCACGCAAGCGTTTCTGGTTGTTTTCGTCGTCCTTGTCGATACCGAAAAATTCTAAGGTCTGTTTTATCTCGTTGATGTCAGTAGAACGGAAAGCGAATTTTAAGCCGATATTGTTTTTCAGACTTTCCTTTGAAACATCATAGGCAGACTGGGTAACAAAATAAACGCCTGCCTGCATAGCTCGTCCAGCACGAACCAGCTTGTTAGAGAGCGTTTCTCCTTGTGCCACATTTAAGAACGCCCACGCTTCGTCAAGGTCTACAATCTTAAAAATACTTCTGTCCGAATGGATAAAATCAAGGGCAAAGGTACTAATCACAATCAGCATAGACACCGACAATAATTCAATGGTCGTGTATTCCTCAAAGGTCGTGTCCTTATCTGGCAGTACAAGGTCTGCTACTTGAATGATATTGAGCTGGTTATCCAGACTGATAGCATTTTCTACCGTACCGTCTGAAAACAGCAGGTGTGCAAAGTCGTAGTCCGTGAAGCTGTCGATATGGTCTGCGATATTTCTTGATATGGGCGTATCTTCACGGCGTAGCTCGTCTATCACATGGAGCAAGCCCCGACTGTCGCTCTGGGTAACGGAACGCACCGCTTTTCGTAACACGGGGAATTTTTCGCCGTCCCTAGAGGAAATACCCGTAAGGAATGTCAAGATGTCGATTGCCAGACTTTCAGCGTCTTTTACGTTCTTCATAATCACAAACGGGTCAAGAAGTCCTGCATTGTCCTTGTCGCTGGTAAGGTTTACGATATTGATTTCATGGGCTATCTCTGGGAGCGTTTCTTTCCAGTTTCCACGCTCACTTTTAGGGTCTAAGATAACCGCTTGTCCCCCAAAGAGAACCGAATAATATACCAGAAGATTGTTACAGAACGACTTCCCACCGCCAAGCGAACCGACAAAAGCAGACGCAAGGGCATTTGTAACTGTACCTTTCACACCTTGACTGGCAAGGGACGGTTGCAGGTACACATTTCTTCCCGTATCAACGGAATAGCCCATATAGATACCCGTAGTTTCCCCTAATTGCTGGGTTGCCCCGAAGCCAAGCCCAGCTAAAAAATCTGATTTTACATACTGCACATAGTCGTTGATATATCGCTTGCTGGCTGGAAGAAATTCAGAATGAAGTCCCAGCATATCTCCAGCAGGACGCACCAGCTTTACATTGAGGTCGTCGTAAAAGTCTTTGACTTCATCACAACGGCGTTTCAGCTCGTCAAGATCGGGTGCAGACACCCGTATCACGTAGCTTAACTTATACATACTTTCTTTTGTCTGGTCTAAGTCCGTTTCCAGCTCGTCCACGCTGTCTAATGCGTCCACCACATTTGAGCTGGTTTCATTTCCTGCTTGATAAGCGTGATTGTCAAGGTCTTTCAATTCCTTTTTCTTATTTCTTACTGTGGTAAGTGCTTTTCGGTTCTCCACGATTTCTACATTCATAGAAGTATCAACGGGGAATGTGAATTGCTGTTGCTGGAAATAGAAGATTTCACTTGACGGAAAATCAAGCTCACCTACAATCGCATTGACAGTAAAGTAGGACGCATAACTTTCCTTGTCCTCATGTTCCAAGCGTAAATACCGCTGGCTTTCTTCAATCACACACCTTGTCGGACGGATAAGGTCGTAGTATTTTATCAGCGTTTCTTTGTTCAATTTTTTCTTTGGTAGCTGGTACTCATAATCTTCATAAGCGATACCGTCCCTGCCGTAAAGATGTTCCATGAGATATCCAAAATCATTGATTTCCAAGCGACGCACCTTAAAGCGACGGGAGATTTTATTTTCCAGTAACTTTTCCATTTTCATGTAACGGTTGATTTCATCATTCGGCATGGAAACAAAATCATTCATCAGCGTGTGGTTCACTTCATGGAGAAATTCCGTGAACGTCAGCCACGCCGATTTTTTGATGTTCTTCAGATTGAGCTGTTCTTCCGTAACCATGAGCTTAAAGCCAAGAAAAAAGCGGTAGTCCACTTGATTGTCCCCAATCATAGATACTAACGCTTCGGTCTGTTCGTCTATCTTCTGATAGGCAACTTCCTTTAGTTTTCCCGTTACCAGTTTCTTTGACTGCTCCTGCATACTTCGTATGGAGCTTTCCGTGGCAATCTGCAAGGCATGAATTTTACCCTCACGGGACTGTGCGATAAGCTGGCGAAAGCTGTCATGCACGATAAATTTTTGCTCTGCGGATAAGAAAGAATAGTTGTACGGTATCAGCTCATAGTAAGCGAACACCTCATTGTCCTTGTTCCAGACAAGGTTATTGTCAATATATTTTATCGGGAACATAGTTCACACTCCTTACTGCCGTGATTGTTTCATTGAGTATCTGCTTATGCAGTTTTACGGCTTTTCCTGCATAAGTGATTTTTGGTCGCAGGGCATAGGTTATCTGTGATTTCAAAAAGCTGTACGGCTTCTTTCCGTCAAAGGTTTTCTGCGACATAAACCAAGTGAGAGCAACGGGAATACCGAAGTATTTGAGAAATGCTCCCTCAATCATGGAAAGTGGGGGAATATCCCCAAACAGAATGATGATAAATTCTGTAATCACAAACCATGTAATCTGCGTAAAGGTAACGGGAAAGGGCAAGTTAAAGTCATTGATTGCATACAAGACTTTTTCCACGTTCCAGATACCCGTATAAGATTTAATCTTTTTCAAATTCTTTCAGCTCCTTTCGTAAGTTCTTCAAAGAGAAAAGGACAGCCATTTTCAGACTGTCCCTTAAAAGAGAAATACGCTGTCAGTAGCAACAATGCTTGTCGCTGATCTTCCAGCGTTAATATGGTATCTCGCACATACCTCGGCTCGTTTCAATGAAGCAACCGCCCATATCCAAATCTCGCCCGTAGGCTTCATAGTCAATGTAGTTCTGTAAGCTGGGTGGAATGTCGCCAAGTGCCTGCAATTCGTCTATGTAGTAGTAGGCAACGTCTGTCATGGTTTCACAGTCGGGATAATAATAAATATCGTCCTTGTGTTCCACGACTTCTTCCAGCGTCCCGTAGTGGCTGATAAATTCGTCCAGACACTCTACGATATAGTCGGGAAGTTCCTCTATCATTTCATACATCTCATTGAGTTCTTCAATGGAAACATACTCGCCAATCGCAATAGGGAAGTTGTCGGTATCATGGATAGCGTATTCCTCATACTGTTCATTCAAGCCGATTTTTTCTTTCACATCTTCCTCGTCAATAGGAAATGTGAACCATGCACCGACTAAACAGCCCTCATTGTATTTGCCAAGATTAGCAATGTAAACCGCCATATCATCAACCATAAGCACCACCTCATTTCCTACTCTGGCAGTTCAAAGATACCGTGTTCTGTTACTAAAAATTTCCCGTGTTCCTGCAAGTGAGAAGCATAGGCTTCAAAGTCAAAGTAGTATTCTTGACAGTCCTCGGATAAATGCTTGAACGTCGGGTCGTTCATCAGCTTTTGCCTTGCAACATCTATCATGCTTTTGCAGTCGGGATAAACGGTAATCACGTTCCTGCAAATATAAAGTGCTTCTAAATTCTCAAACACCGTAAGTAGTGATACATATTCTTCCTGCATATCACTTGAAAGCTGGCGGTACATAAAATCTAATTCGTTGAGCTGATACACGCTTGTATGTTCGTGGACTTCATCATCAAAAGGCAACACCTTTTCGATAATGCGGTAATCTTGACTTTCTGCACCGACACCTAACTTTTCTTCAAACTCGGCAACATCTATCGGCAGGTCAAACCAGTATGATATTGTTTCTTCGCCAGTTGTTCCTCTCGTTTCCACCAGCACCCTTGTTTCCTGCATTGTTCCTCACGTCCTTTCTGTTGTTTCATCACATCTTTTATGGTCTGGTACGACATACCAAACACATACTTTGAAAAATCTTCTAACTGTCTTTCTTCATAGTCGGCTGGGTTCAGCCTTTTCATTTCATGCCACACCTTACGTTTGTAAGAGGGTAGGTCGGAAATGTATTCACAGCCGACTTTTTTCTGCATATCCTTAAAAATATCATTCATGCAATCACTCCAATCTGAAATTTAGGTAAGAAAAAAGCAGTCAATCCTAAGACTAACTGCTCTGTGTGTATGGATATGAAATTGTTTATCAGACATATTGTTTGAAAAATACATTTAACTTTTGCCCTAGTAGTGTTGGGTTATCTGTATTTACTTCATGTCCTGCATTTTCAATAATAGCTATTTCTGCGTTTTCTATCTGTTGTTGCAATTCTAAAGAAGCTTTTTTATTTATCTTATCCTTATCGCCACAGACAACAAGTACCGAACATGATATTTTTTTCAGTTCATGTTTAAAATTAAGTTCTGTCATAGATTTGCATAGATTGATAAAATCTGTTTTCTGAAAGCCCATTTTTTCAAATGCTGAACAAGGCATAATACGGAATATCAGATTTTGCATTTTTAACAGATACTTTGGCATTTCATATTGTGTGCCTATTAACACTAATGAGTTCATTTTTTCTGGGTGTTCTATCGCATACTGCATAGCAAGAATACCACCTAAAGAAAGTCCACAAATATTTAGCGGTTCTTCAAACTGTTCACAGTATGTTTCCAATGTCCGATACAATGTATCATAACATGGTGTTTTCCCAGAAAGCCAATCTGATAAATTAGGGCATAAAACTTCAAAATCATCATTGAATACTTTTACGGTATTACTCCAACTTTCAGAAGATTGTCCCAAACCATGAAGCATTATATATTTCATTTCATCACTCCTAGATACTGTGTTTCATATCCACATTATAACATTCTCATATCAGCACCACAATAAAATTCTATGCACCGATAATCTTATTGAACAGCTCTAACAGACACCATTTCATCACTCCAATCTGAAATTTTGATAAGAAAAAAGCAGTCAATCCTAAAACTAACTGCTTTGTGTGTGGATATAAAATCTAAATTCTATTGTATAACTTTTCTTAGCCAATTATCTCTAAAGAAAATCTGTTCGTCAGTATGAAACCAATGTTCTCCGTCATTCATAACGGTAAGATTTGCACAATGTTTATCAATAAATTTATCTACCGTTTGACGTGATGTAAGATTATCATGTTCAGCATACAAAATTTCAGTAGGCATTTTCCAATTTATCGGGTTTGCCCGAACAAAACATAGATATTCCCACGATAATGTTTCTCCAAAATCAGTTGGTATTTCTTTTCTTTCAGAAAGTTCCTTTTCAGACACATTCGCCCAGCTCATCATATCTACTATAAGTTGTTCCATATCAAGTATAGGCGATATGAATAATGCTTTTTCAATCTTGAAATTCTGTAATGTGTGCATTGTAAAATAAGCTCCGATACTATTAGCAAGTACATATATGTAGTCATATTTTTCAGATATTTTATCGTAGACTTCCATAATTTTATTTTTTACAATCCACGGGAAATAGTCATTATAATCTACTCCAAAAACATCAAAATCTAAACAAATATTTTTGAACTGTTCAGCTTCAAGATAACTTCCACCTTTACCATGAACATATATCATTGCTTTCTTCAAAATAACGCCCCCATAAATCAGAATTTGTGGAGAGATTTCTTGAACTTTCCTTATTTTACGGGCTTTCCAGCCCCTTAAATAGTGAAATGATATGTATTTTCCCTTATTTTTGACCTTATGCGGAATCAGCAAGGGAAATAAGGGAATTTTTTATTTAGTCGTTGCCTGCCACTTTATCAAGAAGTCTGGCGGAGTTCCGCTTTGCCTTTCTTGTAGAGTGGGCGTAGACATTCATTGTGGTACTGACATCAGAGTGCCCTAACAGTTCCTGCACATCTTTTGGGGCAGCTCCGTTTGAGAGGAGGTTGCTTGTGTAGGTGTGTCGCAACTGGTGGAAATGGAAATTCTCAAATCCGTCCAGCCTTTTTGCAACTGATCGGCAGGCAATGCTGAGTGTGCTTGGCAGTTCCAGACATCCGTCCGGTCTCAGGCAGACAAAGGAGATTTCCTTGTAATCTACCGGGATTTCTTCGGTTCCGTCCAGATGATAATATTCATAATACACTCTGTTTTTGTCCTGTGCTTCCTTGTAGAAATTGCGGTGGTAAAGTTCACCATACTGCATCCGGCTTTTAAGCTGTTTTTTTCTGGCGGTTTTCAGTATTTCAGTCAGAGTATCGCCAAAATCAACAATCCTTACTTTCTTTCGCTTGGTCGGTCCGATGATGTTTTTATGTTTTGTGCCATCATAGCGGATACTTCTTTTAATGGTCAGGCATTGTTCTTCAAGATTGATGTCCTGCCATGTCAATCCGCAAACTTCACCGATACGAAGTCCCGCATAGTATGCGATCTGGATTGGCAGGATTGCAGGTGGATTCTTTACTTTGAGGTATTCTATCAGTCTCTCATAATCTTCATGGGAAATAGGCTGTATGCCTTCTTCTACCTCATCATCTGAGAATAAATCCACATCCTCTGCCTGTTTTTTCAGCTTAATATACTGCATAGGATTAAAAGTAATCAACTGTTTTGGAAATACTGCAAACCGGAAAGCCTGTTGTAATACTGCTGAAAAGGAATGGATGTAATCTTTACTGTATCCTTTTCTCACTTTTCCATCTGGAAATTCCCCACCGAATGTAAGCAGATCGAGAAATGCCTGTAAATGTTCAGCAGTAACGGTTTTTAATTTGCGTTCTGCAATCGGATGTTTCTTGATACAACGGATTGCACCAAGATAATTTTCCACTGTACCATTGCTGAGTGTTCCGACTTTCAGTTCTTCTTCCGCCCACATATCAAGAAGTTCTCCTACAGTAAGATTATCTGTCTTTGCGACAAATTTCTTGCTTTCGTAATCATCCATTGCCTGACGGAGCAGTTTTTCCGTTTCACTTTTACTTTCTGTTCCAGCGTATTCTTTCTGAACCAGATTGCCGCTTGCATCTTCTACATAGAAGCGGTAGTACCATTTCTTTCCTTTTTTTCTTACAGATCCTTTTGCCATAATCGTGTGTCTCCTTTCGATATCAGACAATCGGAACTGATGAAATGCTTCTTGCGTGTAAGTATATCATAACTCCGGTTGTCGTTCTATACCGAATCGGAATCCTCATACAAAACTTCTGATAAAAGATTTTCAAGCCTTTGTTCTGCCATTTCCGGTTTCTTGGAATAAAGCCTTACGATATCTGCCATGTCGTTAAAGGCATTAACAGTGTGGGTGATCTCCCGGAGAAACATAATCTCGTTATATTCATCATTCGATTCAAACCCCATTACTTTTGCAATATCAGCTTCATTCGTGTTGCCCTTGTAATTCTTGCAGGCAAACTGGAATGATTCCAGAAACAGGTTATATTGCTTTAACATCAACAGCAGTAAATCTTTGGAAAAAGCATCTTCCTTTTTACTAAGGTCGAGAGGTAACTGTTTGAGAATATCGCCCATTGCATCACGAATCTGTAATTCTTTCTTATCCGTAATATCGGTTTCGTATTCATCGGTTTCCCCTCTGAGCCATTCAATAGATACATGAAGTGCTTCCGAAAGACCTTCCAGCACCATCTTTTTGGTATTGTCAATCGAACCATTCTCATAACGCAGGATTGTGGAAGCGGTAACTCCCATCTTCTCTGCAACATAAGGCTGTGTCAGATTTAATTCCAGACGACGCTGTTTTGCCCTGCTGCCTATCAGCTTGCGTAGTTCTTTATCTTTCATGCTGATTGCCTCCTTTTTCGGTATGTATGAATTATAGCATGTACCTCACATAATTGCAATATGCAATATAATAATTATTTTTAAAATTTCATAACGCTTGACAACACAATATAAAACCGCTATACTAACAGCACAACAGAAATTGCATAATGCAATTCATAAGGAGGTGACAAGATGACGGAAAGAAAGATTGCATTATCCATCGAGGAAGCAGCCGACTATACAGGAATTGGCAGAAACACTTTGAGAAAGCTGGTTGAATGGAAGAAACTTCCGGTATTAAAAGTCGGAAGAAAAGTCCTTATTAAAACTGACATTCTGGAAAAGTTCATGGAAGCCAACGAGGGGCGAGATCTGAGGGATAAAGGAAATGTAAAAACTGTCACAAGAAATGTGGCAACTTAAAAAGGCGGCTTCCTACGAAACCGCCAAAGGTTCTATCAGACCGAAGCCATGATATACCTACACGCAAGAGGATTATACCATGTGCTTCTCCTGATATGCAACCGGGAACTAATGTTTATCTTGTCGGAAAAACATCGACAAGATAATGCTCCGCAAGGATGCACCACGATTCTGATTGGAATTATGTCAACAGAGCTGACCAGAATCGTGTGCCAAATCTTAGCAGAGCAAGATTTGATTATAAGAGAAAGGATGAAGACGATATGGCGAAATCAACAAAGACTTATGAAGAAAGAATACGTGCATTAGAGAAAAAGGAACAGGAAAGCATCGAAGCTACCAAAAAGCTCATTGCACAGCGAAAGGAACTGGAAAAGAGAAAGAAAGCCGAGGAAAGTAAAAAACGAACCCACAGGCTCTGTCAGATTGGCGGTGCGGTGGAATCGGTTCTTGGCTGTCCGATTGAGGAGGAAGATTTACCAAAGTTGATAGGCTTCTTAAAAAGGCAGGAAACAAACGGAAAGTTTTTCTCAAAGGCGATGCAGAAAGAGCCACTTACAGATATGGAGGAAGTGTAATGGCGGAGGGAGTGGTTTTTCCATTCCCTTCATTGCCTTTGAATGAAGGGCGCACTTATGGACAACCAGAGGTCGTCCTTATAAGTTTGCCACAAGTGGCAACCGGTCTGCGCTTACGCTTGCCGGGCTCGTTCCGTCGGCGGGGCTTTCAGCCAGACCTGCTCATGCCGCAGGGGGCACTCTTGCGCAGAGGGCGTTCCGACAGCTTCACTTCTGCCAAACCAGAAGAAGATGCTGTCGGAAATCAATGCCGGATACGGCAGAAAGGGGGAATCGTATCATGGCGATATTTCACTTTACAGTAAAGATTGTCGGGCGCAGTAAAGGAAAATCTGTCATATCCGCATCGGCATATCTTAATGGAGATGTGATGAAGAATGAGGAAACAGGCAGAATCAGTTACTATACTTCCAAAAAGGAAGTCGTCTACACCAGTCTGATGATGTGCGAAAATGCACCTCCTGAATGGCTGCATGTACCGGAAGAAAATATAAAAAGGTTTCAACAGTCTATCCGTTATAAAAGAGCGGATGATAAAGATGCCGCACTGGAAAAGTTTAAAATCACATTTCAGAAACAGCGTCTATGGAATGAGGTATTGAAGATAGAAAAAAATGCAGATGCACAGCTTGGACGCTCATTTGAATTTTCCCTGCCGAAAGAATGGAGCAGACAGGAACAGATTGATTATACAACCGAATATATTCAAAAGACTTTCGTGGACGAGGGAATGTGTGCCGACTGGAGCATACACGATAAGGGCGACGGGAACCCACATGTGCATTTACTTGTAACCATGCGACCATTCAATCCAGACCACTCATGGGGCAGCAAGGAAGTCAAGGACTGGGATTTTGTCAGAGATACTGACGGAAATATCGTGGTTGATGAATCCCACCCGGACTGGTGGCAGGATAAGAAAAATCCAGACCGTCATGGAATCCGTATTCCGGTACTTGATGAAAACGGAGTACAGAAAGTCGGGGCAAGAAACAGAAAACAATGGAAAAGGGTTCTGACTGACGCTACCGGCTGGAACAATCCAAAGAATTGTGAGTTATGGCGAAGCGAATGGGCAAAGATGTGTAACCGGCATTTATCCATAGACAATCTGATTGACCACCGCTCTTATGAAAGACAGGGCAAATTGAAAGTCCCTACGATTCATGAGGGTGCAGATGCAAGGAAGATTGAGGAAAAATATCTCACCGGGCAGATAAGGAAAGGTTCATGGAAGGTCGAGGAAAACCAGATGATAAAAAAACAAAATGCACTGCTGCAAAAGGTAATTGCAACCTTTGGTAAGGTATCCGGTGCATTGTCGATGTGGAGGGAGTGGTTGAATGACATTAGAAGAAAGCAAAGAAGTAATTCCCATGATGGAAGCAATGATTACACAGATAGAGGAACAGCAGAATATCATGGCAGAGATGCTTCAGGAGATACAGGAAAAGGACGAGAAGCTGATGTGCTTTCAGGAGCAGGAAGAACGATTGCAGCAATTAGAGAAAGAATTGTCAGAGCTGCTACAAATCTTACCGGATACAGAAGAACTGTTGATGCTTCTGGAAGAAAAGACAGACCAGATACAGAAACTCACAGACGAAAATCAGCAATGGCAGGAATTGGCACAGAAATTAAACAGCGAGAACCGGCTATTGCAGAAACAGAACAGCGAATTACTGAACTTGAACAGCAATTAGAGAAAGGAAGGTTGATTGATGAACGAATTAAGAAACTCAAAGAGCGACGATCAACTGGAAGAGTTGCTTCTGCTGACAGAGCAGATGCAGGAAGAACTCGACCAGAAAGACCGGACTATCAGGGAACTGAAAGTGCAGCTCGACGAATCGCTGACCTTGAACGAGAAGTTAAACAGCGAGAACAAAACAGAGAACATTCAAGCCTTAAAGAACGACTTGAGGAAAACAAAAGAATTGTTGCAGAGCGAGAAAGAGAAAACACACACCGTCCAAGCCATGATAGAGGAATGTCGAGATAAGCAGAGACAGGCAGAACAGGAACGGGATTATGCACTCTCCCATCAGAAAAAAGTAGAGATACCGGTTGAAAAGCCGGTACTCTATCAAAAGTGCGGGAATTGTAAACAGACAGCTTATCTGAAAGCTAAGGAAAAGTATGATATGCAGAGGGAAAAACTGGCAGGCAGATATAAAACAAAAACAGCCATGTATGAAGCATTGATGTTTCTGCTGATATGGTATTCCGTATCAACTACTCTTTTTCAGATGATACGGTCAAAAATATTTATTTCTGATTGCGTGGTATTCTTTGATACAATCGCAACTTTCACACAGACCATTGCTGGCTGGGTTGTACTGGCAGGAAAGAACGTGGCACAGATTAGTGATGGAATATCCAATCCTGTCGTTGCTGGAATTATAAACTGGCTGATAAGAATATTGATTTGCGGTGGATGTCTGGTGGGTGTGGGAATACTTTTGGCATTCATCGAAATAAAGATTGCAGGGCTATATAAGAAATACTGTTGTCCGACACCGTAATACCGCCCCGGCAAGTTCCATGCCGATTTTGTGCGCTTCTTCCGGTGTGGTTTCTCCCACCGCAAAGGATTGTATCAAGTGCCGCCCTAAATGTGTGCCGCGATCTCCGGCAGCTTCCCGCGTCCATGCAAACTCAATATCGGCGGTTTCCAGCCCGCAGCCGAAAGAGGACGCAAGCAGCTTCCCGTCTGTCTTTTCGGGATTTAAGATATAGTCTATCGCAGCCTTTAAGGTTGATTTAATAGGGTGCGTCTTTGTAACCGCCATATCTCGTCCACCGCCTTTTTAATGTCCTCTATATCCTGCCTGTAAACCGTCCCCGTCGCATTGGCGCGTTTTGCAATCTGGTTGATGTTCCGGCTCACCGCTTGCAGTTCCCGGATATATGCTTTTGTGTCGCTTCGGTCAACGACAAGAATATACCCGTCTATCGCCATTTTACGGAAGTATGCCCCATACTGCTTTATGGGAAGCTGCTTCATCTTCTCGTCGATCAGCCGCTTTTCTTCTTCCGTAACGTAAAACTTCATCTGTATATTTCTCTTTCGGTTTTCCATTTCCGCACCGCCTTTCGGTATAAGGGTTTGGGATTATCCCAACAAGCACTTTTCGCAAACGGGTACTCGTTTGCTGTGCTTGCTATCTACTCCTTATCCCGTTTCAAAGGCAGCGTTTGTTGCACTCTCTTTCTAATTTGGCGCAAAAAAAGATTGCAGCCCCTATGCGCTGCAATCTCCTGCTTCCCATATTGTGAGGTTAGTCCTCTGCTTGTTCGACTTCTGTTATCTCCCTTGCCGTTGCGGTTACAATCCGTATGCCTTTATCGCTCATACCGTCCAGCAGCGCGTCAAGCTGCCGCCGCCCGGTGGATTTCTCCGCATTGCTGTTCGGGAAGAAAAATTGATCTACCGAAATATGATACCGGGTTACAAGGTCATAGAATACCTGTAAACTCGGCTGTTGTCCCTTGTTCTCGATATTCGCAAGGTAGCGCGGGGAAATATATAACTCGTCGCTTACCTTTTTGCGGCTCTCGCCGTATTCATTTCTCGCGGCTTTTATAGCTGCCCCGAAAGCCTTAAAGTCGTACAATGGTACGGGTCTTTTTGCCATTTTCATTCACCCTGTTACATTTTACAGTTCACCTTTCTTTTTGGATATGTCCACACAATTCATATCATTAGGTTAAATACTTCCTGTTGTGTATTGACAGTAGACTGATTTTCTGATAAAATAAAATTTATGTAAAAGGAGGCGGCGTTTATGTTGCATAGCATGCGTATTAGATAAGCATTGAAAAAAAGGATTTTCCCATTTTCAACATGGGCTTTTTTGTCATGCTTATTTTGCGGATGCTATACAAAAAACTAACGACGTATAGATATAGTATAGACATAGTGCAAGCTATGCCTTAGTTTTGTTGTACTGCTCTGTGCATTATAAATGCAGGTCAATGCTCATGTTGAGGATTGACCTGCATTTTTTTGTGTAAAAAGGACGAGTGAAATATAATGCTTAAAAAATATTGGATAAAATGTCCGATTTGTAACGGAAAGACGAGAGTTCAAGTATTTCATAATACTGTATTAAAAGATTTTCCTCTTTTCTGCCCTAAATGCAAATTGACGCATATCATTGATGTAGAAAAATTAGAGATTGTAATCAAAAATACAGAAAAACAAACTTTTATTATTTAGAAGAAAGGATATAAAAATGAAACGTTTACCTAAATATACGCCTGCGGAAGTACGGAATGATCCATACGGATTTACTTACAAAGAAATGTCGGAAGTTATTGGCGAGAATGAAGCAAAAGCCTTATATGAAGAATTATATAAGCAATTACCACGCAAAAAAAATCTATCAATGTTGGTAAAAAATATTTGCAAAAGCAGTGATACTGAAAAGTATGTTTACGAACTGAAAGACAACAAATACATTGAAACGGTTTTTATCAAGCGGCGAGATGGTGGAACTGTTTGCGTGAGCACACAAGTCGGTTGTCCTGTTGGTTGTATTTTTTGTGAGTCCGGGCGAAATGGCTTTGTTCGTAATCTAACATCGTCAGAAATCGTACAACAGATTATATTGTTGCGTCGAAAAGTAAACCGTATCGTTTTTATGGGTATGGGAGAGCCTTTATTCAATTATGACAACTTGATAAAAGCAATCCATATTCTCCGAGATAGATATGGGCTCAACTTTCCAACCGACGGCATTACCATATCAACAGTTGGTCCGGTCGATCAATTAAAAAAATTGCGCGAGGAACATCTTAAAATTCAGTTGACAATATCTTTACACGCAGCAACACAATCTGCAAGAAATCGTATTATTCCTCACATGCGCATATATGCTATTGAAGATGTTGTTAAGCAAGCCTTATCCTATTCTGAAAGGCATAATCGCAAAATTGTCTTTGCGTATTTGCTTTTACCGGGTATAAATGACCGGCCCTCAGATGTAAGACAACTTGCAAAATGGTTTCGGGGCAAAAAAGTTATGATTAACGTGTTACAATACAACCCAACAAGCAATTCAAGAATTAAAGCACCACAGAAACGGGAAATAGTTGCATTCAAACATCAATTAGAGCAAGCAGGACTTGAAGTTACTATGAGAGTTTCTCATGGCAGAGAGATTAACGCGGCTTGTGGACAGTTAGCTAACACATATAATAAATTCAAAAAAAATGATTAAAAGTGCCAGACGCATAGACGCAGAGCCGATAACGCATTAGGTCAAAAAACCTATGTGTTATCGGCTTTTTTATTTAATATTGCGCAAAAGCCGCTGTTCCCTATTATAGAATGGATTGCGGGTAGTGTATTAAAGTCGCCCTTTTTTAAGGATACGGCGGTATCGGGGAGGTATCGCCGTGTCCATTTTTATTTACTGTAACCCGCCTAATGCTTTGCGGTCAAAAAAAGCTATGCTCCGCAAGCGGGATATTCCGGCTATGAATGTGAACTGTCAATACATTTAGCTACTGCTTACATTTCCTTTCTGGTCTAAATACGGTATCTTCAATGTACCGCCAACAAAAAGGCAATAATATGAAAACGCCTGCATCTGGGGAAAAGACATTTTATACGGCAGAAACACCGAAGGTATATCAGATATTCACAACAGATAATATGTTGTGGACAGGAGGTAATGGCACCGGTCTTTCTTATTGTCTTAAATATGCGGATGATTCAACGGATGAAAATCCGGTGGTGTTACATCTAATTACAAAAATACAGCTATTAAAGATACGGTCAAATAAGCTGCTCCATCATGGGAAAAGTATAAAATTAGGAGCTTTAGATAATATCACAAGGGAAAAGTTTTCAAAAACTTCTGGTAACTCTTTGAAATACATATCATATCAATAGATACGATAATATAAATTATGTTTGTATTTGTTGATAACAGGTTTATATCGGAAAAATTGTAAATTTATTTTCTATGTGAATTTTCATTTTTGTAGGGCTGGCATTAGACCAGCCCTTGATTTCATTATAATAGATAAAAAGATATTGAATATATATGCACGGTAAAAAGACGATTCTCAATAAATGAGATTGGGAAAAAGTAACCTTAGTGCTGTTGAAAAAATCACCATAGTTCTAATGAATCTTCTGCATCTACCCATATCTGCATTGTTTCATCAAGATATAATTTTGCATATTCAAGCGGTTCATCAATGGCAAGTGCGTTCAATGCACAGTCTGATCCGGGTGTGGTTTTTAAATCCTTTTCGGCTTCCCAACAGTCAATGCGGAGCATATAACCAGCAGAAGTATAAATATCAATGCTGTTTCTGTGTGGATTGTATTCTGCAAATATTGTTCTCATCGTATAGAATCTCCTTATCATTCAATCAGTCATTTGTTACAAAAATCAGAAGCATTTCAATCAGTTCACCATGTCACTTTTATTTTGTGTTATACTGTTTTATAGATTTTTCTTGCCCTTGTATTTGCCCTTATCAGAGTTCGTAAACGCTGACGGGACGATATAACACAAGGGAAACAATAAGGGAAAGCTCACCTGCGATAAATCCAGTGTTTTCAAGGGTTTGCAGAGAATTTAATAACAAAATATAACAGTTATTAAATTCCCTAAAACAGGTGAAATCTCAATCAAAATTTTATATATCCACATTATACCATTCTCATATCAGCATCACAATAAAATTTTATGCACCGATAATCTTGTTGAACAGTTCTAACAGTACATCTTTCACACCGCCAGCATTAAATACCAAGCCGACAGCAATCAAGGCAACTACCAAGAAGCCGATAAGTTTGGAAAACTCACGTTTGAACCCTAAGTAGATACCAATAACCACAATCGCCATAAGCACTAAGCTCTGTGCGTTTGATAAAAACCATTGATATATGGATAGGTAAGTTCCTGATATTATAAATATCTCAAACTTTTCCCCCCATTCACACGGAGCGTGCGACTTTCACCGCACTCCGCGTTCCATCGTGTTTATATTGAAAAGTATTTATGTAGTAG
>NZ_JAHOOJ010000031.1:0-33834 GCF_019132535.1 Erysipelatoclostridium sp. DFI.2.3 | reverse complement strand
AGATATAAAAAAGGATATATGAAAGACTAAATGCAATTGTAAGTGTAAATTCAACTAGATTGTTGTGTAAGAGTCTTTTCTACTTAGCTACTTTGAAAGTGGAATTTAACTTTTCACTTCAGCAAATCTAAAATAAGACGGTAATAAGGTTGCACGCAGCACAAAAGTATACTAAAATAGAAAAGACCTATATGCATACGTATGCAGATTTGGAAAGAGTATTGTTTGTGAAGAATGGAAAAGGGAGGAGTTTTTTTTTATGTACAAAATCGGAGAGGCTGCCAGACTGCTGGGTCTCAGCACGGAAGCTTTGCGGTACTACGAACGTAAAGGGCTCATCGTGCCGCATAAGGACAGTGTATCCAATTACCGTTATTTCGATGCTTCACAAATCAACCATCTTCTGAATATGCAGAAGTATCAGAAGCTTGGCTTTACGCTGTATGAGCTGATGGATTTGTTTGAAAGCAGGGGAAATGATATGTTTCTTGAGCTGATGGAACAAAAGGAGAAGGAGCTGCTGCAGGAAAGTGTGTCGATGAGTCTTCGTCTTCACAGCATTCATCTTTCTTTGGAATGCATTGCGCTGGCAGAACGTGCACAGCATGCCATACAGTTTGTAACAAGACCTGCCCTGTATCGCATTTCCTATATGCAGGATGATGTGATTTTAGCGGATGATGCATCCCTGAATGAGGAGCTCAGGGTGTGGTCGAAAAGCAGTGAGCTTCAGTTTCTGAGTGCACGAATCTGTGCCAAGGATTTTATCAGCGGACAGGAGCACTTTGATTACGGCTTTTGTATGTACGAGACGATTGGGGATTTCATCGGTATTCGGAAAAATGATGTGGTAAGACAGTATGCCGAATGTCCGGCTCTTGCCTACTGCTTTGAAGCGGATGCCCAGCATACGATTCTGCAGGAAAAGGATAAGCTGCTGCAGTTTATGGAGGCACATCACCTGATGCTTGACGGGGATATCCTGTCTCAGGTCTTGTACAGTGCCTGCGAGGATCATCATTATCAGATGCGTCATATGATATGGGTCCCTTACAAGAGAGTGATATAAAATAATTTAATGTTTTTCTTAAATATTTTTAATAAATACTTGACTCTAAAAATACTTTAGGGTTTATGATGGTTCCTGCCTAGGTAGTTGGAGGAATGAAAGATGAAGAGCTTGATTTTTTTAGTAGATGAGAATAGAAATCAGTTATCTGCTTTAGAAAGGGCCATTTCTTCCGTTGAGGAATTTGAACTGGCCGGAATGACAAGCGATGGTGAGGAATGTATCCGACAGCTGGAGGGGAAACATGTACATGTTCTGGTGTTGGACATGATCCTGCCAAAGAAAGATGGGTTTTATGTATTAGAGGAAATACGCAGCAGAAGGCTGCAGGTGGATCATATTATCTGCATATCCTCATATCTCAGTGAAATGATTCTTTCTGAGTTCAACCGCTATTGTGTCGACTACATCATGATGAAGCCCTATGAGATTCCTGATCTGATTCGCAAGATTCATTTCATCAGGAATTATCAGCCGGATTATTCATTGAATGAGGAGCTGCAGAAAAAGCTGGGACGCAGTCAGAACCAGCATCTGGAGGGAACGATCACCGAGCTGCTGCACGAGCTTGGAGTTCCTGCAAACCTGAAAGGGTATCAGTATCTACGCTGTGCAATTATGCAGACCTACCGTGATATGGATCTGCTTGGTAAGGTTACCAAAACATTATATCCGAAGATTGCGCTGGAGTTTCAGACAACACCCTCCCGAGTGGAGCGTGGTATACGGCATGCAATCGAAGTGGCCTGGAATCGCGGAAATGCACATGTGATACATAAGATTTTCGGCTATACGATTTCCATGGAACGAAGCAAACCTACAAATTCCGAATTCATTGCAATGCTGTCTGACAAAATCCATATGGAGGAAACACGTGTCTGAACATGCACATAATGCATCCGGAAATAAAAAAAGGCGGAATGGTCAACTATTCAAATGATCAGAATACTCCGCCTTTTTATTTGGATTTATTTGCGTAGAATGAAGCTGAGGTGTCTTCCGCATGCAGGCTCTCTTCGATAGCTGAAAAAAGCATCGTTTTTCAGAAAGGTATCGTTTGGATTCACTGTGATATGATCGCGTTCAACACCGAGATTCAGCAGCATCTGCATATTCAGCCCTTTGTTGTCTGCGATTGCCCTGCCGTTTGGCAGCATTGTCAGATAGTCATGGGTGTCAAAGCTCATTGCCCGGATGCGGTCAATGACATCCTGCTGGATTTCAAAGCTGCGATATGCGATAGCCGGACCGATATAAGCCATCAGGTGAGCAGGATCGACATGCTCCTTCTGCATGAGCAGGGTCACGGTTTTGCGTGTGATTTCCTGCACGGTTCCCTGCCAGCCACTGTGAATAGCGGCAATGATACCGGTAAAGGGGTCATATAGAAGTACCGGCACGCAATCTGCATGAAAGACACCGATTGCGATGTTTCTTTCCTTTGTGTAAAGGGCATCACAGTCCGCAATCCCCTCCTCATAAACACGATAGCCTCTGCCGGCATCTGCGGCGGTTACCTCATGGATATGATCGGAGTGCGTCTGCATAGCAAAGGTCCACTGTGACGATGCTATATGGAGTGCTTTTGACAGAGTATCACGATTATTTAAAACATCCATTTTCCGTAAACAGGCGTGCAGTGCCATATTGTTGTTTTCCGGCAGGGATGGGTCGCGCAGCGTCGTACCTGCAAGCAAATCATCCTCGTAGTTCCATTGTATATAATTCATATGATCATTCCTTCTTTCTTTCTTATATATTTATAGTATATGTGTGAGTATCCGGGTTTGCCCTGGGAAAAGTATATAGCAAGCTGCGGCTCTTGGCAATCCATTTGCGTGAATATATGCATTATTCCAACGCTGGGCAAAACAGAGCACTTTCCTAATATTTCCAGAAATGATAACAATTTTTATGGATTTTAGCACTAAAGTGTTGACAGTGCTAAAATATTGGAATATACTATTAGCAGACATAGAGGTTGAGTGCTAGAAAGGAGTGAACCATATGCTTACAAAACGTCAGACGGCGATCTTTAAAACGATAGTAGATGAGTTCACCCGGACTGCCGAGCCTGTCGGTTCCAAGAAACTGATGGACCTGCTGGATTTCAACTGTTCCAGTGCCACCATTCGCAATGAGATGGCTGCACTGGAGGATTTGGGTCTGCTGGAGAAAACACATACCTCCAGCGGTCGTATACCAAGCAGTCGCGGTTATCGGTTCTATGTTGAAAATCTGATGGAGCGTGAACTGGATGATGGAGTCAAGCATTCTCTGCAGGCTGTATTTCAGGAGCGTCATTATTCAATGGATGAAATCGTTAAGAAAAGCTGTGATATTCTATCTCAGATGACCTCGCTGACTTCCGTGGTGCTGGGGCCGGAAAGCCGTTACCAGACACTGCAGCACATACAGCTGTTTCCACTCAGTGACACCAGTGCGGTTGCAGTCTTCATCACCGATCACGGGCATACGGAAAATAAGACATTTCACTTCAATACGGCCGTGAGCGTTGAGGATATCAAAACCTGCTGTAATCTGCTCAATGACAAGCTGAGCGGCACACCGATCAATGAGGTGGTGGAGCGCATGCAGCAGATTGAGCCGCTGCTGGCCAGCCATATTGCCCGTCACGAGGTGCTGTTTGAAGCCTTCGTTAATGCATTCATGCGGTTTGCAACCGACCATGTATACTGCAGCGGACAGAGCAATATGCTGTATCAGCCGGAATTCGCAGATATCGAAAAGCTGAAGGAGCTTATGAAGATGCTGGAGGACAGCAGTCTGTTTCGCCAGCTGGCCAATCACGAGGGTGATGTCGCCATTGAAATCGGCGGTGACAATGAATTGATTCAGGTCAATAATGTTGCAGTGGTATCCAGCAAGTTCAAGCTGAACGAGGATGAAGAAGGGGAACTGATGATCGTGGGACCTACCCGCATGCAGTACAGCCGTGTCGTTGCCCTTATGGAATATATGAGCAAAGTAATCGAAGATTTATACAGAAGTGAAAATCGATAAGGAGGTCATCATGCAGGAAGAAAAAGAAGTTGTAAACGAGGAAGCAAAGGCTGCCGGGCAAAGCGAAGAAGCAAAGACAGAGCAGGATGCTGCCAAGGCAGAGAAAAAGGATGCGAAGGAAGCGGAAAAGGAAGATAAGAAATCCGCAAAATTCGGTAAGAAGAAAAAAATCGAGGAACTGGAAGAAGAAATCGTAAAGCTGAAGGAAGAGGCGGCAGCAAACAAGAATGCCTACTTCAAGGCGTATGCAGATACAGAAAATCTGAAGAAGCGTCTGCAGAGTGAAAGCGACAATGTGCGCAAGTACCGCATTCAAAGCTTTGCGATGGAAATCCTGCCGGTTCTGGATAACCTGGAGCGTGCGCTGGATGTTAAGGTCGATGATCAGAATGTCAAAAACTACGCCAAGGGCTTTGAGATGATTTACCAGCAGCTGGTACACATCCTGAATCAGGAGGGTGTAAAGGAAATCGAAGCGCTGGACAAGCCGTTTGATCCAAACTTCCATCAGGCCCTGATGCAGGAGGCCAAGGATGGCGTGGAAAGCGGTATGGTCATCGAGGTCCTGCAAAAGGGATATATGCTGAAGGATCGTGTATTACGTGCAACACTTGTAAAGGTTAGCGAATAGATAAAAGGAGGATAACGATTATGAGTAAAATTATTGGTATTGACTTAGGTACAACAAACAGCTGTGTGTCCGTTATGGACGGTGGTGAATGCAAGGTCATCACAAATCCGGAAGGAAATCGTACAACACCATCTGTAGTCGCATACAAGAACGGTGAACGTATCGTCGGTGATGCCGCAAAGCGTCAGGTTGTTACAAACAAAAACACTATCAGCTCAATCAAGCGTCTGATGGGTACAAATGAAAAGGTTGAACTGGAAGGTAAGCAGTATACACCGCAGGAAGTCAGTGCGATGATCCTGCAGTATCTGAAATCCTATGCAGAGGACTATCTAGGAGAAAAGGTTGAAAAAGCGGTTATTACGGTACCAGCTTATTTCAATGATGCACAGCGTCAGGCAACCAAGGATGCCGGAAAGATTGCCGGTCTGGAAGTAGAGCGTATCATCAATGAGCCGACTGCTGCCGCACTAGCATACGGTATTGATAAAACTGAAAAAGAACAGAAGGTTCTGGTATATGACTTAGGTGGAGGTACCTTCGACGTTTCTATTCTGGAGCTTGCGGATGGAACCTTTGAGGTATTGTCTACAAACGGAGATACCCGTCTGGGTGGAGATGACTTCGATAACGTTGTTGTTGACTGGATGGTTGATACCTTCAAAAAGGAAAACGGTGTTGACCTGCGCAAGGATACCATGGCTATGCAGCGTCTGAAAGAGGCTGGAGAAAAAGCGAAGAAGGATCTGAGCGGAGTTGTACAGACACAGATTTCCCTGCCGTTTATCTCTGCTGGAGCAGATGGACCTCTGCACTTTGAGGCTACATTATCACGTGCAAAATTTGATGAAATGACAAAGTCTCTGGTTGAGCGTACAATGGAGCCGGTAAGAAACGCACTGCGCGATGCCGGTCTGACAAAAAATGATATTCACCAGGTACTGCTGGTAGGTGGATCTACCCGTATCCCTGCTGTACAGGAAGCTGTTAAGAGCGTTCTGGGCAAGGAACCTAATAAATCTGTAAACCCGGATGAAGTAGTTGCTATGGGTGCTGCTATTCAGGGTGGTGTTATCGCCGGTGATGTAAAGGATGTTCTGCTGCTGGATGTTACACCATTGAGCCTCGGTATTGAGACAATGGGTGGTGTCATGACCGTGCTGATTCCACGTAACACAACGATTCCAACAAGCAAATCTCAGGTATTCTCAACTGCTGCGGATAACCAGCCTGCGGTTGATATCCGTGTTCTGCAGGGTGAGCGCCCGATGGCAAATGACAATAAGGAGCTCGGTATGTTCAAGCTGGATGGTATCGCTCCAGCTCGCCGTGGTGTGCCACAGATTGAAGTTACCTTTGATATTGACGTAAACGGTATCGTACATGTATCTGCAAAGGATAAGGGTACTGGTAAGGAACAGTCCATCACGATTCAGAATACAAGCGGACTGAGCGATGAGGAAATCGATCGTATGGTCCGTGAGGCTGAGGAACACAAGGCTGAGGATGAAAAACGCAAGGAAGAAATCGATTTGCGCAACCGTGCAGAGGGCTTCATTGCTCAGATTGATTCCATGCTGGCAGATAGCGGTGACAAGATTGATGCAAAGCAGAAGGAAGAAACACAGAAGCTGCGCGACGATTTACAGAAATCTCTGGATGAAAATGACATGGATGCTGTAAAGGAAAAACTGGAGGCACTGGAAAAGGCTGCACAGGCGGCTAGTGCTCAGATGTATCAGCAGCAGAGTGCGGATCCGAATGCAGGAGCAGGTGCAAACAACGCAAACAACGATGACAACGTTGTAGACGCTGAATTTGAAGAAAAGAAGTAAGAAAACGAAACGACTACAATTCCTAGTGCTTGCGCTAGGTTTTGTATGTTGTGTGATGCTGGTCATCTATTGGATGTATCCCATGCAGAGACAAAAGACTGCTGTTGATGTTTCCTCATATTATGCACAGACGGTGCGTGTGGATAAGGAAACACCGCTGTTTGAGAAGAAGGATGGAGAATACAAAGAGATTGGCCGTATCTTTAAGGGGACAGTGCTGAAGCTTGACAAGCAAAGCGCACAGAACATGAAGGAAAAGTATTTCAGGCTGCAAACGGATGACTGCTACATCCTGGCTGATCATGTGGTACCCGAACAAACAGAAGAAAATAATGTCAAAAAGGCTAGTGTGTATCTGCCGTTTAATGAGAATATTGTGACAAAAGACAGCTATATCATTCAGAATGATGCAGGAGATAAGCTGGTGGAGGTAACACGGAAAGCATCTTATCCTATTTATGTTAAGGATGAGAAACGCTATGGTGTACAGATGGGGAATACCCTTGTGTATATTCCAAAATCCGCAATAGCAGCTACAAAGCAGGCTGACAATACCAGTGAGCCGGTCGCAAAACAGATTCCGGTTTTCATGTATCACTATTTCTATTCCAGAGAAAACGGTGAGGTCTCGAAAAACGGAAACTGGCTGGAGGTCAATGATTTTGAAGCACAGCTGAAGTATTTGAAGGAGCATAACTATGTGACGCTGCGCATGCAGGACGTGGAGAATTTTCTGGATGGAAAGGTACAACTGCCGAAGAACAGTGTTTCCATTACGATTGATGATGGGACAGCTTCCATATATAAATATGCATATCCGCTGCTGAAGAAATATGGTAATAGTGCAACGCTCTTTCTGATCGGGAATCATCTGGATGATGATAAGCTGCCACAAAGCTTTCAGGAAATGAAGCAAAACGGCATGGAGTTGCAGTCGCATTCCTATGACATGCATACCGGCGGCTGTGAAGGCGGTCATGGCGGTGCATTGCGCTGTGTGGCACATGATGAGGGTGTTGCGGACACAGAAAAGTCGTTTTCCATCATCGGCGGAGGTAATGTGTATTGTTATCCGTATGGTGATGTTACAGACAGTGCACTGCAGATTATGAAAGATGCAGGTGTGCATATGGCTTTTACGACAAATTATGGTAAAATAGAACCCGGTATGGATAAGCTGCAGCTGCCGAGAGTGCGTATTTTCGGAGATGCAGACATACAGCAGTTCATATACAGTCTGGAAAGTTAGGAGGGTGATCCACATGAGCAAACGAGATTATTATGAGGTCCTGGGACTCAGCAAGGGTGCCAGCGATGATGAAATAAAAAGAGCCTATCGGAAGATGGCGAAAAAATATCACCCGGATGTCAATAAGGATCCGGGGGCTGAAGAGTCGTTCAAGGAAGTAAACGAAGCATATGAGGTACTGAGTGATCCGCAGAAGAAGGCAACGTATGATCAGTTTGGTCATGCAGGTATGGATGGTGCCAATTTTGGCGGCGGTGCCGGAGGCTTTGGCGGTTTTGAGGACTTCGGAGATATCTTCGGTTCCTTTTTCGGCGGAGGCTTTGGCGGTGGTGGAAGTCGTCGCGCAAGCAACGGACCGCGTAAGGGGAATGACCGCTTCATGCAGATGCGCATCGAGTTCATGGATGCTATTTTCGGAAAAACGGAAACAGTTACGATTGAGGTGGATGAGCAGTGCGATGAATGTATGGGAAGCGGCGCGAAAAGTAAGTCCGATATTAAGTCCTGTCCGCATTGTAATGGTACCGGTACAGTAACGACTCAGCAGAGAACGCCGTTTGGTGTGTTCCAGAGTCAGTCAGTGTGTCCGGATTGTAACGGAACGGGTAAGACGATTGTGAACAAGTGTCCGAAATGTCATGGCAAGGGCTATGAGCATAAGCGTGTGAAGCTGGATATCAAGATTCCGGCAGGCATTCAGTCCGGTCAGCAGGTGCGTGTTCCGAATAAGGGAGAGCGCGGTGTGAATGGCGGGCCAAACGGCGATTTGTATATCGAGATTCTGGTAAGCCGTCACAAGCAATTTGTACGCGATGGCAATGATATCCGTATCACGGTACCGATTAGTGCTGTGGATGCGATTTTGGGCTGCAAGGTGGATGTTCCGACTGTTTACGGTGATGTGGAGCTGACGATTCCGGCAGGTACGCAGTTCGGACAGCAGTTCCGGTTGAAGGGAAAGGGTGTCAAGTCTGCTTCTTCTCGCGGCAATCAGGGTGATCAGTATGTCGAGGTCAAGGTGGAGGTACCGACCAAGATTACACGCGACGAAAAGGAGCTGTATGAGAAAATTCGCAATAAGAAATCTCATGAGTCTCCGTTTGATAAATTTAAGAAGGCTTTTAAATAAGAATATTGCGGCAGTTGTTACTGATTTCAGTAATGCTGTCGCTTTTTTATTTGTTTTGTAATCGTTAACATTTTTGAGCGTGACAGTTTTGAGATAAATGATTTCTTTGTAAAATAAATAAAATTCTAATAATTCGGACTTTTTTTGCATGAAATCATTGATTGTAATGACCTATTGTAGTAGAATAGCTACGTGTAGAATGGAATGAATTAAGCATTTGCATACCCTTTATGATTATAAAGGTATACCTTTCTGTCTATATACTTATAATTAATGAAACAGGTGATTTCATATGAAATCATCTGTTTTTTTACGTTTTTCAGTCTATATAAATATACTTTATAACACTATTCTCGTTTTATTTAGTATATCTTTAAAGGTATACGTTTTGAGATTTAAAATTCCATTTTATAAAAGGGAGGGTAGTGAATTCATTAATGAATGTAAGTACATGAGGGAAAAAATAGGAATAACAGCATGTTTGCTGGAGGAAATCGTTGTTTGCAATCTTTCTTTTCTTTTTGATTTTACAGGTGATTATACAGTGCGCATCTGTGCCTTGTATTTTGTCATTCAGTATCTGTTTGGTCATTATCGGACGAAGACGCTGCTGATCTGGGAAGAGATAGAGCTGCTTGTAAAAAGTCATATCTGTTTTTTTATCGTCAGTATCCTGCTTGACCCCATGCAGGATTTCAATGCTCATTGTGCTTTGCTGAATGCAGTGATCTCATGCATCATGCTCTGCTTCAGTATCCTATTACAGCGTTATCTGCGCATCTGGTTTCGAAACAGCTGTGCGGACAATGTACTGATCATCGGTGCAGGAAGGCAGGCTCTTGCATTTGCAGAGGTCTGTGAGAAAAACCGGTTTGCGCTGATGAAGGTAAAGGGCTACATAGATACACAGGATGGTCATGTGTTGAAGGATATCAAACAGGATGTGTTTGCGTTGGGTGAGCTGGAACAGGCCGTTTCCAGACTGCAGATAAATTCCGCAGTCATCGCCTCAACGAATCTTACTAATGCACAGTTCGATGATATCCTGCTGAAGCTTAGGACAGTCGAAAAGATTCGCTATATGCCGTCCGTCAAGATTTTGACCTTCGATACTAGGGTCGAGGATTTTGACGGTCAGCTGCTCGTATCTACAGCAAAGGGAAAGATATCGACCTTCAATAAAGTGGTCAAGCGGACCATCGATATTCTCGGCGGTATAGCCGGCTGTATCCTGCTGATCCCCTTGACGATCTATGTGTGGAGATCAAACAGCAAAAATCATGATCATGATCCCATATTTTTCAAACAGGTGCGAATCGGGAAGGGCGGAAAGAAATTCGTTTTGTATAAATACAGGACGATGATACCCGATGCGGAGCGCATACTGCAGGAGCTTATGGAAAAGGATCCCGTGATCAGGGAAGAGTACGAGACGAATAAGAAGCTGAAGAAGGATCCCAGAATCACAAGGGCCGGAGAATTTCTGCGACGGAAGAGTCTGGATGAATTCCCGCAGTTCCTGAATGTGCTGAAGGGCGATATGAGCCTGACAGGACCAAGGCCGTACCTGCCTGGGGAACGTAAAGATATGGGGATCTATTATGACTATGTGATCGGCTGCAAGCCCGGACTGACCGGCATGTGGCAGACACACGGACGAAGCGATATCAGCTTTTCGGACCGGTTGAAGATGGATGAGTATTACTACAAAAACTGGAGCCTGAAGCTGGATATGACGATCCTCGTCAAGACGATCAAGACCGTGTTTCACGGGGATGGGGCAAGATGATGAAGCCGTGGTACGTGCTGTATGTGATGGGTGGCAGAGAAAAAAGGATATTGGAGCTTTTGAGTCAACAGGATGGTATAAAAGCATTCACTCCTTTAAAGGAAGTGGTGCACCGCATACAGGGGAAGCGAGTGATTGTGAAGAAACCGTTGTTTCGTTCGTATGTGTTTGTGGAAACAGAGCTGAATCCGAACGGGTTCCAGCAGGCGCTGCTTCGATACCGTTCACAGATCCGCGGTATCTTGAAGGAACTGAGGTATGAGGATGACGTCAGTGCATTGAGCACGGAAGAAAGAGCGTATCTGGAAGGCCTTATGGATGAGGAACACAATGTTAGAATATCAAAGGGTGAGATCCTGGATGGAGAGGTCATCATCACCGAAGGTCCGTTAAAGGGCTATGAAAGCAATATTATACGAATTGACAGACATAAACGGCGTGCTATCCTGAATGTTCGCATGAACAATCAGGATCTGCAGGTGGACGTTTCTCTGGAAATAGTGAAAAAGATCGAATCTCAGAAGTAATAGTTGTTGAGGCACTTTATGGAGAGGTTCAGGATACAGCCAACCATTCAACACTGCAGGTGGGGGAAGGGGAGAGTGTATCCTTTTTATGTAGTAAGATTCTCGCCTCAAAAGAAGAAAGCAAAGGAGAGAAATTAGTGGAAGATTTACAGAAGAGCATAGAACAGAATGAAGAAATAGAAATCGATCTGGGAAGACTGTTTCGGCAGTTGAAGAAAAAGATGTCCTTTATCATCGCAGTGACGGTGATCGCGATCATCATATCCTTATTGGTGACGAAGTTTCTGATACCAAAGAAATATGAAAGCATGGCAAGGATCTATCTGAAGCCGAATATCACGGAAAGTGGAATGATCGATTACAATACACTGACCGCCAATTCCAAGATGGTGAACAACTATGTCCTGATGCTGCAGGGGAACAGCCTGCTGGAGGATGTCGCGGAGAAGCTGAAGCTGGAGAATGAGGCATTGGTAAAGAATTCCTTGAGCGTCAGCAATGAAGCAGACAGTGAGATCATCACGGTGAGTGCTAGGACGAAGGATGCGAAGATGTCGAAGGATATCGTGAATACGACGGTGAATCTGTTTTTTGAGAGCATGAAGGACAAGCTGGATATCAAGAATATGACGATCCTGGATGCGCCGCAGGTGAATGAGACACCGGTATCGCCGAGCTTAAAGATGAACCTCTTGATCGGAGCGCTGCTTGGAATCATGGTGTCCTGTGGCTTTGTGACTGTACAGTTCCTACTGGATAAGAGGCTACATACGAAGGAAGATGCGGAATCGTATTTGGAGATACCGGTACTGGCAGAGATTCCGTTTCTGGAGGATTAGCGAATGAGCTTCATTGATCTGCATTGCCATATGGCATGGGATATCGATGATGGTATCGATAGCCGTGCAGAAGCACAACAGGCGTTACAGCAGGCCAGGGTGGATGGAATCGTAAAGCTGGCGGCAACACCGCATTTCATACCAGGAGCTCAAAAGGAAGCGGATGTAAGAGAGATGGATCAGCGGATCCGGGAGCTGAGGGAGCTTGGCAAGGAATATGGCGTCACGATTTACAGTGGCTGTGAGATGTTTCTGAATGATGATTATCTGGATATGGTCGATGGGAAATATTATAACACGATCAATGAGAGCCGCTATCTGCTGTGTGAGTTTGATGTCCGCAAGGATATCGAAAAGAACAGCTATGCGGATGAGCAGCTGTATGAATTGTCGATCAGAGGACTGACTCCCATGATAGCGCATGCGGAGCGGTACTTTCATAAGGATATCGATGTAAATCGAGTAAAGGAATGGATAAACAACGGATATGTGATTCAGATGAATCGGACGAGTCTATTGGGAATGCATGGTTCGCAGATTCAGAAGAATGCCAGACGGCTGTTGGAGGAAGGACTGGTGCATATCGTTGCGAGTGATGCACATCGTACCGGTGGAAATCGTATCTGCAGGCTGAGCGATGTATATCAGGAAATCGTAAAGGTAACTGATACGGCGAGCGCAGAGCTGCTCTGTACCATCAATCCACAGCATGTCCTTCAAGACGAGGATGTGGAACGTATGGCGGTAAGGAAAAGATCCTGGCTACAGCGAATGAGGAGGAGATGATGAAATGGAACGAAAGATAGCACCAAAGCGGAGTGATCCGAAAAAGCATACAAAAAAGAGTCAGTTTGACAATATGGAGGTATATCGTCAGCTGCGGACGAATATAGAATATTCATCCTTCAATAAGGATATCCAAGTGATTTGTGTGACCAGCTCGAATCCAGCAGAGGGAAAAAGCTCGGTCGCAAGCAACCTGGCAACGGTGGCGATTGCAAAGTACGAGAAGGTCCTGTTGATTGACTGTGATCTTCGAAAGCCCGTACAGCATAAGATCTTCAAGGTTTCGAATAAGCTGGGGATCAGTAATCTGATGAAAGAGAAGTCAGAGATCGACCTGGAGATCGGAGGTTATTTTCAGAAGTTCAAGGATAACAGTACGGACGGCAAGCTGTATGTGCTCACCAGTGGAAAATCTGTCCCGAATCCGCAGGAGATGCTGGCGAGCGACCGCTTCAAGGAGCTGATTGAAAAATTTCGAGAGATGTTTGACTACATCATCATCGACTGTCCGCCATTGAATGCGGTAGCGGATGCAATTCCGGTTTCGAGTATTGTAGATGGAACACTGTTTGTGGTATCCGCAATGGATACAGCAAAGCAGGAGGCAAAAAATGCGTTGACGATGCTGCAGAGAAATGGTGCGAATGTATTGGGGTGTGTGTTGACGAAGGTTGATATCACATCGAAGTCTTATTACAGCTATTATGGAAATTATAGCTAAGTGATGGAAGAATGAAACATGTGATCGGGATGAGGTGAGTCGATGAAGTATTTCTATGCATACGCTACAACGGAGGCTGAATGCGAAGCCATACACACGATTGTATTACATTCAGATTTGAATATACAGGAAACTTCTATTTACATAGATAACAATAGGTACGATGCATGGAATCAATTGATTGCTAATCTGGAAATGAAGGATGAACTTTATGTTTATAAGCTTTCGTCAATCGCAGCGGATGGAAATACACTCTTTGTCCATCTAACATATATAAAGAATAAGAATATAACGATAAAGCTTTTGGATGATTCAGATTTGAATACTGAACAGATGCTGACTCTGATTGATTTTGTCAGAGATACACAGCGCAAGCAGATATATGATAAGCAAATGGAGGGAATCCAGAGAGCTCTGGAGAAAAAGCGAAACGGGGAGGGTGATTACGGTCGACCTAAAATAACGCTGCCTGCTGATTTTGAAGTTAATATCAAAAAAATCATGCGAAAAGAAATGAAGCATGAGGATTATCGGGAGAAGTTAGGTTTCAAGCGTTCTACCTATTTTAAATTTGTCAAGGATCTGAAGGATTCCTGGAAGCAGCAGGAGCTGGAGAGGAGTCTGAGAAAAGATGGAAAATATTAAAAAGTATGGAAAGCATGTATGCTGGATCGTGATGGTTCTGGCCGCGGCATATTTGTTATGGAGTCTGTACAGGTTCCATATTTTGCCATTGAAATATTATATACCGATTCTTGTTGTTATCTTATTGATTGTCGGTGCAGTTATCTATTGTATCCTTGGAAAAAAGGCTAACAAAATTACCAAGATTCTGGGATGTGTATTTTCAATAGTCCTTTGTATATGTATCCTGTTTATGAACGTTAAGGTTATAAATAAGGCACAGGAAACAGTGAAGGCTGTCAGTAACGGCGATATTAAGACGACAGAGATTTCTGTGCTTGTAAAAAAAGACAGCAGCTATAAGGATGTTAAAGATTTGGATGGAAAACAGTTTGGTATATTAAAAACAATTGATCGTGAGAATACGGACTTTATGTTGAACCGCCTAGGCTCTCAATTTTCAAATGAGATATCCAAAATCGAGTATAAGGAATTCAAGGATGAGATGCAGGGATTGCTGGATGGCAATACGGATGCCATTATCATGAATGAAGGGATGCGGGATGCATTCAACATCATCGATGGCAGCTTTGAGAAGGAAACAAGAGTTATCTATACGCTGGATCGTAAGGAAGTTTTGAAAAACTTAAAAGCGAACAACATCACAAAGGATCCATTCATCGTGTATATCTCAGGAATCGATACGAATGGTTCGATATCTAAAACGAGTCGAAGTGATGTCAATATGCTGGCGGCAGTGAATCCGCAAAAGAAAGAGTTGTTACTGGTATTCATACCACGTGATTATTATGTACCCTTACAGTGCCCGAATGGCAGTTGTGAAACAGGTGCGATGGATAAATTGACACATGCTGGACTCTATGGCGTGGAAACATCACAGGCAACATTGAGTAAGCTGTTTGATATTAAGATTAATTACAATGTGCGACTGAATTTCGATACGCTGACGACCATGGTGGATGCATTGGATGGAATAGATATTTATTCTGATAAAGAATTAACTGCATATACAAATAAGAATTGCAGCTATGTTAAAGGAAATCAACATGTAGATGGTGCTTGTGCATTAGCTTTTGCGAGAGAGCGGTATGCTTATGAAAGTGGAGATCGTCATCGTGGAGAGAACCAGCAGCAGGTAATTGAAGCGATGTTGAAGAAATTCACAAAGTCAAATGTCATCAAGAATTATGAAAGCATCATGAATGCAGTACAGGGAATGTTTCAGACCAATATGACAACGGATGAAATCACTGCACTCATACAGATGCAAATTGATGATATGGCTACATGGAAGGTCACAAGTATCAGTGCAGATGGCACAGGAGATATGTTGCCTACGTATTCGTTTGGTAGTCAGCCGTTGTATGTTATGCATCCTAAGGAAAACGCAATCGTAAATATAAAGAAGATATTGAAGAACATATTATGAACATGAAATTATTTCGAGGACTATATCACGGGAGTTCAATCATATTTTCATGAAGTGATTATTAGGAAATTATATCTGTTTCTTATTGGAAGTTTAACTGAAATAATAAGGTGATTAATTCTAATCCTAAGGCAAAAAATATGAGATGCGTATATAAATGTTAATTCTATGTTTATTTATGCAAAAGAAGGGAATTTACTATGAATATCGAAACTATAGAGTTTTTCTGTAAAGTACAAACATTTTTACGGCATAAATATTTAAAAGCGATTTATTATTATGATAAAAAAGGGATAATGATATCCAATGTCATTAAGTTAAGAAGATGAAAACTAACAGGATGCGATTTTATATAATCTTATCCTGATAGGATTAAGAGTATTCTGAAAAAATGCATGACAAAAAGAAGATTTTTCAAGCAATTTATAAACTTTTGAGTTTTAATTATATCGTGTTAAGAAAGGCGGTAGTTGAAACATATTTGCGCTTGTGATTTCACATGCCTCTTACATTTTCGATTTGGGTGGATTGGTAAGATATCTTGTGAAATGAGAGTTTCAAGATCAGGCGGGTGACCGCCTTTTCTTTTATGATGCTGGATAAAATAGCGACAATGATGTATCGCCATTTTTTTGTTTATCGCATAAGAATACTTTTTTTCTTACCCTTTTCCTTTGGCTTTTTATTTACTATATGATGAGCCATAATAAAAGATATATTATATAGTATCATCCTTGCCTAAATCTCCTGTTGGATGCTTTCTCGTTTTTTTGCATGAACAGCAACAGATCCGCTGAATATTTAAGGTCACGGAACGATAATTCTTTAAACCATCGAGTATTGTATATTTCTTTTATTTCATCCTTACTAAATTCAACCCGGTTTAAATTTGTGATAATCGATTCATATTCTTCACTACCATCCAGTTTAAAGCGAACTACACGGAAATGAAGTTCATACTCAGGATTATGTTCATCAATAAAATCAAATGTAGATGTAGTAGATAAGAAACGATATTTTTCTTGTTGAGATTTTATATCTTTGGTCTGTTTTCTTGTCAATGTAATATGTAAATCCAAATCAAATTCTTCATCTGGCTGATTGTAATTTCATAAAAAACTGGAAATTGAGTGTATATCTTTCACACGTATCAAAAAGGACTTACCTGAATAATGACATTGGGGTTCTTATACGTTTTGTGTAAAAAAATTTGGATGATATTATAGAAGACATATGTCTTATACTTTCAGATTTAATAATCATGATTGCTATGTAAGAACAGACCCTTTTTATTCTGATTTTTTTAAGGGGGTGTAATTATAAAGAATGCTGTTATAGATGTTTATTCAAATTAGGAAATCATAAATCAGATTTTACTGTGGGAGTTTAATGGAGTGGAAATTGCGTACCCAGATTTTATGGATAATAAAGGCGTATTATATGTTATTTTCAATACGAGTAAGGGAAAAAATCTATCTTCTAAAACTAAATATTATTTTGAGATTATAAATTTAGATTTAGCAATTATAAAAAAATATAATAAAACCCTTACTTCAGCAGTAAAGCGACCTGAAATAAGAAATACATTCTATTCATCCTTGAATACTGATGGATACGTAGAAGTATATACAAAAAAATATCTTTTAAAAGTAAATTAAAGTCTTATCTGCCAAATTTTATTGAGAAAATTATGAAAGGATAAAAAATGAATAAAATAAATATGCCAATATTATATGAACAAAAAAAAGATTGCTGTGGATGTAGTGCTTGTTATGCATGTTGTCCGGTTAAAGCTATACAAATGAAATCGGATAACGAAGGTTTTCAATACCCTATTATCGATGAAAAAAAATGTATAAGGTGTCTAAAATGTATTAAGGTTTGTCCACTTAAAACATAATAACAATTCTAGCAAACACTGCTAAAAATCAATAGTTTTTATACTATATTTGTAAAAAAAAAGGTGAAATCGAAGTAGTTGTAGTAGAACTTGCCGTTCGGATGGTTGCTTTAGGAAATGATGTAACTTGCTATAATCCCAAAAACAAAAAAGTGGGTAAAGGAAAAAATGATAGGAAATATAAGCAAGTTCTTTTTAAATCAGTACCTACAATAAAAGGTTTTGCAGCTATAACGTCATCTGTTTTTGCTTAAATCTTTGCATCTTTTGGAAGATATGATATTGTACATTATCATGCTGAAGGTCCTTCAATTATGTGTTGGTTGCCAAAGCTATTTCGAAAAGGGATTGTAGTAAAGATTTATGGAATTCTAGTTATAATTTTTGCAAGCTAGGAATAAACGCCTTAAATACGGGCTTTTTTGCATGTAAGAATTTGTCACAGATTAAGAAACAATTTGAAACAATTGGGTAAAAAAGCAGTATTAGAGATGATTTTCTGATTAGCTTGTGGACCTAAAAAACATTTATAAGAAGAGGGTGAGAGTGTATATGACAAAACAAAGTAAAATTAAAATTTTACATGTTGCTGAATGTATTGGAGGTGTGGATAAATATCTCCACAGTTTATTAAAATATACGGAACGTAATAAATATGAAACTATTGTTGTTTTATCTCATCTTTATAATGCTAGCGAATATAAAGATATATCCAATCATATTGAACAATTGAATATACCTCATGATATTGGAATAAAAACTATATTATCATCAAAAAAAATACGTAGTATTATAAAAAAATATGACCCAGATGTTGTTTATGCACATTCAAGTATTGCGGGCGCTATAACTAGAATTGCTTGCTTGGGTGTAAAATGTAAAGTCATATATAATCCTCATGGATGGTCGTTTAACATTAAAAGTAAAAAAAGTTGGATTTATGTGGCGTTAGAAAGACTAATGGCAAAGTATTGCGATGCAATTGTCTGCATATCAGAAGCAGAAAAGAAATCTGCGTTAGATAACAATATTTCAAATATAAATAAATTACATATAATTTATAATGGAATAGAAACAAATATAGTGCCTGAAAAAAGTAGAAAAGAGCTTGGTATACCTGAAGATGCATACGTAATTGGTATGGTAGGCAGAATTTGCAAACAAAAGGCACCTGATATTTTTGTAGGAATATCAAAATTTATAAGTGATGCATATTTTTTAATAGTTGGAGATGTATTGGAAGGTTCTTACGAAGAAAGAAAAGAAATTGAAAAAATCGCAAAAGAAAATAACGTCAAATTGAAAATAACTGGCTGGATTGACAACCCGATAGATTATGTAGGAACATTTGATGTTGCTTGTTTACTAAGCAGATGGGAAGGATTTGGACTAGCAATCCCAGAGTATATGATTTGCAAAAAGCCAATAGTTGCTACGAATGTTGATGCATTATCTTATTTAATTCAAAATGAGCAAAATGGTCTTTTGGTTAGTGTGGATAATCAGGAAGAAGCTGCAAATGCTATATCAAAAATAAGAAATAATGATGAATTTAGGAAAAAAATTATCAAAAAGGGATATAAAGATGTGTTTGAAAAATATGATGTAAAAAGAGTTGCATTAGAAACAGACAAACTCATTAATGCACTTCTTGATTAATCTAAAGTAAAACATTATTTGGAGGTATTAATAGTGAAAAGAGTATGTTTAGTAGTTAACGGCTTGAGCTATGGAGGTGTAGAACAAGTATTGTTTAATTATTTAAATAATTATGATAAAGACGAATATGTTTTTGATATAGTTGCACAACGTGAAATATCCGTAGAAAAAGATATACAACGTTTCTCAAATATTGGATTCAATATCAAGTTTGTGACTCATAAAAGGAAAAATTTACTCAAGAATATTTTTGAAATAAGAAAAATATTAAAAAATGGTAACTACGATGTTGTCCATTCAAATATGAGTTATATGAATTTTTATATTCTGTATTTATCAAGAAAATATGGGATCAAAATCAGAATTAATCATTATCATAATGTTTTTAACGGCAAGCACCTAAAACAAATTGTATATTCGGTATGCAACAATTTATGCGATAGGTATTCGACTTGTAATTTGTTTTGTTCGGAGAAGGTATCTGATTATTTTGGTAAAACTACGAAGAAGTCACAAGTATTACCAAATGCTATAAATATTGAACAATTCAAATTTAGAAGATCAACAAGAGATATAACCCGTAAAGAACTTGGTATAAAAAGTACTGATTTTGTATTAGGGCATATTGGACGTTTTACAGATCAAAAAAACCATAAGTTTATAATTGATATTTTTCAAGAATATTGTAAAAAAAATAGTAATGCTAAGCTTTTATTATGTGGAGATGGTGAAATGCTTGGTACGATAAAAAAACAATGCGATGATTATAAGTTAAGTGAAAATGTGATTTTTTTATCTCCAAATTCTAGACCTGAATTGTACTACAATGTAATGGATTATTTCGTATTTCCTTCATTATTTGAGGGGTTAGGTATCACGATTGTTGAAGCGCAGATTAATGGTTTACCATGTATTTGCTCAAGTGTAATACCGGAAGAGGCAATTTTATCAAAAAATGTTAAAGTAGTTAGTTTAAATGAACCTGCGAAAGTATGGGTAGATAAAATTAAATGTAAAAGTACTGAAAGAAAAATTGATTTTGATTATTCTAGATATGATTTAAGTTTACATAAAGCACTTTTATTCAAAGTGTATAACAATCAATGTGAAGGGATATAATTATGAAAATAAAAAAGTCTAGTTTAAAATTAAATAATTATAAATCTAATTTAAGTATGAGTACTCCATTTATACTAAGTTTATGTATTGCTTTTGCTTTGTTTTGTTCAAGTATGCTTGGTCTACAAGTGTTTGGTATTTCTCTTAATAAAATAGGTCTATTACCTTTAGAGTTATATGGTTTATATCATATTTTTCATGTAAAAAAGGGGAAAATACAAGGTAACAGATATATTAAAGCTTTTATAGTTTTATACATGATTCAGATAATAGGATCAATCTTATCGTTAGCTTTTAGAGATTATATATCTTTTTTAGAATGGGAAGATCGATTAGTTAATAATGCGGTTCAATATTTATTTATATATTTCCCAATAGCCTTCTTCGTTTTTTCATATAGTAATAAGAAGGCTTTGTTTTCATCATTTAAAAGTATAATGATAAAGATATGTAGATTTCATGCCATCTACGTTCTCATTCAATTTGTGCTATGGAACACAATTAGTATTAATATAACAGATATTCTAATTAATCAAATGTTTTCACATATATTTGGTAGTTATGGAGTCGCGTATGGAAACACTGGTACTCAGATTTTTTTAAGAATAACTGGATTGAATAGTGATGCTGCATTCTTATCAATACTAATGCTTATTGGTTATTGTTTTGATAAGAATAAAGTATATAAAATATTATATTTTGCAAGTACGATTTTTGCGGTATCTAGAGTAGGGATGTTTTCAATTGCAATGCTAATGTGTATAGAATTATTTTTATACTTAGTTAAGCACAGACATGGAATCAAGCAAAAGGTTATTATTAGATCATTTATCGGTGTTGTTATTCTACTTTTTCCTGTGATAGTTGTGTATAACAATAGTCCTTCTGTACAAAATTATATCAATTTATTATTCGGGAGAATTCTTACTATATTTAATAGTGATGCTGATATTTATGGAACTGGTAGACATATGAGTTATCCGTTCTTATCTATTTATTCGTGGTTTTTTGATTTGAACATAATTGAAAGATTAATAGGTGTTGGAATTAGAACGGAAGGGTTAGTTTTTAACCACAGCCAATACATAGCATCTTTTTTTGATTTCAATCGAACAATGTTGACTAGTGCTTGGGCAATAGAGTGTGATTTTGCATCTATTTTACTAGGTAATGGGATTATAGGTATGTTAGTTTATTTGTATTTGTATATTCAGTTAATAAAATCAAAAGATATGTCTTTAATTTTATTAGGCATAGGCTTATTAGTGTTTGGGATAATGTACGACGTGTTTATATCTACAATAGTACAAACAACTTTAATATTTATTTTTGCTTATAGGGGGGATATGTTATGTGCAAAAAAACAAGTTCAAAGTCATTAATCAGCGGAAAAAGAAGTGAAGTAGAATTTTCAATTTGCATTCCAACATATAAGAGAACTCAATATTTAAAACAAGCTATAGATAGTGTGTTGATGCAAGATGATATTGAGAAATATTCGTATGAAGTAATAGTGGTTAATAATGATCCACAAGATGAGATGAAGGAACTTTGTGAGCAGTATATTGATAACAACAATGTTTACTTTTTTTCTAATGAAGTAAATGTTGGAATGTTAGGTAATTGTAACCAATGTATTAACTTAGCAAAAGGTAAGTATGTTTTATTTTTACATGATGATGATTATCTATTAAAAAATCATCTTAAAGAATTGATGAAATCTATTGAATATGCTAAGAAAAATAACTTAGATGCTGATTGTTTTATACCATCACGCTATGTATTATCACAATCATATTCATCTTTAAAAAAAGCTTTAAAAAATACTCTAAGCTTATTATTTTGTGTAAGAAAAGTGTATAAAAAATATTTAACAAAAGTAGATTATAAGGATGCTCTATTGTCATGGCGAGATTGTTTTCTAGCTCCTACATGCGGTATTTGTTTTTTACATGATAGCTTGCAAGAATATGGAGAAATTAAAGAAGTATTCGGTAAAGCGTGGGATTTTGTGTTTTTATATGAATTTTCAAAAAAATTCAACGTATACATAATGAAAAATAGAACGGCAGTATATAGATTAGAATCTGGAGTTACAAAAAATAAATTTACTCAGTTAGATTTTTATGAATATAATCAATATTTATTGAAAGAATCGGAATTACAGTTTAACAAATATTTTTATAATGAAATATATTGGTTTAACTATAAACGAAACATAGATGAAACAAAAGAACTTATTAGAGATAAAGGAATGTTTGATTTTAATACAAAGTATTCAAGAATAAAGTTTTTATTATTTAAAAGCAAACAAATGATTAACTATTATTTAAGAAATTTGGATGCAGAAAAAATTGTGTCTAAGGAGGACATATTATAATGAAAGTAGTAATTTTAGCGGGTGGATATGGAACAAGAATTTCAGAAGAATCAGCGTTCAAGCCAAAGCCCATGATTGAAATTGGTGGAATGCCTATTTTATGGCATATTATGAAAGGGTTTTCTGAACAAGGATTCAATGAGTTTGTGATTTGTGCCGGTTATAAACAGCATGTTATTAAAGAGTGGTTTGCAGATTATTTTTTACATACATCAGATATTACTTTTGATTTCACCAAAGGAAATGAAATGATTGTCCATAATAAGCATGCAGAAGCTTGGAAAGTAACAGTAGTAGACACTGGATTAAATACAATGACAGGTGGTAGAATTAAAAAAATACAGGATTATATTGGAAATGAATCATTTATAATGACTTATGGAGATGCTGTTGGAAATGTAGATATTAACGATTTAATTAAATTCCATAAAGCACATGGCAAAATTGGAACAATATCTGTATACAACTTCGGTCAAAATAAAGGGGTTCTTGATATAGCTAAAGATGGGAAAGTAAATGCATTTAGAGAGAAGTCTGATCTGGATGGAGATTTGATCAATATTGGATTTATGGTTATGAATCCTGATATTTTCAAAAGAATTGAAGGGGATAATACTGTTTTTGAACAAGAACCATTAAATAGCTTGGTTGCGAATAATGAGTTAATTGCAAGAACACATATTGGTTATTGGCAATGTATGGATACTCTTAGAGAAAAGCAGCAGTTAGAAAAATTATGGAGTTCAGGTAAAGCACCTTGGAAAACATGGGAGGATTAGGCATGTTCGATATTAATTTTTATAAAGGAAAAAAAGTATTTATTACTGGACATACAGGATTTAAAGGATCTTGGTTATGTAAAATTTTAACTAATGTTGGAGCAGAAGTTACGGGTTATTCTCTAAATCCTCCAACTTCTCCATCATTATTTGAAATTGCTAAAATTGAAGATGATATTCATTCAGTAATAGGTGATATAAGATATTTAGATTCTCTTAAAAGTGTGTTTGATGAAGCTCAACCTGAAATTGTTCTTCATTTAGCTGCTCAACCTATTGTAAGAGATTCTTATAATGATCCAAGATATACATATGAAACCAATGTTATGGGGACAGTCAATATTTGCGAGTGTGTCAGAAAATCTAAAACTGTAAAATCATTCCTAAATGTGACTACTGATAAAGTGTATTTAAATAAAGAATGGAATTGGGGATATAGAGAAAATGAAGAATTAGATGGATACGATCCATATTCTAATTCTAAGTCTTGTTCTGAATTAGTTACTCATTCATACATCAATTCTTTTTTTAATGAGATGGGAATTGCAGTGAGTACAGCTAGGGCAGGTAATGTTATTGGTGGTGGTGATTTCGCTAATGACAGAATTATTCCTGACTGCGTTAGAGCTGCAATTAAGAATGATGATATCGTAGTTAGAAATCCATTCTCAACTCGACCATATCAACATGTATTAGAACCATTATATGCATATTTAATGATAGCAGCTATGCAATATGAAGATAACAAATATGCTGGATATTACAATGTAGGGCCAGATGATATTGATTGCTATCAAACTGGAGCAATTGTGGATGTTTTTGTTTCAAAATGGGGAGATAACATGAAATGGATCAATCAATATGACGGCGGTCCTCATGAAGCTGATTTTCTAAAATTAGATTGTTCAAAATTAAAAGCGACATTCAATTGGAAACCACATTGGAACCTAGATACGGCTATCGAAAAAGTATGTGAGTGGTCTAAATGTTGGATTAATAATGAAGATGTTCGAGCATGTATGGATAAAGAAATTAATGAATTTTTAAAGGAAGGTATTTAAGTGTGAAGCAATAAAATAAGAAAAGGGCAACTTAAAAAGAACACAAAAGCGAACTATATTTAGCTCGAAAATGACAGAATTATTAGCTTGCGGCTAAAATAGGAGTAATTTTATATTCTCCTATAGATTGTAAAAGCTCTAAAGCATATTAAATATCCTGCTTACGAGGCTTAGGGGGATTAGGGTACATCAGTTCCTCATAATCGGATGGATGGAAATCCTTCAAGTATTTGAACATATGAAAAAGGCAGACTGCCATCAATCTGGTAGCAGCGATGTCCGCACGTTTATGACCCCTGCGCTTTTTGATTTTATTATATTTGATCTTGAAGTAAGGATATTACTTATCTTTAAGTGCGGCAAGTGCACATTGGATAAGCATTGGTAAGTATGTTCCAGCATGAGAGATACAGACAGATTTCTTTTTATCGGCACTCGCATTATTTGTCGGGGTAAGACCAATCCAAGAAGTAAAATGTTCTACGTCGAAAAAAACACTCATATCAACACCGGTTTCTGAAACCAGCGTTGTCGCAGAAAGGTGACCAATACCAGGCAATTGAGTTGCAAAATCAATATACACATGGTATTTCGAAGTTCTTTTATCTATTTCAATAGAAAGTGCGGACTTCATATCTTCAAGAAACTGCATGTGACCAAGTGATAATAGGGTTTTGTATGACTGATCATCATCAAGGTGAAAACCTCTGATGGAGTTGAGAATTTCCTCACTTTTCTTTTTCAAGGAACCATGGAGTAAAGATCTGATATGGACTTCATCGACATCACTGGAAGTGAGAAGTTCAGAAAACACGGCAGAAGCACTGACACCAAAAGGATCAGAAACAACGAATGCCAAAGAAATATTGGAAACAGTTTGACAATTCTGCACACGGTTCTTTTCTGAAGATATAAAGTTTGTAATTTTATAACGATAACGAGATAGTCATGAAGTTGACGAAACTCTTAATTGGGCATGTAAGAAGGTTGTACTTCGCCCATTTGAAATAATTCTGCGATATGAATAGAATCTAAGAAATCAGGTTTTTTACCTTTCGGTGATTTAACATACTTTGGATGAGTGATAACAATATCAAAATCACGATCTTCAAGGTAGTTAAATACAGGAATTCAATACTTGCCTGTAGATTCCATACAGACGCAGTGGCAGTCATAATGATCAAGCCAGTCAACGAGTTTAACAAGGTCATAATTGTGAGTAGAGAATTTGCGGTGATGGTAAACAGGTTCCACCTGCATACTTTCAGCGATGATGATTGTGCAAGCTAATTTCTTTTTGTTGACATCAATACCACAAGCAATGGGGTACATCACTCTGCTCATGAAAACCGCCTCCTTTGAAAGAAAGAAAAAGCATTGACTGCCATCTGTGTTCTCAAATATATCGATTCAAATAACAAGATTACTTTATTGGTAAGTGTATGTCCTCAAAGGGAACAAAAGTTTGTGCATGGACAGATGACTGCACAGATAAGAATACGAGTTAAACTAAAAAACAGAAAACATCACTCACCTCCACGTGCTCTATAGTATATTTCTTCTCTAACTATATTATAACGCATTGTAATGGTGCTGGTGTTTCATAAAAATTTGTGCTCACGCATAGCGAGAGAATGGAGGCAAGAATGAAAAATGTCATAGTTACAGGTGCCAATGGATTTATTGGCTCATCATTAATTAAAAAAATAATTCAAAATAATATTTTTGTAGTTGCAATTGATATATCTTTTAAGAATTCTAAATTACCTAAGTCTGATTTAATTAATGCTATCGAAATATCTTTAGATAATGCAGAAGATATAGAAAAATTAATTTCCTCAAAAAAATATGATTGTTTTTATCATTTTGCCTGGGCAGGTGTAAATGGCGGTGATAAAGCTAATCCATATGTGCAATTAAAAAATATTGAAATGACTTTGAATTGTGCCACTATAGCAAAAAAAATAAATTGTAAAAGATTCTTATGCGCAGGAACAATAGCTGAAAGAGCTACAGAATCATTAAACAAGCTAAAAAAAACAAGTGGTGGGATGATGTATGGTGTTGCAAAAACATCAGCACATTTAATTCTTGAAACATATTGTAAGAATATTGACTTAGAGTATGTTTGGATGCAGTTTTCAAATATATATGGTCCTGAAAATAAAACGGGAAATCTTGTTAGTTATACAATAGGTGAATTAGTAAAAGGTAATGAAGCGACTTTTGGCCCTGCAATGCAACCATATGATTTTATTTATGTTCAGGATTTAATTGAAGCTGTATATAGACTTGGAGAGGCAAAACTCAATGAAAATTTTTATTTCATTGGTTCTGGTAAACCTAGAATTTTAAAAGAATACTTAGCTGAAATTGGTGAACAGTGTAAAAAAAGTGATTTAATACGAATTGGTGTAAGAGAAGATGATGGAATTAAATACACTTTCGATATGTTTGACACTAAAAATTTATTAAATGACATTGGTGACTTTGTAACAAAAGATTTTACAGAAGGATTAAAATATACATTAGAGAATTATTAAGGAGACTTGGTATGGTACAGAAATGGAATTTTCAAGAATTAGATTTAAAAGATGCATATTTAATTAAACCATTTTTTGCTTCAGATGATAGAGGTGGATTAATTAAAGATTACAACATTGATGTCTTTAAAGACCATGGCATTAATCACGAGTTGAAAGAAGTATTCTATACTCTTTCAAAGAAGGGTGTTATTAGAGCATCACATTTTCAATTAATTAAACAACAACCTAAATTAGTACGTTGTGTAAGTGGTCATGTATATGATGTTATTGTTGATTTGAGACCAGATTCTCCAACATATGGTCAATGGAGAGGATTCCATCTGACAGCAGAAAATATGGATTCATTACTGGTTCCAGCTTATTTTGGACATGGATATTTAGTAATTGAAAATTCAATTGTAAGTTATAAAGCAACTGAAGTATTTTTTGAAGAAGGTGATTCAGGAATTATGTACAATGATCCTGATATTGGGATTGAATGGCCATTCGAGTTAATTGGTGGAAAAGATAATTTGATTATTAGCGATAAAGATTTAAATTTAATGAGTTTTAATGACTATAAGAAAATTATGGAAAATTATGACAATAAATCAGAAATTGAAGGTCATTTACAGTGAGAAGAATAAAAAAAGTCTTATCTATTAGTATAAGCAAAACATTATTAGTAAATTATAGATATTTTGGATGGGAGGGGTTGGTTAATCCTATCATTATTATATCAAAAAATACTAAATTAAAACGCTTATCAGGTAATGTGTTTGTTAAAAACAAAAAATGTCGTGTATATTTTGGATTTGTAGATGTTGGTATATTTGACAAAAAATATGAAAGAAGTATTTGGGATAATAACGGTATATTTCAATTTGAAGGTTCAGCTCATTTTGGATAAGGAACTAGAATTTCGAATAGTGGGAAAATAGTTTTTGGAGATAATTTTTGTGTTACGGCAAATTCTGCAATAGTATGTGTTTCTAATATAAATTTTGGATCTAATGTCTTATTGTCTTGGGATATTTTAATTTTAGATACAGATTTTCATAAGATATATTCTATAGATGATGAACACCAAATTAATAATCCTAAAAAAATTATTATAGGTAGTAACGTTTGGATTGGTTGTCGAAGCCTAATTTTGAAGGGGGTTGAATTAAAAAACAACACAATAGTTGCTGCTGCTAGTGTAATTTCGCACTCAAATACAGAAGAAAACTCAATTATTAATTCTAATAGAATAATTAAAAATAATGTGATTTGGAAAGAGTAAATATGTAAAACCGCTTTTAATATGTTCTAAGCAATGTTTTGAAGGGAGAAAGTATGAATAAGAAAATTGGTATTTTAACATTTCATAATGCAGTAAATTATGGTGCTATATTGCAATGTTATGCATTGCAAAATGCATTAGAACAAAGAGGATATAATGTGGAAGTAATAGACTATACACCTCTATATTTTAATAAGGTTTTTTTCGACCCTTTAAAGCCATGGGAAGCAATTGGAACAAAAAATAAATTGAAATCTTTAATTAAAGTCTTCATAAGATTTAGGCAACAAAGAAACAATTCTATAAAACAATTTGAATTAAAACAATTTGTTAAAAAGTATTTAAAAATTAGTGAAACAGTAGATTCTGAATTAATAAGTACATTTGATACTATCATTGCGGGAAGTGATCAAGTGTGGAATTTAGAACTTTTGGAAAATGATACAACGTATTTGTTGGATTTTCCAAATGATGTTAGAAGAGTTTCGTATGCTGCAAGTTTTAAAGTGTCTGATGTGGATGAGTTTGCAATTGATGCTTATAAAAAGTATCTTCCCAAGTTTAATAATATTTCAGTAAGAGAAGAAAACTTGAAAGTTTATCTAAAAAATAATCTAAATATTGACTCAACTAATGTTTTAGATCCTACTTTTTTATTAAATATGAAAAAATGGTCAGAACTAATAAATAATAAGAGATTGATAGAAGAAAAATACGTTCTGGTTTATCATGTTAATCAACCAGTTGAATTAGTTTCAAAAGCGTTAGAGTACGCAAAGAAAAATAGTTATAAGGTAGTAAGTTTAAATAGATTGAACACAAAAGATGATTATATTGATTTTAGTTATGCATCTATTGAAGAATTCTTGAATCTAGTAAAAAATGCTGAGGTGGTATTTACGACATCTTTTCATGGAATGGCTTTCTCAATTAATTTTCAAAAAGAATTTTATTTCGAGATTCCTGAAAAATCATACAATAATAACGAAAGATTGTTAGATTTGGCAAAAAAATTGAAATTAATGAATAGGAATATAAGCAACGGTTTAGATGAAAATCCAATAAATTGGGAGAGTGTGACTGATTTACTTGATAAATATGTTGAGAATTCTAATGAATTTTTAAACTATTCTTTAAATAATGAGGAAATGAAGAAATATGAGTAATATTGATTATTTTAATGACAATAAACCTATCGAATCATACATTGCTTATATTCGTGATACAAAATCTAGATTCAATAGTACATCTGGTGGCATTTTTTTTGAATTAGGGAGAAATTGTATTTTAGAAGGTGGATCAGTATATGGAGTTGCATTTGATGATAAATTTTCTCCTCAGCATAGAAGAGTAACAAATTATGAAGATTTGAAGCTACTGCAGGGATCAAAATATCCTCAAAGTAATGTAGGTGATATTTTTGTTCAAGTAAAGAAAGATCTGGACGAAGGTAAGAAAGTTCTTTTTTCAGGGACTCCATGCCAAATAGTGGGATTAAAAGCATATTTAAGAAAATCATATACAAATTTAGTTGCAGTTGATTTGATCTGCCACGGTGTTCCGTCGCCAGGTATTTGGAACAAATATCTTAATTATAATTTTAAAATTGATGAAATAATTGATATAAAGTTTAAAGACAAGTCTAATGGATGGAAACTATGGAGAGTAAGAATAGAGTCAAAAAATGCGTTATATGAAAAAGAAAGAACTGATGATGCATACATGGCTTCGTATATCAATGCTTGGAATATAAGACCATCATGTTATAAATGTAAGTTTAAAGGTCTTGATGGACGTAACTCAGATATAACTATTGCTGATGCGTGGGGTAAAGCGGAAACTGATTTAAGTTTAAACGACAATAAAGGATTATCATGTATAATTATTAATACAGAACATGGGGAATGTGAACTAGAAAAAATAAAGCGACAACTTGTTCATAAAAAATATAGTTTTGAAGATATAGTATCAGGTAATCCTGCATATAATGAATCAATAAAAAAACATTTTTTAAGAAAATGTTTAACAAAAATGACATATAAGAATATTAAGTTGATTGACATTTTGTCGAATGATAATTTATTCGGCAAATTAATCAGTAAAATTAATAGAGTTATAAATAGGAGTAATTAATTATGAGAAAATTTATAATTGGATTAGGTAGTTTTCCGTATAAAAAAGAGTTGGAAAATGTTTTACCAAGGGCGTCTACATTAGGCTTTGATTTTGTAGATACAAGTGATGACTATTTCAATGAAGATTATGTTGGTGACTATGTTAGAGACAATAATTTTAAAGTTTTTACAAAATTCTCTTTCGTTGATCAATTTAAAAATTTTGAGCAACATTTTAATGACTCTAAGATAAAAATTGAAAAAAATGGTACTGAGTTGTATTGTTATTTACTTCACTGGCCATATCCATTTTTATATAAAAAATTATGGTATAAAATGGAAGAGTTGTATTTGTCAGGTAAAGTTAAAGAAATAGGTGTTTGTAATTTTACCGAAAAACAATTAATGAAGTTAATGAAAAATTGTAGGGTAAAACCAATGTATAATGAAATCGAACTTCATCCTTTATTTCAACAAAAAGACACTGTTGAATTTTGTGAAAAAAATGATATTCAAATTATTAGTTATTCACCTTTCGCTAGAATTGATAAAAGACTTTTTGAGAATACTAATTTAATAAATATTTCCGAAAGAGAAAATACATCTATAGCAAATATTATACTGAAATGGAATATAAATAAAGGATATATACCTATTCCAAGTACATCAAAAGAACATCATCTAAAAGAAATGGAACTAGACAAGATTAAACTAATAAATCTGGATAAAGACGATATGAAAATAATTGATAGTTTAGAATGTAATGGTAGAATAAGATTTAATCCAGATACATATTTTTCATTTAAAACTAAAATTAAGTTTTTACTTATTTCTTTAGGAGTGCTATAAATATATGGAAAAGCAGTTGAATAAAACCTCGTTGAAGGTTAATTTTATTTTTAATACTTTTTTACAAATATTGTCCACAATTGCACCTCTTATAACTGCTCCATATGTTTCAAGGGTATTAGGTCCAGATAATATTGGAATTTATAGTTATACTTTGTCTATTAACTCTTATTTTGTTTTAATAGCAGGTCTTGGCACAGCTTCGTATGGAATTATTGAAATCGCTAAGGCCAGAGATTCTACTTACGATAGAAGTAAAACATTTTGGGGAATTGAATTAATTACTGTAATAACTTCTGTAGTTAGTTTGATTTTGTGGTTTTTTATTGTTCTTTTTTATGACGAATATCGTTTTATATTTTTTATTCAAACATTTTATATTTTAGCAATTATTTTTGATATATCGTGGTTCTTTTTAGGTATAGAAAAATTAAAACATACTGTAATAATTAATTCATTTTTCAAAATTATGGGAGTTATTTTTATATTTTTATTTGTAAAAACTCCTAATGATCTATCTATATACATTTTAATATTAGCCTTATCAACATTTTTAGGCAATACAAGTATGTGGATTTTTTTGCCAAAATATATAGTGAAATCCAAGGTTACACAAAAGGATCTATTGGCCCACTGTAGAGGCACGCTTATATATTTTGTTCCAACAATCGCAGCGACAATTTACACAGTTGTTGACAAAACATTGATAGGAATAATAACAAAAGATAATATAGAGAATGGTTGCTATGAACAAGCAACAAAAATAATTTCAATCATTAGAACAATATCATTTACATCAATGAATACTTTATTTAGTTCAAGAATGTCATATTTATTTAGCAAAAATATGAAAAAAGAAATTGAATTTAACTTATCTTTCGCACTTGAATTTATAATGACTCTTAGTTTTGGCGCTTTTTTTGGATTGTGTGCAGTGTCAAAATGTTTCGTACCAGTATTTTTTGGAGAAGGTTATTCTAGAGTCGTAATATTTTTAATTTTAATGTCACTATTGATTCCTATTATGGGAATAAGTAATACAATCGGATATTTATATTATAATCCGTCAGGTAATAGAGCAAAAAGTGCAAAAATACTGATTTTTGGAACATTGATTAATTGTATATTAAATGTTTGTTTAATAAAATTATTTTCTGGAATAGGTGCAATTATAGCGTCTGTTATAGCAGAATTTATAATTACTTATTTATATATTAAACAATCAGATGGGTATATTTCCTTTAATCAAATGTTTAAAATTATATCAAAGAAGTTAATATCTGGAATCTTGATGCTCATGACTATAATTGTTATATCTAAATATTTAGTATATAGCATTTTATCTTTAATAATTGAAATATGTTTAGGAGTAATCATTTATTATCTTGGTTTAATCGTATTAAAAGACACTTTTGCATTAGGTGTTACCAAAAAAATGTTTGTTAGCATACAATCAAAGATAAAAAAATAAGATTATGTTGAAAGGAAAAAGTATATTGTTAAAACTAAAATAAATTTATACAATATATAGTTTAATAACATGAGAATAAAAAAAATGATTTCATTCAAATTTTGGATACCAAATTTTAAAATGTACAAAGAGTTATTTGCAAATGATAGTTATGCATTTTCTACTTTCAGAGATAAAGACGGCGATTTAACTGTACGTGAGAAAATGATGGTTGAATTGAAGGCAGTAAAATTGTTTAGAAAATATCAATCTAATTATGACACGATATGGAGATATTTTTATTCTTTAAGATTAAAAAAATATCAATATAAATATGGACTAGAAATACAAAATAAAAATATAGGAAAAGGTTTTGTTATTGGACATTGGGGTCGAATTGTTATTAATGGTGAATCAAAAATTGGAGATCAGTTTATGGTAACCCACGGAGTTACTATTGGAAGAGACATTAGGGGAAAAAGAAAAGGTGTGCCGACAATAGGAAATAGAGTCGCTATTAGAGCTAATTCAACAGTGGTTGGCAATATCAAAATCGGGGATGATGTATTAATTGCACCAAATACATTCGTAAATTTTGATGTGCCAAGTAATTCTATAGTTATTGGTAATCCTGCAGAAATAATTTTTCGTGATAACGCATCAGAAGGACATGTCGGACGATTACCTTAATAGATATGAAATAAGAAATAAATAAGAAAAAAATGTAGTTAAAGAAGCAATGCCAATAAGTTAAGGAAGTTGACAAAATAAAAAATAGATTAGATGTCTGCACAAGAGATGAAATGTAGATGTCTAATCTTTTTATAAACATATTTAACCCCTGAAACATAGTAAAAAGAGCATTATGAAAAAATATGAGGGCAACTATGCTATATATATCAATATGCTTTTTGGGAATATAGCAAAAGATGTGTAAATAGTAAAAAGCGGGTAAGAATGTAGATACGAAACATACTTACAGGAGGAAAAATACTATGAACACATCTTTTATTTCGACAAAGCAGATCAAGGACCTTGTG
>NZ_JAHOOJ010000030.1:0-34246 GCF_019132535.1 Erysipelatoclostridium sp. DFI.2.3 | reverse complement strand
CTACTACATAAATACTTTTCAATATAAACACGATGGAACGCGGAGTGCGGTGAAAGTCGCACGCTCCGTGTGAATGGGGGGAAAAGTTTGAGATATTTATAATATCAGGAACTTACCTATCCATATACACATGGTTTTTAAGTAACGCCCAGAGCTTAGTGCTTATGGCGATTGTGGTTATTGGTATCTACTTAGGGTTCAAACGTGAGTTTTCAAAACTTATCGGCTTCTTGGTAGTTGCCTTGATTGCTGTCGGTTTGGTATTCAATGCTGGCGGTGTGAAAGACGTATTGTTAGAGCTGTTCAATAAGATTATCGGTGCGTAAAATTTTATTGTGGTGCTGATATGAGAATGCTATAATGTGGATATGAAGAAAGCGACAAATGGGAATTTTGGGGGAGAAGTAAGATGTGTAAAATATTGTTAGTCAGACCGTCTAAACAATATGCAGACCAAGTTATGTCATATAAAGAAGAAATGTCACAAAATGGAGATAGTTTTGACGGTTGTGCTGGTCTTGAAAATGTACAATCATTTGAGGAATGGATTGATTTTGAAGCAAGATTAAAAGCAAAATATAAGGACGGATATGTTCCATCAGAAGTGTTTTTGGCTATACGAAAAAAAGATAACTATGTTATTGGCATGATTGATTTTCGACACCCATTATCCGACTTCCTCTTTAATTTTGGTGGTAATATCGGATATAGTGTTCGTCCATCGGAACGGCAGAAAGGTTATGCGTCCGAAATGTTAAGATTGATTTTACCTATCTGTCATGAGTTTGGGGAAAGCAAAGTTTTACTAACATGTGATAAAAAGAATGAAGCATCACAAAAAACGATTGTAAGAAATGGTGGCGTGTTGGAAAAAGAAATCCCTGATACAGTAGGACTTAGTGAAAGTGGAATTATCCAACGATACTGGATTTCAATATAGACTCTCTTTCATCAAATCCAGTTTGTAAAAGTCAATAAATACAAAGATAAATTTGAAGTTAGGAGACTAATACTATGAAAGGATTTGAACGCAAAAACCAATTATTCTCTCTTTGTGGATTGAATTGTGGGTTGTGTCCTATGCTTTTAGGAAATCATTGTGGCGGTTGTGGCAATGGTAATCAATCATGTAAAATTGCAAGATGTAGTCTTGAACATGGAATGATTGAATATTGCTATGAGTGCAAACAATATCCGTGTGAAAAATATCAACACATTGATGATTATGATATTTTTATTACGAGCAGACGACAAAAAGCAGATTTAGAAAGAGTGAAAATCATAGGCATTGAGCAATATAATCTTGAACAGCAGGAAAAAACACAAATTCTTTCTTACTTACTTTCTAACTATAATGACGGGCGTAGAAAGACTTTCTTTTGTGTAGCAGTCAATTTATTAGAACTTTCAGAATTGCAAGAAGCAATGAAACAAATACAATCAAATGACGAATTGACCTTACTACCATTTAAGGCACAATGCTTGTATGTGGTAGAGATGTTTCAGAAGATTGCCGACAGAAGAAATATAAAACTGAAACTTATCAAGAAAAAGTGATTTTTAAATTTCAGTTTGACAACTTCATATCCATACACACAAAGCAGTTAGTCTTAAGATCGACTGCTTTTTTCTTACTTTAATTTCAGATTGGAGTGATGAAATGAACGATATTTTTAAGGATATGCAGGCAAAGGTTGGCTGTGAAAACATTTCAGACCTGCCCTCTTACAAACGTAAAGTGTGGCATGAAATGAAGCAACTGAACTTTGCTGACTATGAAGAAAAACAGTTAGAAGATTTTTCTAAATATGTGTTTGGTATGTCATGCCAGACCTTAAAAGATGTGATGAAACAACAGAAAGGACGTGAGGAACAATGCAGGAAACAAGGGTGCTGGTGGAAACGAGCGGAACAACTGGCGAAGAAACAACATCATACTGGTTCGACCTGCCGATAGATGTTGCCGAGTTTGAAGAAAAGTTAGGTGTCGGTGCAGAAAGTGGGGATTACCGCATTATTGAAAAGGTACTGCCCTTTGCTGATGAAGTCCACGAACATACAAGCGTGTACCAGCTCAACGAATTAGATTTTATGTACCGCCAGCTTTCAAGCGATATGCAGGAAGAATATACAGCACTTCTTACCGTATATGAGAACTTAGAAGCACTTTATATTTGCAGGAACGTGATTGCGGTTTATCCCGACTGCAAAAGCATGATAGATGTTGCAAGACAAAAGCTGATGAACGACCCGACGTTCAAACATTTATCTGAGGACTGTCAAGAATACTATTTCAATTTTGAAGCCTACGCTTCGCACTTGCAGGAACACGGACGTTATCTTGTAACAGAACATGGTATTTTTGAACTGCCAGAGTAAGGAAAGAGGTGGTGCTTATGATTGATGATATGGCGGTTTATATTGCTAATCTTGGCAAATACAATGAGGGATATTTAGTCGGTGCGTGGTTCTCTTTCCCTATTGACGAGGAAGATGTGAAAGAAAAAATCGGTTTGAATGAACAATATGAGGAATACGCTGTCCATGATACTGACAACTTCCCTATCGACATAGGGGAATATGTTTCCATTGAAGAACTCAATGAGATGTATGAAATGATAGAGGAACTTCCCGACTATATCGTAGAGTGTCTGGACGAATTTATCAGCCACTACAGGACGCTGGAAGAAGTCGTGGAACACAAGGACGATATTTATTATTATCCAGACTGTGAAACCATGACAGACGTTGCCTACTACTACATAGACGAATTGCAGGCACTTGGCGACATTCCACCCAGCTTACAGAACTACATTGACTATGAAGCCTACGGGCGAGATTTGGATATGGGCGGTTGCTTTATTGAAACAAGCCGAGGTATGTGCGAGATACCTTATTAACGCTGGAAGATCAGCGACAAGCATTGTTGCTACTGACAGCGTATTTCTCTTTTAAGGGACAGTCTGAAACATGGCTGTCCTTTTCTCTTTTTAAGAACTTACGAAAGGAGCTGAAAGAACTTGAAAAAGATTAAATCTTATACGGGTATCTGGAACGTGGAAAAAGTCTTGTATGCAATCAATGACTTTAACTTACCCTTTCCCGTTACCTTTACACAGATTACATGGTTTGTAATTACAGAATTTATCATCATTCTGTTTGGGGATATTCCCCCACTTTCCATGATTGAGGGAGCATTTCTCAAATACTTTGGTATTCCCGTTGCTCTCACTTGGTTTATGTCGCAGAAAACCTTTGACGGAAAGAAGCCGTACAGCTTTTTGAAATCACAGATAACCTATGCCCTGCGACCTAAAATCACTTATGCAGGAAAAGCCGTAAAACTGCATAAGCAGACCTTGAATGAAACAATCACGGCAGTAAGGAGTGTGAACTATGTTCCCGATAAAATATATTGACAATAACCTTGTCTGGAACAAGGACAATGAGGTGTTCGCCTACTATGAGCTGATACCATACAATTATTCTTTCCTATCCGCAGAGCAGAAATTTATCGTGCATGACAGCTTTCGACAGCTAATCGCACAGTCCCGTGAGGGTAAAATTCATGCGTTGCAGATTGCCACAGAAAGCTCAATACGAAGTATGCAGGAGCAGTCAAAGAAACTGGTAACGGGGAAACTTCGTGAGGTGGCAGTCCAAAAAATAGACGAACAGACCGAAGCGTTAGTATCTATGATTGGGGACAATCAAGTGGACTACCGCTTTTTTCTTGGCTTTAAGCTCATGGTTACGGAAGAACAACTCAATCTGAAGAATATTAAAAAATCGGCATGGCTGACGTTCACGGAATTTCTCCATGAAGTGAACCACACGCTGATGAATGATTTTGTTTCCATGCCGAATGATGAAATCAACCGTTACATGAAAATGGAAAAGTTACTGGAAAATAAAATCTCCCGTCGCTTTAAGGTGCGTCGCTTGGAAATCAATGATTTTGGGTATCTCATGGAACATCTTTACGGCAGGGACGGTATCGCCTATGAAGATTATGAGTACCAGCTACCAGAGAAGAAATTGCAGAAAGAAACGCTGATAAAATACTACGACCTTATCCGCCCGACAAGGTGTGTGATTGAGGAAAGCCAGCGATATTTACGCTTGGAACATGAGGACAAGGAAAGCTATGTGTCTTACTTTACTGTCAATGCGATTGTAGGCGAGCTTGATTTTCCGTCGTCTGAAATCTTCTATTTCCAGCAACAGCAGTTTACATTCCCCGTTGATACTTCTATGAATGTAGAAATCGTGGAGAACAGAAAGGCTCTTAGCACAGTAAGAAATAAGAAAAAGGAATTGAAAGACCTTGACAATCACGCTTATCAAGCAGGAAGTGAAACCAGCTCAAATGTGGTAGACGCTTTAGACAGCGTGGACGAGCTGGAAACAGACTTAGACCAGAGCAAAGAAAGTATGTATAAGTTAAGCTACGTGATACGGGTGTCTGCACCCGATCTTGACGAGCTGAAACGCCGTTGTGATGAAGTCAAGGACTTTTACGACGACCTCAATGTAAAGCTGGTGCGTCCTGCTGGGGATATGCTGGGGCTTCATTCTGAATTTTTACCAGCCAGCAAGCGATATATCAACGACTATGTGCAGTATGTAAAATCAGACTTCTTGGCTGGGCTTGGCTTTGGGGCGACCCAGCAGTTAGGGGAAACTACAGGTATTTATATGGGCTATTCCGTTGATACGGGAAGAAATGTGTACCTGCAACCGTCTTTAGCTTCGCAGGGCGTAAAAGGTACAGTTACAAATGCCCTTGCTTCTGCTTTTGTCGGTTCTCTTGGCGGTGGGAAATCGTTCTGCAACAATCTTCTAGTGTACTACTCTGTTCTATTTGGGGGACAAGCGGTTATCTTAGACCCTAAATCAGAGCGTGGAAACTGGAAAGAAACACTTCCAGAAATCGCCCATGAAATCAATATCGTAAACCTTACCAGCGACAAGGACAATGCAGGACTTCTTGACCCGTTTGTGATTATGAAGAACGTCAAAGACGCTGAAAGTCTGGCAATCGACATCTTGACATTCCTTACGGGTATTTCCTCTAGGGACGGCGAAAAATTCCCCGTACTTCGTAAGGCGGTACGTTCCGTTACCCAGAGCGACAGTCGGGGCTTGCTCCATGTGATAGACGAGTTACGCCGTGAAGATACGCCAGTATCAAGAAATATCGCAGACCATATCGACAGCTTTACCGATTATGATTTTGCACATCTGCTGTTTTCAGACGGTGCGGTGGAAAATGCTATCAGTCTGGATAACCAGCTCAATATCATTCAAGTAGCTGACCTTGTATTGCCAGATAAAGATACCACCTTTGAGGAATACACGACCATTGAATTATTGTCGGTATCTATGCTGATTGTCATTAGTACCTTTGCCCTCGACTTTATCCATTCGGACAGAAGCATTTTTAAGATTGTAGATTTAGATGAAGCGTGGGCATTCTTGAATGTGGCACAAGGCGAAACCTTATCAAACAAGCTGGTTCGTGCTGGTCGAGCTATGCAGGCAGGCGTTTATTTTGTTACACAATCTTCTGGGGACGTATCAAAAGAAAGTCTGAAAAACAATATCAGCTTAAAATTCGCTTTCCGTTCTACTGACATTAACGAGATAAAGCAGACCTTAGAATTTTTCGGTATTGACAAAGAGGACGAAAACAACCAGAAACGCCTGCGTGATTTGGAGAACGGACAATGTTTGTTGCAGGACTTATACGGGCGTGTCGGCGTGGTACAGATACACCCCGTCTTTGAAGAACTGCTACACGCCTTTGATACCAGACCGCCTATACAGAGAAATGAGGTGGAGTGATGAAAGAAAGGATACAGAGTGCGTTCACAAAAAAGAAGATTTTCCACTTTCTCAAAATGGCTCTGTTCGTGGTGGCACTCTCCCTTATCCTGCTTTCACTTCTGGGGACGGTGGCTCATGCCACGGGGCTTGTGGACGATACGATAAACGCAGAAAATCTATATTCCAAATATCCGCTTTCCAACTATCAGCTTGACTTCTATGTGGATAATAGCTGGGCTTGGTTGCCGTGGAACTGGCTGGACGGTATCGGGAAATCGGTACAATATGGTTTGTACTGTATCACTAATTTTGTCTGGACGATAAGCCTTTATTTAAGCAATGCCACGGGTTATGTGGTGCAGGAAGCCTATAAACTTGATTTTATTAACGATATGGCAGACAGTATCGGACATGGCATACAGACCTTAGCAGGCGTTACCTCAAGCGGTTTTTCCAGCTCTGGCTTCTATGTCGGTTTCCTGCTTCTCATTATCTTAGTGGTGGGACTATATGTTGCCTATACGGGACTGATTAAAAGAGAAACCAGCAAGGCACTTCACGCCGTTATCAACTTTGTTGTGGTGTTTATTTTGTCGGCTTCATTTATTGCCTATGCTCCCGACTACATCAAAAAGATAAATGAATTTTCAAGCGACATCAGTACCGCTTCTTTGGATTTGGGAACAAAAATCATGCTCGCAGGCTCTGACAGCGAGGGCAAGGATAGCGTGGACTTGATACGGGACAGCCTATTCTCTATTCAAGTGGAACAGCCGTGGCTACTTCTGCAATTTGGAAACAGCAACGCAGAGGAAATCGGGGCAGACCGTGTCGAAGCTCTCGTATCGGCAAGCCCAGAGGACGAGGACGGAAAGACCAGAGAGGAAGTCGTGAAAACAGAAATCGAAAGTAACGACAACAACAATCTGACGATACCGCAGGTCGTAAACCGTTTGGGTATGGTGTTCTTCCTCTTGTTCTTCAACTTAGGTATCACGATATTTGTATTCTTGCTTACGGGTATGATGTTGTTCAGCCAGATACTTTTTATTATCTTTGCCATGTTTCTGCCTATCAGTTTTCTGTTATCCATGATACCGAGTTATGAAAGCATGGCAAAGCAGGCAATCGTGAGGGTATTTAATACCATAATGACAAGGGCAGGAATTACGCTTATTGTAACGGTGGCGTTCAGTATTTCCAGTATGTTTTATAACATTTCCACAGACTATCCGTTCTTTATGGTGGCGTTCTTGCAGATAGTGTGTTTTGCTGGTATTTATATGAAGTTAGGTGACTTAATGAGTATGTTCTCTTTAAATGCCAGCGACAGTCAAAGCATGGGACGAAGAATTTTCCGCAGACCGTATCTCTATATGGCACATAGGGCTAGGCGTATGGAAAGACGGCTTGCTAGTGCTGTTACCGCTGGCGGTGTTGCTGGTGCGGTGGCTGGTAGTACAGTTTCTAATGCACGGACAACAAGGAACAATTCAGCAAAAGATAACCGAGGCAATACATATTCCAGCATGGGACAACGTGCAGGCTCAAAGGTGGGTGCTGTCTTAGATACGAAAAATAAAGTCAAGGACAAAGCAAACGCCATGAAAGAAACGGTCAAAGATATGCCGACACAGACCGCTTATGCGGTGTATTCCGCAAAGGAAAAAGCAAAAACAAGTGTATCGGACTTCAAGCGTGGCATGGTGCAGGAACAGCAGTCCAGACAGTCGGGACGCTTGGAAAAGCAGGAACAGCATAAGAAGAATATCGCTGATAAGCGTATGGAGCTTCAAAAAGCACAAGAAGCAAGGCAGGCACGAAAGACGGACGGATCAGCGACATCGGGAGCTACCCGTCCCCATGAACGACCAGCCACAGCTCCAACTTCTAAAACAAGCAAGCCAGTCAAAATAAATTCTGCGAAAAAACGTCCGCTATCTTCGGGGGTTTCTGATGTGAAAGCTCCACAATCGGCACAGCCAGTACATAGACAGAATGTAGAAAAAGTTCCCGTATCAGAGAAAACACGTCAGAATTTCAAGGCAGAGCGTACAACAAAGGCACATATCGTCCAGCAACCAAAGAAAATAACGGAAACAACTGAAAAGAACCGTAACGCAGTATTTACGAAAGGACAGAAGAAAAAATGAAACTGAAACATATCGCTCTTATCGGCAGTCTGTTTCCTATCCTCTTTTCCATAGTCCTTTTCTTTGGGGTACTGATGAGTGCGGACAGCGACGACGAGAACAGCAACTTTTCTTCGGGCATTACGGGTATGAATTTATCCGCAGAAGTCTTGAAACATCAGCCTATGGTGGAAAAGTACGCTAAAGAATACGGTATTTCTGAGTATGTGAATGTGTTACTGGCTATCATTCAAGTAGAAAGTGGCGGTACGGCAAAAGATGTCATGCAGAGTTCAGAAAGTCTTGGTTTACCGCCCAACTCGTTAGATACAGAAAGCTCAATCAAGCAGGGGTGTAAATATTTTGCGTCCCTGCTTTCTTCCTGCAAAAATCAAGGAATAAATGATTTGAATGTGGCGATACAGTCCTATAACTATGGCGGTGGCTATGTGAGATATGTGGCAGGAAAAGGAAAGAAACATACTTTTAACCTTGCAGAGAGCTTCGCCCGTGAGAAATCGGGCGGTAAAAAAGTAACCTACACCAACCCGATAGCCGTTGCAAAGAACGGGGGCTGGCGTTATGGCTATGGAAATATGTTCTATGTGGAATTAGTCAATCAGTATTTAACTGTTCCGCAGGTATCGGGAGAACTGGCACAAAAGGTAATGAATGAAGCATTGAAATATCAAGGGTGGAAATATGTTTATGGTGGTAGCAATCCCAACACTTCCTTTGACTGTTCGGGGCTTGTGCAATGGTGCTATGGGAAAGCTGGTATTTCATTACCGAGAACCGCCGACTTGCAGTATGACGCAACACAGCATATCCCCTTATCGCAGGCAAAGGCTGGGGACTTGGTATTTTTCCATTCTACCTATAACGCTGGTTCGTATGTTACCCATGTGGGAATATATGTAGGAAATAATCAGATGTACCATGCAGGCGACCCGATAGGATATGCAGACTTAAATAGTAGTTACTGGAAACAGCACTTAATTGGTGCAGGACGAGTAAAACAATAGAAAGGACTTGAAAATATGTTTAAGAAGAATAAGAAACCGACAGAAAATGTCAAAGAAAAGAAAGTGCGTACCGTGAAAGTGGGTACACATAAGAAAACTGTGATTGCATTGTGGGTGGTGCTTATCGCAAGCGTGAGTTTTGGCGTGTATAAGAATTTTACCGCTATTGATATGCACACCGTACATGAAACAGAAACCATACAATTAAGACTTACTGATACCAACGGGATTGAAAATTTCGTGAAGAACTTTGCGAAGTCCTATTACACATGGAATAACAGCAAAGAAGCGATTGAAGCAAGGACGCAGGCAATCAGCGATTATCTGACAAAGGAATTGCAGGACTTGAATGTTGATACCATTAGAACCGACATACCGACCAGCTCTGCCATTACTGATGTAATTGTATGGAGTATCGAGCAGTTGGGAACGGACACTTTTTCTGCTACCTATGAAGTAGATCAGCAGATAAAAGAGGGAGAACAGACAACAGCAGTCAAGGCAACTTATACTGTAAAAGTCCATGTAGACGCTGACGGGGATATGGTAATCATACAGAACCCTACCCTTGCACCAGCAATCGAAAAATCAGAGTATGAGCCAAAGACACTAGAAACAGACGCAAGTGTGGACGCTGATACTGTCAATGACGCTACCGCTTTTCTGGAAACATTCTTTAAGCTGTACCCGACAGCAACAGAAAAAGAGCTTGCCTACTATGTAGCTAGAAATGTGCTTGAACCTATCGGCAAGGACTATCTTTATTCTGAATTGGTAAACCCTATCTTTATAAAGGACGGGGACAATGTGAAAGTCAAGGTTGCTGTGAAATTCCTTGATAATCAGACAAAGGCTACTTTAGTTTCGCAGTATGAGCTTGTGCTACATAAGGATAGTAACTGGAAAATTGTAGGATAACATGGAAATGGGCTTGTATCATAATTATGGTATGCAAGCCCTTTTTATATTGAAGTATAAATTAACAATAATTATAATTAGGTACATGAATGGAGGGATAAAATGTTCAAAATTGGTGAGTTTTCAAAATTGACACAAGTTTCTACTCGTATGTTGCGTTATTATGATGAAACAGGTTTATTAAAACCTGCTAAAATTGATTCATTAACTGGATATCGTATGTATTCAGCAGAACAAATCTCAACTTTAAATAGAATTATATATTTACGTGATAGTGGTTTCAATGTCGCTGAAATTGCATTAGCCCTCGATTGCAGTAATGATACCATTATAGAACAGCTTGATAAAAAGTCTATTGAAATTATGGATAATATACAAAAAGAACAAGAAAAACTAAAGAAAATTGAGAGTGCTAAAAAAGAATTGTTGCATGGCAAAAGTGAATTGTATTTTAACATAACCATAAAAGAGATACCGAGTTATTGCGTTTTATCTTTAAGAAAAGAAATACCAAATTATTATTATGAGGGCGAACTCTGGAAAGAACTCTCTGCTTTTGCTAAAGAAAATAAAATAAATATTTCTGATGAAACATTCTCAATATATCACAATGAAGAATATAAAGAAAAAGATGTTGATGTAGAATTATGTGCCATTGTAAATAAAATAGGAAAAGCTACAGGAGATTTTAAGTTTCGTTTTACCGAACCAGTTTCTATGATGGCTTGTACTATGGTATATGGAGATTTTTCTAATATTTCTTATGCTTATCGTTCATTTGCAAAATGGCTTCAAGAAAACAGTCAATATAAGATGAAAGGTTCAAGCCGTCAAATAGTTCATTGTGGACCGTGGAACGAGAAAAATCCAGAGAACTATCTAACAGAAATCCAAATTCCTTTAGAAAATCTCTTGTAAAAAATGATAATCTGCCTTGACTTTAACATGGTGTTAAGGTTTATCGTTTATTTATCAAGAAGAAAACGGAGGAAAATATAATGACAACTTATAAAGTAAATTCAATAGGTACTATCTACAACAATGAAAAAGGTGCTTTCATTCAACTAGAAGCACCATATATTCTAGCATTAAGGGCATTAGACGGATTCAGTCATATAAATGTTTTATGGTGGTTCAGTGATTTTGATAATACGGATTTTAGAAGTGTATTGGAAACAGAACAGCCTTATAAAAATGCTCCAGAGAAAATGGGGATTTTTGCAACAAGGTCGCCAGTACGTCCAAATCCGATTGCTTTATCAGTAGTAGAAATTATCAATATCGATTATATGAATGGAATGATACAAATTGCTTACATTGATGCTAATGACAAAACGCCTATCTTGGATATTAAACCATACACACCGAGTTTGGATAGGGTGGAAAATCCAAATGTTCCAGATTGGTGTAGTCATTGGCCTCATAGTTTAGAAGAATCCGCTTCTTTTGCATGGGAAAACGAATTTAATTTTTAAGGAGTGATGAACCATGAGTTTGCAGGATTACATTATTGAAAAACCAGTAATTGATACAGAACACCTTATTTTAAGAACAATGGATAAAAATGACATAGATGATTTGAAAGAATGGATTAGTGATATTTCTTTATACGAGTATTGGGGGAAACGTCCTTCAAAAAGCGAAAAAAATCCAGAAGTACTCTTTAGTAAGCCAGAAAAAGCTACTAAAAGTTTTCATTGGGGAATTGTCCATAAACAAGATAGCAAAGTGATTGGTGAAATATGGATATACCTTATTGAAAATAATAGAATGGCAAAAGTGGCTTTCAGACTTTCTAAGCAATATCAAGGTAATGGACTAATGAGTGAAGCGTTGAAAAGCATAATTGAATTTTGTTTTTCAAAAACAGAATTACAAAAAATATGGACAGATGTGCATATTTTAAATCATGCTTCTTACAAGACATTGGAGAAAGTCGGTTTTCAAAGGGAAGGACATATTCGAGGGGGAAAAATGGTAAATACCTATTGCGACTACTACCTATATGGAATTTTAAAATCTGATTATATCACTAGCTGATGTTATGGCTAATATTGAAGCGACGATTGGCGAAGCAATGAACAATACAGTTCCAAAGGTCTATGATACGAAAAGCATTAAAAGATATGTGATGAATTTATTAGATATGGCTCATTAAAAAGTACCAAAGAAATAAAAGTTACCATATAGACAAAATTGGTTTTTTATATCTTTTGATTTCTTATAAGATAATGGCATTGTACGACAAGCTATACAAAAAATTTTCATGTATACTTTGATTATAAATTATACAAGGAGGTACTGATATGTACGCATATGAAAATATTGAAATGTCATTAAACTATATTGAACAACATTTAAGTGAGAAAATCGAAACAGAGAAACTGGCGGAAATTGCCTGTCTTTCTACATTTTATTACCAACGCTTGTTTAAAAAGTTAGTTAAGAAATCAGTTCAAGAGTATATCAAACTTCGCCGTTTAGCAATGGTAATAGCAGAATTGAATAATTCAGAGGAAAGAATATTAGACATAGCTTTAAAATATGGATTTTCAGACCATGCTAACTTCACAAGAGCATTTAAAGAAGTTTACCATATTACTCCCGATGAATACAGAAAGAATGTTCCTATGTTAAATACATTTGACAAGCCAGAACTTTCTTCACGTTATATCATGATTGATGAAAATGTCCCATTGATTGTAGGAAATATTGTTTTGGAAATTCAAAGAAAAACATTAAGAACAAAGGAAACATATTTTGGTTTTGAAAAAACAGTAAATATTGCTGAACAAATTCCTGCTGGAGAAAGTACAGGAATTGATGTTCCAGGTCAGCTATGGCGCGAATTCCATGCAAAGAAACTGCAAACCGAAAATGCCATTTTTAACAATGATATTGAACTTGGTGTATCTCACTTAGCAAGTCCAGATAAAGGAACATTCCTTTACTTTGCAGGAGGTATGGTTTCATCAACAGATGTATGTCCTAAAAATATGGTACAACATACATTACCAGCAGGTGAGTATATTGTATGCAAAATTGAGGCAGAATCTTTTGAAGAACTTGTTACTACTGCTTTAAATCAAGCAAATAAGTATCTGTTTGAAACTTGGCTTCCAAATCATAATTTGGTTACAAAGCCATTCATGGCAGAAAAATATTACAAAGGAAATGCAGAGATTAATTATATGGAAGTATGGATAATTCCTGTGTAAACAGTAAATGCTAAATAGGAATTATCTGACGTAATAAAAAGGAAATAGAAAGCTTATAAAGGAGGGCATAGTCCGTTGTGATAAACATAAAAGATATAAATTATGTACCTAATATTAGTGAAATAAGCGTTTATATTGAAAACTCTGCATTTGATGAGTTGTATCAGCATATGAACAATGAATATAAAGCGGTTTGCAAAATCGAATACAGTAAAGATGTCTGGGCACGAGGTTGGAACGTAAAGTTTAAAAAATCTGGGAAATCATTGTGTGTTGTCTATCCGAAGAAGAACTACTTTACTGTATTGGTGGTTGTAGGTAATAAAGAGAAAGAAGATGTTGAAAACTTGTTACCTAGGCTTTCTGAATATGTACAGGAAATTTATCGTAACACTAGAGAGGGAAATGGACAAAGGTGGCTTATGATAGACTTAAAATCTAAAAATAATGTATATCAAGATGTATTAAGGCTTATTGAAATTCGTTATGCCATAAAATGTGTAAAACCGTAATAAAAATATTTTTCACATACGTAATCTCAAGGTATTATCGTTGAGACAAGTAACCTATATAATTATGGGAAATGAGATTTTTAGATACTTAAGAAAGTACTTTAGGGGGCTTGCGTTATGGAAAGATTTAAGTACAATTCCACACAATCAAATACAATCTAATAAAGCTTTACTAAAAATTGAATGCAATACAGCTTTAAAGGCTCGTACAAACTATATGTTTTGTGCGGGCTTTTTTTCATTTAATAGCAATTTGGATTCGTCAGAGAGTATATTATAAAAATAAAACGATAAGGGTACCTTAAAAATAAGGTACTTCAGGCTGTAGACAAAGTCCCGGACTCTCGTCTGGGCTTTTCTTATATTTGAGTTATCCACAATTCAACTTTTTAAGAGTTATCTTATTAAGAAAAAAGTGTATGTTTTCCACCCGATAGTTTTACTTCTGTGATATTTGCAGATGCCATTCAAGTAGAAAGTGGTGGTACGGCAGAAGATGTCATGCAGAGTTCAGAAAGTCTGGGACTACCGCCCAACTCTTTAGATACGGAAAGCTCAATCAAGCAGGGGTGTAAGTATTTTGCGTCCCTGCTTTCTTCCTGCAAAAATCAAGGTATCGACGATTTGAATGTAGCGATACAATCTTACAATTATGGCGGGGGTTATGTGGGCTATGTGGCAGGAAAAGGAAAGAAACATGCTTTTAACCTTGCAGAGAGCTTCGCCCGTGAGAAATCGGGCGGTAAAAAAGTAACCTACACCAACCCGATAGCCGTTGCAAAGAACGGGGGCTGGCGTTATGGCTATGGAAATATGTTCTATGTGGAATTAGTCAATCAGTATTTAACTGTTCCGCAGGTGTCGGGGGAACTGGCACAAAAGGTAATGAATGAAGCGTTGAAGTATCAAGGGTGGAAATATGTGTTTGGGGGAAGCAATCCCAACACTTCCTTTGATTGTAGCGGACTTGTGCAATGGTGCTATGGAAAAGCTGGTATCTACTTACCGAGAACGGCACAAACACAGTATGACGCAACCCGGCATATCCCATTATCGCAGGCAAAAGCTGGGGAGTTGGTCTTTTTCCATTCAACCTATAACGCTGGTTCGTATGTAACGCACGTCGGTATCTATGTGGGAAATAATCAGATGTACCATGCAGGCAATCAGCGGTTATCTAACAAAGAAATTGCAGGACTTAAATGTTGATACTATTAGAACCGTTATACTGACTAGCCCCACAGTTACAGATGTGATTGTGTGGAATATCGAACAGTCGGGAACGAACACTTTTTCTGCTACGTACGAAGTAGATCAGCAGATAAAAGAGGGAGAACAGACAACAACAGTCAAGGCAACCTATACGGTAAAAGTCCATGTAGACGCTGACAGGGATATGGTAATTATTCAGAACCCTACCCTTGCACCAGCAATCGAAAAATCAGACTATGAACCAAAGACACCAGAAGCAGACGGTAAACTGGACGCTGATACCGTAAATGACGCAACCACATTTCTGGAAACATTCTTTAATCTGTACCCGACAGCAACAGAAAAAGAGCTTGCTTATTATGTAACGGGAAATGTGCTTGAACCTATCGGCAGGGACTACCTTTATTCTGAACTGGTAAACCCAGTATTTACAAAGGACGGGGACAATGTGAAAGTCAAAGTAGCCGTGAAATTCCTTGATAATCAGACAAAGGCAACTTTAGTTTCGCAGTATGAGCTTGTACTATATAAGGATAGTAACTGGAAGATTATTATGTAAGACATTTTGTTGGCAGGCTCTATTTTCGGATATAGTCTGCCTTTTCTGTAGCAAATGTACTGCACTGACAAGCTATTTCATTGTATTTTAAGCAATGGAATCTTTCTTGACAATTTTACCTTAAATCATATATTTATAGCTATTGACTTTCTGCTTGCAATAAGCTATAATATGACTATAAAATCAAATCAGTCATATAGGAGGTATGGTGTATGTATAAAGAAGTTGGCATTTCTTCAAATAATGTTCCGATAACACTTTCTATTTGGTATACAGAAAGAAGTAGTCCTACCATTGTTTTTTTGCCAGGTACTATGTCACACCCTCTCATGTATGAGAATTTTCTATGTGGATTGAGCGAAAGAGGGTTTAATATAATAGGTGTTCACTATCTTTCACACGGAAAAAGCCCTAAAATCAAAAAAAATTATATAATGGAAGATATGTTGCATAATGTATATGACGCAACAACTTACGGAATAGAAAATTTCGGTGAAAACATAGCTGTCATGGGTTCCAGTCAAGGCGGGATTTTAGCTGCAATGGCGGCAGGTAGGGACACAAGGTTAAAAGCCGTTTTTCCACATAATATCATGCTGACTACATTAAAAGAAACTATGAGCTTAACAAAATATCCCGCATGGTCGCACCGTTTTATGGGGCTGATACAGTGGGGGTTTCGTGTAGGTGGAAAATTGCTGCCTAACTACAAGGTTCCAGGAGACGCTTATTTAGACTATGACAGAGTATTTTATAGTGAACAGGCAAAACAAGATTGCTTAAATGACCCTATGCTTTTACCCTATTATCCTTTAAGATTTGTCGCCAGCTTATTTAATGCTGACTTATCGTGCCTGGAGAATGGGGCTATACAATGTCCTGTTATTTTAATTACTGCCAAAGGCGACCCGCTTTTTAGCTTTGATTATACCAACAAAGTATTTGATTTAATTCATGTACCGCAAAAGGAATTACTTGCTTTAGAGCTTAATCGTCACATGATTTTTAATGAGGACACGGACACTACAATAAACGCATTGGAAGCTACCTTGCATAAATATCTTGGATAGCATATTGATTATATAATCAGTAAATGTTATACTTTTCATGACGATATAAATATTTTAGTCATAAGGAGGTTATGAGTTTGCCACGATTTACGGAACAAGAAAAAGAAATCATAAACAGTAAACTTTTGATAGAGGGAGAAAAGCTGTTTGCATTACACGGCTTAAAAAAAGTAACAGTTGATGATTTAGTAGCTGCTGTAAACATATCAAAAGGTTCTTTCTATGCTTTTTATCCCAGTAAAGAACATCTATATGTTGAAATCAATTTTCGCTTACAAAAAGAGTTATTTACAAGTATAGAAACAACCATTAAAAAGAAAAAGTATAAGAACCATAGAGATTTAGCAAAGGACGTTATCATGCTAAGTTTAACGGGGGTGATTACTTCGCCTATTCTTTCACAGATTGATTTATCTTTAATGGACTATCTGCAAAGAAAAATATCGTCAGATATTTTTGAAAATCATATGTACAGTGATATTCGTATATTGGAGATATTGGAAGATTTAGGGGTTGTATTTTTGGTTCCGCATACGGTTATTATAAAATCCCTGTATTCTGTTTTATCCTGTTTGGAACAATTCAAAGAGGACGAAGAACTGAATATGATACAAAATCTTTTAGTGAATGGTATTATTCAGCAAGTAGTAGCAGAGTAACAATTTTGTTTGGTTATTTGACAGGCAGGTAGCCAAACAATTTTTTACAGTTTATATGACTATATATCTATAAACGTCATAAAGTTAAAGGAGGAATGAATAATGATTGATGTAAAAAAACTGTATTTTAGCTATACTGACAAACCGTTTGTGGAGAATGTAAGTTTCCATGTTGGGAAAGGAGAAATTTTTGGTTTTTTAGGACCCTCTGGTGCTGGAAAATCAACTATTCAAAAAGTTTTAACTGGGCTTAATACAAGATATAAAGGCAGCGTAAAAGTTGCAGGTACAGAAATAAGGGAGCATACAAATCAGTTTTATGAAAATATTGGGGTAGACTTTGAATTTTCAACCTGCTACGAGAAATTCACAGCACGACAAAATCTCGCCTATTTTGCTTCTCTATATGAAAAGCAACCTCGGTCTATTGATGAATTATTGCATATGGTAGGCTTGGAAAATGACGGGGACAAAAAAGTTGCTGACTTTTCCAAAGGTATGCGTTCTCGCTTGAATTTCATTAAAGCGTTAGTCCATGACCCTGATATATTATTCCTTGATGAACCTACAAGCGGTCTTGACCCTACAAATAGTCGTTTAATGAAAGATATTATTCTTGCGGAAAAGAAACGCGGAAAAACGATTATCATTACTACTCACAATATGTTTGACGCAACAGAGCTATGTGACCAAGTAGCCTTTATCGTTGCCGGAAAAGTCAGTGCATTGGATAGCCCGCATAATTTGATTATGTCAAGGGGAGCTGCCAAAATACAATATACCTACTATGATAAAGGCGAGAAAACCGGAGAATGTCTGCTTGATAGAACCACAGAAGATAAGTTGTTAAAAAGTTTAATTTCCGAAAACCGTTTGCTTTCTATTCATAGTAGTGAGCCTACATTAAATGATATTTTTGTTGATATTACAGGGAGGACACTTCAATGAGATTGGGACGTTTAATTTGTGGTGATATACATTTCCAATGGAAATATGGTTTCTATTTTATCTACTTTATATTAACAGTTTTATATGTGTGCGGGATTGCCGCTTTGCCGGAACATTGGAAAACGGATATTGCTTCTATTATGATCTACTCTGACCCAGCAGCAATGGGATTGTTTTTCATGGGAGCGATTGTTCTTTTGGAAAAAAGTCAAAAGGTATTAAATGCTATGGTGGTATCCCCTGTAAAAATATCGGAATATATACTTTCAAAAACAGTTGCGTTGATTGCTATTTCTACGGTAATCGCATTGATATTAGGGGTAGTTTCCGGCAGCAATCATTTACTTGGTATCACAGTGGGTACGGCTTTGACCTCAGCAATCTTTACTATGCTTGGAATTATTGCAGCTACAAAAATTTCAAACTTGAACCAATTTCTCATTGTGATTATGCCGATAGAAATTGTTTGCTTTGTACCACCTATTGTTGGTCTGTTTGTGAAGTTACCATATCTGTTCCGCTTTTTTCCATTCACAGCTTGCATGAACCTTATAACTGGAAAAAGCGTTTTACTATCGTTTGATATGGTACTTGTAATTGCTACGTTGATTATCCTCTACATAGTTGCGCGACATACAGTTAAGCATATGTGGAAAAGTTTAGGAGGTGTAAAGCTATGAAAAGGATATTATCCAGTACCATACAGGTATTTAGACAAATCAAGAGCGACCCTATGATGTTTGCAGCTTGTTTTACGCCTTTTGTCATGGGAGCTTTGATTAAATTAGGTATTCCCTTTCTTGAAAGAATAACAGATTTTTCTTTGCAAGCATACTATCCGATTTTTGATTTACTACTTTCTATCATGGCTCCTGTATTACTCTGCTTTGCATTTGCAATGATTACATTAGAGGAAATCGACGATAAAGTGTCACGGTACTTTTCGATTACCCCTCTTGGTAAGTCGGGGTATCTCTTTACAAGGTTGGGAGTACCCTCGATTATTTCGGCGGTCATCGCTTTTATTGTACTGTTACTTTTTTCATTAGAAAAGTTGTCCATTGGAATGACAATATGTTTGGCGCTTCTCGGCTCAGTACAGGCAATTATTGTTTCACTTATGATTATCACATTATCAAGCAATAAATTAGAGGGTATGGCAGTTACAAAACTAGCTGCACTTACATTGCTCGGAATACCAGCCCCCTTTTTTATTGATAGTTACTACCAGTTCGCGGTTGGCTTCCTTCCATCATTTTGGGTAGCGAAAGCCATGCAGAATGAGGCGGTTCTTTATTTCTCTATAGGATTGGTGGTAGCTTTAGTCTGGTACTACTTCCTTACAAAACGTCTGTTTCGGAAGCTGGCAGGATAAGGAGGCATATTATGGAAAAGGGTAGACTTCTGCAAAACGGAAAAGTAAATAGAGCTATTCAGGTTTCCAAAATCACACTATTTATCAACCTAAGTTTATCGTTACTTAAATTTGCTGCCGGATATATAGGAAAGTCAAGTGCCATGCTGTCGGACGCTGTACACTCGGCTTCTGATGTATTAAGCACAATCGTTGTGATGGTTGGAATTAAAATATCAGAAAAACAGCCTGATAGAGAACATCCTTATGGGCATGAACGTATGGAATGTGTGGCTTCCATTATTCTCTCTGTTGCATTGGCTATAACGGGTGCTGGAATAGGATATTCAGGTATCAAGAAAATCTTTTCAGGACAGTACAATACGCTTTCTGTCCCTAGTGGAATCGCACTTACGGCGGCAGTCTTATCCATTGTTATAAAAGAGTGGATGTACTGGTTTACAAGAAATGCTGCAAAGCATACAAATTCTGACGCACTTATGGCTGACGCATGGCACCACCGCTCTGATGCACTCTCGTCGGTTGGTTCCTTAATTGGCATTTTAGGAGCGCGTTTAGGCTATGCTATTCTCGACCCTATTGCAAGCGTTGTGATTTGCGGTTGTATCTTAAAAGCTGCTTTGGACATTTTCAAAGAAAGCATTAACAAAATGGTAGACCATAGTTGTGACAATGCTACTGAAACAAAGATTAGGGAAGTTGTGCTTCAGCAGCAAGGGGTTGATGGTATTGATGAATTAAAAACCCGCATGTTTGGAGCGAAAATGTATGTAGATATTGAAATATTAGCTGATGGTAATTTAGCTCTTTATGACGCTCATAGAATTGCTGAGGGAGTCCATCAAACGATTGAAAACAACTTTCCACAATGTAAGCATTGTATGGTACATGTTAATACGAATGAACTTCTCTATTCTGCATAGGACAGGGAAGATGATTTAAGGCTATTGAAAGGGAAAGGAGGGAAGTAGGTTATGGAACAATACTGGTGGATTATCATTGTTGTGGTTTTGATTGTCGTTGGCTTACTTAAAATTGTAATTATGAAGAAGTATAACCAAAGGAGAAATTCTAACAATCGTTCAAAAGATAGCGAGGACGACAAGATGTATTAAGGTTTATTGAAATCTGTTATGTTGTAGAATGATGTTTTTAGATACTAGAAAGTGCTTTAAGGGGGGCTAACGTTAAGGAAAGCTTTGAGTACAATTCTTTACAATCAACAGTCTTTTGCATAGAGAAATGTATGTAGGAAATATGGTGCAAGGCACAAAACACCAGCAATTGAGAAATCAACCTATGAACCAAAGGCACACTACATTTTATACTACTTGACAAGTAAACGAACGTTTACTATAATGGTTTAAAGAAGTAAACGTTCGTTTACTAAAGAAGGAGGTTGTAAATGTCTGACACAAAAGAAAATATATTAAAAATTGCACTACACTTATTTGCAGTGAATGGTTATGAGGCTGTTTCTGTTAGTATGATTGCGGAAGCCTTGGGAATGACAAAAGGAGCATTATATAAACATTATAAAAATAAGCAAGATATTTTTGACTGTATCGTAGAACGTATGTATCAAATTGATAATAAGCGAGCTAAGGATTATCAAGTACCAGAAAGCACAATAGAGGTAACCCCAAATGCATACAGAAATACAACTATTGGAAGTCTAATAACATTTACTCTTGCACAATACGATTTTTGGGTGACTGATGAATTTGCGTCTAATTTTCGCAAAATGTTAATACTAGAGCAATATAGAAATTTAAAAATGAATGTGCTTTATCAAAAATGTCTTGTAAATGGTCCTATCAGTTATATAGAAGATATATTTAATGAAATGATTAAAAAAGGTGTTCTTCAAGAGTGTGATACAAAACAGCTTGCTATTGAATATTATGCGCCATTATTTCTATTGATAAGTGTAGCAGACGCAGTTGAAAATTGTTGGGATTTAAAAACTCAATTAACTACACACGTTAAACAATTTGTCAAGAAATATATTATAAATGAGAAAGTAAAATAATCCTTTATTCTGTCCTAAATATAAACCTAACTTTTTAATTTCAGCAGAGAAACTCAAAATGAATATTGTTATAAGTCACAAATATTAACTATTAAAATATTACAATAACGGAGATGAGAAAATGGAATATATTCGCAGTAAAAAATATTTTACACCCGACTTACAGACAAAAATTATGGGGCCGAATCCTATAAAATTACAAGAGGAACTATTACAAAATCATAAAATCCCGTCTGGTAGCTATGTCTGTGACCTTGGAAGTGGACAAGGTTTAACTTCTGTATTTCTTGCAAAAGAATATGGATTTGTTGTTTTTGCAGTTGACTTATGGAGTGAGCCAAAAGAAAATGAAGAATTTTTCAAAAAAATGGGATTATCTTCTGCACAAATTAAATCTGTAAAAGCTGACGCCAATGAACTTAAATTTGAGAAAGAGTTTTTTGATGCTGTAGTAAGTACAGATTCATATAATTATTTTGGACGTGACCCTATATATTTAGATGAAAAATTGCTTCCATTTGTTAAGAAAGGTGGGTTTGTTTATATCACAGTTCCTGGCATGAAGAAAGATTGCCATGAGAAACTTCCAGAAGAGTTATTGTTATCATGGACACCAGAAGAACTTGATTATATACATGATATAACATATTGGTCTAACATAATTAGTCATTGTAAAAAGGCAGATTTAATTTCAATATATGAAATGGAAAGTAATTCGGAAGTTTGGTCGGATTGGATAAAGCAAAATAATGAATATGCAATAAATGACCGTAAGGCAATAGAAGCTGGCGGTGGAGATTATCTGAATTTTATTGCTATAATTCTACAAAAAAAATAAATTCTTTAGAACCAAACACTATAATTTGCGTTCTAATATGTTTACCGATTGACATCAATAATTTTATCTTTGAGGGTAATGATTTGAAAATAGAAGAATAATTCCAGTTTGTAAAAGTCAATAAATCCAAAGATAAATTTGTATTTGAAAGGAGTTTTGAAGAATGAAAAAATATGAGTATGTAGAAATTAACTATAATGCGAAAGGAGTTGTATTCCTTTGTACTGATAAACACAAAGAAATTATTGACAGTTACGCAAAAACGGGGTATCACTACGCAGGGTTTGTACCCACAGAAATTGACGCAAAAGGCTGTATGCGAAAGATAGATTTAATTTTTGAAAAAGAAGATTAACTTATTTTAGGGAGTTGGTTCTAATGATAGGACTTAAAAGACGAGATATGAATTATATTATGAAAGTTGGTGCTAAAGCTCAAGGTGTTTCTGTATCTGAATTTAGGGCTATGCTACAAGATACCATAGACAAAACTATGGAAAGTACAGACCCAGACGTGCAGGCAAATTTTAAACGATACTTTGGAAATAAGCGCCCAACACCAGAGGAATATATTTATACGATTACCAAAAAGACAAAGGTTAAGGTTTAAATGTTGTAAAGGGGGCTTGCCGTATGAAACGCTTTATGTACAATTCAGTATATTCAAGCCCAATTTAACAGCATACTATTTACAATTAAATACGCTATACCAGTAGCTCGTACAAAATTTATATTTTGTGCGGGCTTTTTTAATACCCGAAAAGTTTTTTTAATTATTTTCATTTTTTTGGAAGCAAATCACACCTTGCTGTACAGATATGGTGCGGAAAGAGGGATAAACACTTTTCAATTCATAGCTGGAAAGGAGGTGAGATTATGAAACCGTCTGATTTCCAAAAAACAATTCAGTGTCAGTTTGAATGTAAGCTGAAAAAAGTTGTCAAAGGTATTATCTGGAACTACCGTAAAGAATTAAAACGAAGAAAAAACAAGGAAATATCTTTTAGCGAATTACCAGACATTACGGTAGAAAGTCTGGCAACATGGGACGACTACGAAACAAACTACACAATTTTTAATGTGTGTGGCATAGATATTAAAGTCCTTGATGATGAACTTGCAGAAGCTCTCAAACAGCTACCCGAAAAAAAACGTAACAATGTATTGATGTATTACTTCTTGGAAATGAGTGATACAGAGATTGCAGATATTATGAATTATACCAGAGGGGCTGTGTTCAAACACAGACACCGTGCACTAGAAACTATGAAAGAGATACTAAAGGAGAAGAAATAGAAATGAAGAAAAAGTACAAGCACCCGTCTTATTATTTGATTTCATCAGCTATGGATGGGGATGAAACTGCGATTGAGAAATTACTGGCATTCTATGACCCGTACATATCAAAGTGTTGTTTACGTCCTTTATATGATGAATACGGCAATGTTTATATTGTTGTTGATATGGAATTAAAGGGACGTATTCGAGAAGCCTTAATCAAAATGATTTTAGACTTTGAGATTGATATAGATATAGAAACCGAAGAAGAATAAGCAGATACCAGCAGGGTGTGATTGGTTAAATTCCCTTCTTTCCTGCCCTGCTCCTGCTTTTATACATGGAAGCCTACGGCTTTCGCCGATTGTTCTTAGACAACTGAATAAAGCAGACAGATACGTTTGTGATACAGCGAGCCACGGGGACTGTACGCCATGACCTTTCCGACAAGAAAGCGAGCGACCCACGCAGTTGATCCGAGAGCGACTTGTGGAATGGTCGTTTTGCCATGACCTGCTATCACAGAATAATGATACGTCCGCATGGTGCGGTTCTGCCCACAAGAATGGGAATAGTTGAGATACTAACGGAGCTTTCCAAAGCCGTCTGTCTGCTTATGATAAGACACACAGAAAGGAGTTGTTGCAACATGAACAATACTGATGTGCCGATTTGGGAAAAATACACCCTTAGTATAGAAGAAGCGTCCCGATATTTTCGTATCGGGGAAAAGAAGTTGCGTAAACTTGCCGAGGAAAATCTGGACTCTGGTTGGGTTATCGTTAATGGAAACCGTATTCAGATAAAGCGAAAACAGTTTGAAAAAATTATTGATACACTGGACGAAATCTGATGTCTTAGAGCCGTAGATATGGTATAATATTAGTAGCGTATCACGGCTCATTCCATGACGGAAAGGAGCTTTACACTATGTCAAAAATGAAAAGACAAGACAGTAAAGGACGCAATTTGCGTCTTGGAGAGAGCCAGAGAAAAGACGGAAGATACGTTTATAAATATACCGATATATTCGGGAAGTCACAGTTTGTATATGCTTGGAAACTTGTACCCACAGACAAAACACCTGCTGGAAAACGTGATGATATATCGTTGAGGGAAAAAGAAAAGCAGATAAAAAAAGACCTTGACGACGGTATCGACACAGTGGGTGGTAAAATGACAGTCTGCCAGCTTTACGAAAAGAAGAACAATCAAAGAAAGAACATCAAGAGAAACACAAAAATAGGACGACAGTATCTTATGAACGCACTGGAAAATGACCCATTGGGTATGAGGGCGATTGATACGGTCAAGCAGTCCGACGCTAAAGAATGGGCTATCAGAATGAATGACAAAGGTTATTCCTACAAAACGATAGATAACTATAAGCGTTCCTTAAAGGCTTCATTCTATATGGCGATACAAGACGACTGTATCAGAAAAAATCCTTTCAATTTCAAGTTGAGTGATGTTCTGGAAGATGATACGGAAGCAAAGGTTATCCTAACACCAGAGCAGGAAGAAAAACTCCTTGCCTTTATGGAAACAGATAATGTCTACAGCAAGTATCGTGATGAAGTTATTCTTCTGCTGGAAACGGGACTTCGTATCTCTGAATTATGCGGACTGACAACACACATTGATATGCTTAACCGTGTGATTAACATAGACCACCAGCTATTGCGTGATACAGAGGTGGGTTACTATATTTCCACACCTAAGACAAAAAACGGGAAGCGTGAGCTTCCATTGACAGAAAGAGCATATCAGGCACTTGAACGAATTTTAAAGAACCGAGGAAAAGCACAACCGCTTGTTGTTGACGGTTACAGCAACTTCTTGTTCTTGAACCGTGAGGGATTGCCAAAGGTGGCAGGAAATTATGAAAGTATGGTGCGTGGGCTGATTAAGAAGTACAACAAGACGCATAAGGACAAGTTGCCAAACATCACGCCCCATTCATTCAGACATACTTACTGTACAAACATGGCAAATAAGGGAATGAACCCTAACACCCTGCAATACATCATGGGGCACGCAAACATAACCATGACATTAGGGTATTATGCTCACGGTACTTTCCAGTCTGCAAAGGCTGAATTAGAAAAGCTGGCTTCTTAATATCGAAAATGTATCTTACTACTTATTTACTACTTTTGGTTGCATTTTCATGCTGGTAAATGCCATCTTATGCGAGGTATCTTCCAAAAGGAAAATGCCAATAAAGCCCGAAAATATGGGATATATCGGCATTTACCAACTTATGAAAAGATAATCAGAAATTTAGTAAGTTTTTGTAATAAAAAATTAAGCAAAACCTATTTGACCTCCGCACTGAAAAACTGCCGGAATACACCCTATGAGTATGAAATCAAAAAGCTGTTGAAGGCATGACCATGAAGCTGACAACAACAGAATTCAGTTTTAATGCATCCTTGTCCTGTATTGATCTTGGACATATTGCTGAGAGTATGGAGGAAATCAATCAATCTCGTATTAAAAGTCTTCACTATGATATGGTGGATGGCCAGTTTAATGAATGCTTCATTTTCGGCGATCTCATGCTGAAGGTATTTCGCAGCTATACTAAATTGCCGATTACGGTGCATCTGGCCTGTAGAAACCCGATTCCATATATTAAGCCCTGTATAGCAAACGGAGCAGATTATATTGCGATTCATTATGAGGCGGATATCGATATAGAAAAAGCTTTTCAAACAGTACGTGATTTTGGAGCAAAGCCTGTCCTTGCCTTTCGCTGTGATACACCGGTACCAGAAGATTTCATTAAAGTCTCTGAGCATGCGGAGTGGATTTTGAAACTATGTGTCCAACCCGGTTTTTCAGGACAGACCTTTCAAGAGGAGGCAGTTCGCCATATAGAAAAAATGCATCAGCTGCTTATGACAGCAGGGCTTGACAGGGTGATCGAAGTTGATGGAAATATTCATACAGGGACCATACAGAAATGTGCAAAGGCGGGCGCAACGATGTTTACAGGAGGAACCTCCGGCTTATGTAATCATAAGCATTCCATTGATGAAAGCATCATGCTTCTCGAACAGGCCATCATTGCAGGAGGAAATTCAAATGGCATTGACTATGAATGAGGAAAGCAAAAATACGGAATTAAAAAAGCTGCTTTGTGAGCAGGAGAAGTACAGGGCAACAACTTGGGGAAATATCGTATCCACAACACCGAGGCTGTTATCCTATGCTGTTGATGCAGATAAACGTCCGAATATCGGATTCCGTAATATATACTGCTATGTGGGTTTAACGAAAACGAATCTTCATATTGTTACACTGCATTCTCTGGATGTGACAAGGGCTACCGGATATTTCCGTATTCCATTACAGGATATACAAGGAGCCACTGTGAGAAAGGGTGTATTTAAAAGCAGTGTTATTCTGAGCTTCGGAAACGAAAAATTCAAAATTTTTTGGTTTAATGAAGCCACCGGTACCGATATGAAGAAGCAGAGGGCAGCTGTACGAAGAATCTGTGATTATTTCATTGATATTTCGAAACAGGAAAACATCAGGGGTTCTGTATAGGTTCTAACTCATATCGGAGTATATACAGAAATGAAAAAAATCCAATTTTTACCTGATTGAAAGTAAATACAAGGTATAGAGAATTCAGCATGATTGTATAGATCAATAATTTGAATTCTCTTTTTTGTAATCACCCCATCAATTCCACGATTCAGATTTTCTTTCCTCTTTGCTTTTTTTAGCTTTTTCTATAACCGAAAAAGAGCCTCTGCATACTGCTGTATTTATCTTCTCCTATGAGGTATCTTTCGTCTATGAAAACTCTATAGTATTCGTTGTTTCCCAGTCCTGCAGATTCGGTTTCAGTTATAAAAAGGAAGGCATAAGCCATATGATGTTTTTAAAAAGGAACGTATAACAAAAAGCTGCTCCATAAGTCAGTACTTATGAAACAGCTGTGTTACTCTTTCATTGTAATGAATCAAGTAAATGAGTTGAGCATTCACTTTTTATTTTGCTTATCAATATATAATATGCTCCAGTATCCCTTTCATATATGCGATAGCAATTCCGTAATTCGTCATCGGTATTCCTTCCTTTTTTGCCTGTTCCACTCTGAATTGAACATATTTTTTATTAAACATGCAGGCACCGCAATGAATGATGAAATCATAGTCCTGCAGTTCTTTCGGAAAGTCCGTACCGCAAACAATAGTCACCTGCAAGCCGTCTCCATATTTTTTCTTCAGCATAGCAGGAATCTTAACCCTGCCGATATCCTCCGCAAGTGGGGCATGTGTACAGGCTTCGGCAATTAGAACTCTGCTGTTTACAGTCAGCTGATCAATAGCCTTTGCACTTTTTATGAAATATTGGATGTCCCCTTTGTATTTTGCGAATAGTACGGAGAATGAGGTCAACAGACTTTCCTCCGGCTTTTTTTCATATACAAGCGGAAACACCTGTGAGTCTGTGATTATCAGCTTCGGCGGCTTTGACAAAGCTGAAAGAGCCGCATCTAACGTATCGCTTGTACAGCTTTGAATAATACATTTGTGATCCAGCAGATCGCGAATTGTCTGTACCTGCGGCAGGATCAATCTTCCCTTTGGAGCCTGTATATCCTGCGGCATAACAAGCAGAACAAGATCATTTTCCTGTACCAGATGTCCGGTGATTGTTTCTTCCGTAAAATCAGAGGGAAGCAGACGAATCAAAGCCTGACAAACATCATCCGTCACCAGCTCCTTCACATTTGTAATAAGTACGTCACTACCTGTTTTCTTCTCAATCTGTGTAACCACATCCGCATATACTTTCTCATCTTCAGCATCCTGATTCCATATGCAAAGAACAGGAATCTGTTTTTCTTTTAACTTCTTATACCATGTCATTTCCCAGGAAATATCCATGTCACGGAATACCAGAATTGCCATATCTGTTTTCTGAGTGACTTCCACTGTTTTTTCAACACGCAGATTCCCCAGCTCCCCTTCATCATCAAAGCCTGCAGTGTCATAAAATACCACCGGTCCAAGACCATGAAGCTCCATCGCTTTTACTACAGGATCCGTGGTTGTGCCCGCCACAGGAGAAACGGTAGAGACCTTCTGCTTCGTAATGGCATTTAACAGTGTGGACTTCCCGCTGTTTCGTTTTCCAAATATGCCAATGTGCAGACGTACTGCATTGGGTGTGTCCTGAAGACTCATATTAAAACCGGAAATCCCGTTTTCCATTATCAATGGAATGCAGATAGGAGGCACAGCTTTCTCTTGCTTTCTCATTTGGAATATGTAACAGCTCCCGATCTATTATGGCACTGCCAAGCTTTTTTGTATCCTCTTTTGCATAATCATCCAGATACTCCCGCAGTGTCAATAATGCGTTTGGATGACAGCAGTTGGCAATCTGTCCGGATTTCACCAGACTCATAAAGCGGTCCCCTGTTCTTCCTTCCCGATAGCATGCCGTACAGAAGCTCGGTATATAGCCCAGCTTCAACAACCAGTTAACCACCTCATCCAGGGTACGGTTATCACTCACATCAAACTGCGCACTGTTTTCCTCTTCCTTTTCCGGTACTGCATAGCCGCCGACACTGGTGGAAGAAGCTCCGGATATCTGAGAAATACCGAGATCAAGAACCTTTTCTCTTGTTTTCTGTGATTCTCTTGTAGAGATAATCATACCGGTATATGGTACAGCTATTCGCAATACAGCAACAATTTTTGTAAATATCTCATCACTGATGGCATTTGAAAATTCATTCGGATTTATATCGTCAGCAGGACAGATACGTGGAACACTGATTGTATGCGGACCAACGCCGTGAACCGCCTCCAGATGCTCAGCATGCATTAAAAGTCCTACAAAGTCATAACGATACATATTCAATCCAAACAATACCCCACAGCCGACATCATCAATACCGCCCTCCATGGCACGATCCATTGCCTCCGTGTGGTAGGCATAGTTTGATTTCGGTCCGTTTGGATGCAGCTGTTCATATGATTGCTTGTTGTAGGTTTCCTGAAACAGGATATACGTACCGATTCCTGCTTCCTTCAGCTTTCGGTAATTATCCACAGTTGTTGCCGCGATATTTACATTCACTCGGCGAATAGCTCCATTCTTATGCTTGATGCCGTAAATCGTTTTAATACTCTCAAGTACATATTCAATCGGTGAGTGAACAGGATCCTCTCCTGTTTCCAGAGCAAGTCGCTTGTGTCCCATATCCTGCAGGGCAATAACCTCCTGCCTTATTTCTTCCTGCGTCAGCTTTTTCCTTCGAATATGCTTGTTCTTATAATGATAGGGACAGTATACACAGCCGTTAACACAGTAGTTGGAAAGATACAGCGGAGCAAACATAACAATGCGATTGCCATACAGCTTCTGCTTGATCTGTTTTGCCAGCGTAAACATCTTTTCATTTTCCTCAGGAAGATCACATTCCAATAACACCGCAGCCTCTCTGTGTGTAAGCCCCTTACAATCTGCGGCTCGCTCAATCAGGGAGCTGATCAATTCCTTATTGTGTTTGTTTTCCTGTGCAAAGCACAGTGTTTCTTTGATTTCCTCATCGTCAATAAATTCCGTTGCTTTCAGTGAATGTTTATTGTACATATACGTTTTTCCTCTAACTTTCTTATACTGTCGCCGCGATCTGTTACGAGTTCATATCCAATACGCTTCATACGATTGGAAAGACATACTCTGCATTCGGCTGCTTCATCACCGGTACAGATTTTATCATCATACAGCATGTATTTCTTTCTCACAGCTATCGGACTGAGATTGGGCATCACAACGTTGGCACCTGCTAAAATCCCCTGTTCTCTTCCCTGTGGATCAATCGTACCCAGAGCTGTAGTCGCCGGAAGAAGTACATCCGGCAGGATCAGACGGATAATGGAAAGCAGTGTCAGTGTCAGCGTGAAGCTGCCGGCCGGTTCATTGTGAAACGGTGTATCATGATGCGGAAGAAAAGGCCCGATTCCCACCATTTCCGGCTGAAGCTCCTTCATGAAATGCAAATCCTCTACAATATGCTTCAGCGTCTGTGAGGGAGAACCGACCATGATTCCGCAGCCGGTCTGAAAACCGATTGCCTTCAAATCCTTTAAGCACTGCTTGCGATGCTCACTGGTAAGCTCTTTTGGATGCAGACAACGATAATGCTGTGCATTGCTTGTTTCATGACGCAGCAGGTAACGATCTGCACCTGCATCATAATAGCGCTGATAGCTCTCCTTCTCTTTTTCTCCAAGTGATAAGGTGATAGCACAATCCGGATACCGCCGTTTTATATCAGTTATGATTTCAATCAGAAGCTCATCCGTATAATATCCATCCTCCCCGGACTGCAGGACAAAGGTACGAAATCCAAGATTATAGCCTTCATCACAGCAGGTAAGGATATCCTCTTTTTTCAGACGGTATCTTTGCGCATGGGAATTGCTGCGGCGGATACCGCAGTAATAGCAGTCATTGCGACAGTAGTTGCTAAACTCTATCAATCCACGGGTATACACCTTATTTCCATAGTATCTGTGCGCTGTTTTTCTTGCATACTCCGCAAGCAGATTTCTTATTTCATTCTCACCATGATGTATAAGTACCTCAAGAAATTCTTCATCTCTTAGCCAGCCTTCCATATATAGCTTTTCGATCAGAAAAGAAACATTATCCATCTATATTCTCCATCACATTGGAATACAGTGCCTTTGTACTGACACCCTCTAATTTCCCCAGTTTACCGGATAATGCAGAAATGACAGGCTGAGGTGCATCTATGATAATACTGATAACAGAAATCCCTCTTTTCTGATACGGCACTCCCATACGACCAAGAATATATTGTGCATATTCATGAAGTATGGAATTGATTTTTTCAGCAGACTCCGTATTTTCGACAATGATACCGATAACAGCAACTCTAGTTTCCATAACATCCTCCTCCATTAAAAAAATTCTTGTCCTATGAAAAAACAAGAATACAGTAAAAAACTATTTGCATTCCCGTCTTTTTCCTCAGGCTGTTCCTTTAGAAGCAGATCGTCAGCGATCGATGTTTGATGTTTACGGTCAGTACCACTTTCCGCTCACTTCAACATCTTGATTATAACACCTTGTTTATTTGTTCACAAGTAATATAGTACTATGTACTTAAAAAACTAAAATAATTTCCAATACATAAAGAAAAGAAGAAGACATTGCTGCGTACTCCCTCTTCCTATTCTTACATTGGATGAAATGCGTCTGTTTTTCGTTCAATCAGAACTGCAAATTGTTTAGACTCCATGTTTTTATTGTATTTCTCAGATTTATCTTATCCCTATTTTTCAATTGCAATCAGGTAGGTCGCAAATGCATAGGAAAGATTACGAATCAGCGATAAATCATCTTCATTCCATTCATGAATTCTTCGATCATTCATACCAAGTACACCAATCATTCTATGATCATACAAAATCTGATGCTGCAGTGTTGCCTGAATTTGATATTGTTCATACGCATTTATATAACGGATATCATTTACGTTAATCTGATTCTGATAGTAAAGGTGTCTGTCATCAAAAGCCTTTAGGTATGCTGGATCCGTCTGAATATGAACATGCTTGGATGCCTTATTCCTTTCCAGGTCATATATATAAACTCTGCCCATGGAATATGCTTCATTTTCAAAGCGAAGCAGAAATATATTTTTCACATTCATGGAACGGCAGATAAATTCCATCGTCTGTGCCAGCAGCTCATCCCGTTTATCGAATACATTCAGCATTTCAAATACCTTTGGCAGAATATCATTGACGGTGACCTCATGGCGGTCCTTGCGCTTTTCTTTTTTCTGCATGATCTGACTGAAATAGTCATTTTTATAGACAACAAACTGGTCACGCCCATTTGCCTTAGCTTCATAAAGAGCATGATCTGCTTTCATAAAGATATCTTCAAAATCCTTTTCTGTATCCACAATACAAATTCCCATACTGACAGTAAGCTGCTTCTGCAGCTTACTGATATTCAGATTGCGTATATTATCTATAATACGTAAAGCATTCTTTTCAATATCCTCAATACATGAGATATGATTCAGATACATACAAAATTCATCACCGCCGATTCTGCCGACTAGATCTTCCTCTCTTAGATTATTCTGAAGATTAGCTGCGACCTTCATGATTACCTGATCACCCACAAGATGTCCACAGGTATCATTGATAATTTTGAAATTATCAATATCCAGTATAAAGAAAGCACCCTTTTCGTCTGCTCTTTTACCACGAATCGCCTCCAGCACATGGTTGCGAAAGGCAGTTTTATTCAATACCTCGGTAAAGGGATCCAGTTTGTTGCTGCGAAGAAGCTCTTCATTTCGCTGCAGGATAATATGCTGTTCGTAGAGTGCGTTTTCCAAATCCATTTTATTCATCATACTTTGCAGATTATTGCGTTTTTCCTGCTCTCTGGCCTTTCGGTTGAGACGATAGGCTTCCAGCAGATGGAGAAATAGTTCCTCTTTGGAGCAAAATTGCATTGCCAGCTCCACCTTGATATCTGCTAGTCTTGCGGAATTGATAGAGTTTGGATGATGAGATTCCATTTTTTCAAGATTGCGATATAGCAGATATGCCTGATCCTTTAATTTTAATGAAATGCAGATGTGAATACAATCCATATAGTTTCTCACTGTATTTTTATAATCAGATGTATGGGGAGCAGCCTCCAGAAAGTCATATAATCTTTGCTTTAATTTCGCTATATCCTTTCTGTGCCACAATTCGAATATGCTGATCATGATTCTATTCTCTGTCAGTACCACATGGTCATTGTCTTTGAAATAGCGTAAGAATGTTTCATACCAGGAGCTGCCTCTGCTGCGCGGTTCATTTTCATATATACCATCAGAATATTCGTTAATATAATACCGTCATTCAGTGAAAATTCAAGATGCATTTTTCTTCGTTCCTGAAATGCCCGTATGAAGTATTCAATTCCTCTTTGTTCACAATCGATATCATGGAACAAAGTTCCCAGATTGTTAATAATCGCATAATGATATTCGAATTCCGGATGATCCATTGTGAGATAATAAGCCTTTAGAAGAAAATGCAGGGAGGTGAGAAAATCCCCCAGATCAGAATAAACGATTCCCTGTAGATTATGTATGTATGCAAGAATTTTCAGATATTCATTTTTTTCACAGTATTCCTCACTTTGAAAGCAGTGCTGAAGACATTCTTTGTAATTTCCTCTTGAAAATTCATAATATGCCTGAAAATACAATGCAGCTGCAATGTAGTAGGGATCCTGATGAAGCTGCGCAATTTCCAGTAGCCGGGAAGCCTTTTGAAGAATCTCCTCCGGTCTCCCCTGTTTGCGCAGTATAAGAAGCTGTTCTTCAAGCTCTGTAGCTTCTTTTTTATAAACTTCCATGCTCATCCTCTTTTCTTTAATTAAAAAAACTCACATTCGACAAATTTCGCATATGGAAAGGGAGCCATGCTGTCGGGTATCCAAAATATTTGGGGGGCTAAACTTTAGGGGTCAATTTAGGGGTCTGAACTTTGAGGGACACTTTAGGGGGATAAATCCCAAAAGAAACAGGTGGCATTCATCTGTTTCTTTTTCTATA
>NZ_JAHOOJ010000003.1:0-304593 GCF_019132535.1 Erysipelatoclostridium sp. DFI.2.3 | reverse complement strand
TATCTGATTTGGTACCTTTGTGTAAAAGTATACAGTTGTTTAATGAAATTGAAGAGTGTAAGGATAAGGGCGTTATTGATTTATTTGATGATGTGAGAGAAATGAATCATAAGATAGCAACAGTAAGGTCGCCTTTAAAATGCAAGATTAATGGTATGAAATCAAAAATACAATTCTTTATTATATTGATTATAGTTAAGCTATTTAACAAATTTAAGGATTTTACCCGGCAAGATATAGAACAAGTTGAGAAAGATAACGATTTTACAGTTGATTCAAATTTAGGTTTACTTAATTAGCTACTCTCCACACAAGAGAGTGGCTTTTTTATTTACATTTCAACATATAAGTAGTATAGTATATAAGCAATCACTTAATGATTGTATCGCCCTTTTTCCCCATTATTTGTTCATGAGGACGATAAGCCGGCTTTATGTCGGCTTTTTTTGTTAAACATGGAACTTCCAATATTTTACTACGATAATGATTTGCAATTTTTGAAGGAATGCTATATAATTTCGTAGTCACTCTTTCATACAGTTTATGCAGTGACAATGGGACAAAAGCCAGCTTATAGCCGGCTTTTTATTATCGGATTAAAATTAAGAAAAATTAAATAATTTAGAATTTACATACGGAGGAAATATGATAGAATGATATTGGCATAATTATATGCTTCTGCCTAGGTATCTTTATGCTGTCCATCTAAAAAGATGGGGAACCGGTTCTATACCGGTTTTTTTGTAAAGTTTTATAACATTTAATAAAATAGTATCAATGTATTTACAAATAGTTGATTGAGGTATATAATGATTACGTTGCCGCCCATTAAAAAGAAAGGGATACCTAGGCAGTATTTTGCGGCACTTGACCACCTTAATGGTGGTCTTTTAATTAATGGTAATCAGACGTTTAATCTTTTATCAATAAGTATTATAATAAGCCTAATTAGGCATCTAATTCCTCCATATCATATATTGAGATACGCAGATGTATCTCAATAACACGTAAGGAGGAAATATATATGTGTAACAGATGTGAATGTAATGCTTATGACTTTAACGATTATGATTTTGACAGATTCGATAGTGATAGAAATTGTAGATGCGATGATGATTATGGTACAAACGCATTGAATGAAGCAGAACGAGTAGCTCGCAGTACAATGCGTCAACACTGTAGAGAAAATCGCTGTGCACGTCAATTTGTACGCTGCATGAGGAATGCTCGATGCGGATCTAATTGGTAACTTGCGCTAAAACTTAATGTATATTTGTTCACTCTCATTTTGCTACTCTCCAATGTGGAGAGTAGCATTGTTTGTATCTATTCATTTATCATATAATTCGTGATGCTCTATATCAATTGTGTTTGTCTTTGGTGTCCTGCCATTACAGCATTGCATAATAACGGTCAAAGTAGAATTTGTGTTAGGAAATATCTGTACACCGTTGATTATTTCTTTGTCAAAATCATCTTTTATGACTTGTACATCATATTGTGCATAAGGACACGCCTGTGGAATGCTATGCAAGGAATGTGTGCTGTCTGGGGTAGGGAGAGTAATAGGTTCACTTAGTCCCTTTTCATCGGTATAACATCCCATTATAAAGTTAGAAGCACTGTCTGTTCTCTCATACACTCTTATAGCTGCCTGATTAACAGGAGCACCGTTTGCTTCCATAGTTTCAATTGTTAATGTGCCTGTCATTTCACTCACCTCCGATATAAACTATGCAAAGGCGATTGCGATGTGTCATTAAAAAATATATAGTAACCTGTTATCTATATAGGTATTTTTATTTATTACTATGAAAATAATAAATTTAATTATGCATATTGGTCTTTATAGTTATATCGCACTACACAATAGATACTCTTGTATCTACGGTATTCGTACACCAATAAGCAGCTGTTTCTACAGACGGATAACTTTTAGGTACTCACGAGCTTGCTCATTTGGAAATGGTATCCGCAATCCTGTATCAGCTGACCAGAAATCTCAGTGTCGAGGAAATAAAAGCAGGTGGATTTGATGCATATTATGTTGACCATACAACCGGCATATGGACACAGGCAGCCAGCGGAGCACCATTTACTGCTGCATATTACCAATCCAAAGGCGATCCGCTTACTGATTTGTTTGAGGACATGGCAGCAGAACAGAAAGCACGGACAACCTATGAAAATCTGATACGGGCTGCCAGTGACCCCGATGTCATTGCCCCCCTGCGTTTTTTAAGAGAACGTGAAATCGTACACTTCCAGAGGTTTGGAGAAGCACTTGCCTATGTTCAGAGTCAGCTGGATGCGGAAAACTATTATCAGTGCAACCCTGCCTTTGACTGATACCAGCGGATGGTCTTCCATCCGTTACATACGATAAAACCTTTACCTGCCCGATTTTTTTAAACATAGGAACACAGCATGATAAAAAAGATATCGTCATATAAACGATATCAAAGCTTTGGTATATTTTCATGCTAACATAAGATATAAGTAAGAACTAATCCAGTATCGCGTTTCCCAAGATGGTATCAAATTCACGGATGTTACACTTTTTATCCACATTGATTTTGAAATGTCCGGCTTTTGTCCACAGCTCCAGCTCGGCATCGATATCAAATAATTTCCCTGCATTCTCTGTAGACCACATATCAATAGAACGACAAGGAATGGAATAAATCTCGATTTTCTTTCCGGTAAGACCCTGTCTGTCAAAAATAATGATTCTTTTGTTCATCAGTGCTGACATATCTCGATTTGTCTTATAGCACTGCAGAATCTCTTCACCAGGTACCAGAACAGACAGCATCTCCTGTGCCGGCTCCGCTTTTTCAATGAATGACCATATTCTTCTAAATTCCTCTGCCATAGTTTTTTCCTCCTAGTATTTCTCATTTTGCATGATCCGCTTGTGCAATCGCTCTATTTAGCATTGTATGATGACATGCTGTACGACAGAACATCTTTCTGATCGGCATACATGCTTTATCCTAACTGCTACAGGCAATCGATTTCCTGCCTTCTGCTGTACACATGCTCTATGATATTTTTCTTTATGATCTCTGCACTTTGATTATAACATGTTTCGTATTCATATTATATATAAAACATGAAATATACAAAATAAATCTTGCAGAATAACATATCGTAATCAAAATATAGAAATATATGGAAATTTTAACAGCATCCTTATGACGGCGTGCGTATATATGGTCTCTTGATTTCTATTCATTCTGATGAACAACCTCTGCTTTGCATATCCTTTGCTTATACTTTACAAAGATTTTTGCATTCCTTCCAAGGAATGTGTACGTATCCAATGCAATATAAAACAGCTGTCAGATACATGGCCATCCGGAATAGCAGATTTATCTATCATAGAACCCGGTTAAAACTGTGCTGAATATATGGTTACATCCACAAGGTACCTTGGCATTCACGCATCATCTGAATTCATATATGCGATTTCATCAACAGCCGTTAAAGCAGCCAAAGACAGGAAAAATCGGATTCTATAAAAGTGGTATGGCAAAATTGAGACAGACATTTTCGTATTCTTAAAATCCCTGTTTACAAATTCCTTTTGTATAGTATAATACAAAGGGCGGGGTGATGATATGCAATATAAAATCGGAAAGATTGCAAAAATCATGGGGGTGACACCAGAGGCGATTCGGCACTATGAACGACTGGGGCTGATTGTACCCTTCAAAGATCCGGAAACGAATTATCGCTATTATACAAGTGAACAGATTGATCAGCTGCTATATATTCAGCGGTTTTCTCATATGGGAATTTCGCTATCCAATATACGTGAAAATATTCTACGCGGCAATGTACAGACGCATCGTGAAATGGTACAGCAGAAGCGCAATGATTATGTGCAGGAGATACAGCGGCTGCAGCAGAAGCTGATGAACCTGGACCACTATATCAGCGTATTGAAAATGACGGCCTATTGTCTGTACAACTGTATTTATATCCAAAGACCGGGTATCTTCTTTATTTCACAGGAGGACTGTTTGAACATCAAGGAGGATGCGAACGATTCCATCCAATTTAATCTGTTTCAGAAAAATGCGGATATGTTTTTCCAATGTGCCCTTATCTCAAAGGAAGAAGACGATGACCGTAAAAGGATCTGCGGATTTGGCATTTATGAAGATTGTGCTGCTGAAATTGGAGTGAGTGAGGAATTCGGCTTCTCATATCTGCCGGGGTGTGCTGTGGTTATCTATGCGTTTGAACATAATGATAAGCGTTCAGCTTTAACCCGGGAGCGCATCCGTACCTTTTTTCAAAGAGAACACCTCATTCAGAAAGGTCCTGTCTTTCAGCGGCTTGTATATCGTACCTTTGAAGACCATAAGGATGCGAATCTTGTTGAAATGCTCATGATTCCTTATATTTATGAATAAAAGGAGTCTTTTTTTCTATTATCAGATTCTTACGATTCTGTCGGTTTTCTTGACTTTCTTCTTCCGTGTCGGGGATAATACTAGCATAAGATAGGAAGTGAAACCATATGTCTGGTAAAAATATTAAAAAGCTGCGCATGGAATATGAAATCAGCGTGCAGCGGCTTGCTGCATATATGCGTATAGAGCAGGAGGAGTTACTCGATTGGGAGGCAGGCATCCGTGTTCCGGATGAGGAACAGCTGGAGCGACTTGCCCAGCTTTTTCAGGTTGACAGCAGCGAGCTGATTGATGCGAAGGAGCGATCAGTCATGAAAAAGCAGAGGGAGTCAAAGTCTTCTGATCAAAAGAATAAGAAACAGAAGGCGAAGAAAGGCAAAACCAGAAAAAAGACCAAGCGGAAGACAAAGCATAGAACCGATCATAAAACAAAGAAGCAAACCGTTGTCAAAAAACGAAGGACATGGCCGCTGGCTCTGGTCCTGTTGCTGCTTGTGGCTGGTCTGGCGGCTGGAGGCGGATTCCTTTACTGGAAATACGGAGATGAGCTCTTTTCACAGAAGCAGGAATACCGTATGGAGGATATGGCAGGTACCTTTACGGACGAAAATGCTCATAACGGTGCTGCATCTGCAATTGTACTCAGGAGCGATGGTTCCTTTGTTTTCACACAAAACAGCTGTGAGGGAATGCAGGATGTGAGTGGAACGTGGAGCATTTCGGATCACAGCATCAAAGCAACCAGTACACAGGGGACCTATACCTTTGCGATTCGAAGCAGCAATCAGCTGAAGTATGAGGGACAAACGATTTACTGTGGTCCGTATAATAAGGACATCTTTACCCGTGGTGGTGTCAACGGGCAGACTCCGCAACAGGAAGAAAAGCCGCAGAAACAGGAGGATATCGCCGGAACGTATAGTGGAAATCACAGTACACTTGTAATATCCGATGTAACAGATACCACCTTTTCCTATACTCTGACAAGTCTGAATCCGGAGGATGCGCAGCAGGTTGCCACTATTTCCGGCACTGCGCAGCGAAACGGTGATACAGCATCATTCAGCTTTTCGGATGACGGATATGGAACACAGGGAAATGGAAGCTTTACCTTTCAGGATGCACAGGTGGTATTTTCCATACAGAAAACACAGACAGATCCACAGGCTGTGTGGGGAATCTTCGAGGAGGGGACGCTGTTTCGCTAGACAATTTCATGACTTTGTCCGAATTGCAAAAGGGGCTGTTTACAGAAGGGTCTGTATGCTTTACAATACAGGTAGAGATAACCATGAAAAATAAATGCAGAAAGGAATCGCGATTTACGGATATCTGCATCGTATGAAGTCACAGGCTGGCTGAATAAACGTACAATTCCTATACAGCACAGCTGTATGGGAGTTTTTTTCAATGGAGGCGGTACTATGGAAGCTTATCAGAGAACAGTGGAAGAAGCATTACAGGAACAGCACAGCAGCATGCATGGATTGAGTGAAGCACAGGCACAGGAACGAAGCAGCGTATTTGGTCTGAATAAATTACAGGAAGAAAAAAAAGCATCCCTTTTGAAACGGCTGGCCAGGCAGCTTTCCAATCCGATGATCATCGTACTGCTTGGGGCTGCGCTCATTTCCGGAATCACCTCCGCATATGCACATGAATCCTATGCGGATACCTTTATCATCCTGTTTGTCGTCATGGTAAATGCGATGCTCGGCTTGTATCAGGAGGGAAAAGCGGAGGCGGCGATAGAAGCTTTAAAGCACATGAATGCGCCTGCCTGCAAGGTCGTGCGAAATGGTGAGATACGGGTTACCGCAAGTGAAGACCTTGTTCCCGGGGATGTAATCGTACTGGAGGCTGGAGATGCCGTACCGGCAGATGGCAGGATTCTGGAATGTGCCAGCCTGAAGGTGGAGGAGTCTGCCCTGAGTGGTGAATCCCTTCCGGTGGAAAAGCAAACAGAGGCTTTGCAGGAAGACAATCCACCGCTGGGTGATCGCAGAAATATGGTCTATATGGGAAGCAGTGTGGTATATGGCAGAGGACGTGCAGTGATCACTGCAACCGGTATGCATACAGAAATGGGAAAGATTGCAGATGCGATTCTGGTAAGCAGAGAGGAAGCAACACCTCTGCAGCAGAAGCTGAACCGGCTTTCCAAACTGCTGAGTCTTCTGGTTTTGGCAATCTGTGCTTTTATGTTTCTGTTTGAGCTGTTACGTCATGGTGATTTGCGTGCAGAATCTTTATTGGATACCTTCATGCTGGCTGTTTCCCTTGCTGTTGCGGCTATTCCGGAGGGCCTTGCGGCGGTAGTAACGGTGCAGCTTGCAATCGGTGTGACGCGCATGGCAAAGCGCAATGCAGTCATACGACAGCTGACCGCTGTGGAAACACTGGGCTGTACACAGGTAATCTGTTCGGATAAAACCGGTACCCTGACACAGAACCGTATGCAGGTGGTGGAGCATTTCGGTGATGATGAGCGTCTGCTTGCACTGGCAATGAGCCTGTGCAATGATACGCAGGTGCATGCGGATGGAACCATGCAGGGAGAGCCTACAGAGGTTGCGCTGAGCGCATATGGGGAAACGCTGTTTCATATCAATGAGGAAATGCAGAAGTATCCGCGTATTCATGAATTTCCGTTTGATTCCCAGCGCAAGATGATGACCACGATGCACAGGCAGTCTGACGGTGTTGTTCTGCAATTCACCAAAGGAGCGATGGATGTTGTTTTACAGCGCTGTACGGGCATTTGGCGCAATCAGAAAATAGAACCGATGCGGGAAGAGGATCGCGAAGAGCTGAACCGGATGAATAAACGCATGGCAGATCGTGCTTTGCGTGTACTATGTGCTGCCTGCAAATGGAATGAGCATATTGAAACAGATATGGAAACAGCAGAGTCCGGTCTGGTATTTCTCGGTCTGTGCGGCATGATGGATCCGGTACGTGAGGAGGTAAAGCCGGCAATCGCCCAGTGCCGTAAGGCTGGCATCCGTCCGGTCATGATTACCGGTGATCACATTGATACTGCGGTGGCAATTGCGAAATCGCTTACTATCATAACGGATACCTCACAGGCGATGAGCGGCAGTACACTGGATACGCTGTCACAGGAGGAGCTGACTGCCCGCATTGATCAGACATTTGTATATGCCCGTGTAAAGCCGGAGCATAAGGTACGTATTGTGGATGCATGGAAATCCAGGGGATATGTTGTTGCGATGAGCGGAGATGGTGTTAACGATGCTCCCGCCATCAAGCGTGCAAATATCGGTGTCGGTATGGGAATCACAGGAACTGATGTTACAAAGAATGTGGCAGATATGGTGCTTGCGGATGATAATTTTGCGACGATCGTGTCGGCAGTTCAGGAAGGGCGTAGGATTTATGATAATATCCGTAAGGCCATTCAGTTTCTGCTATCCAGCAATATTAGTGAGGTGCTTTCCATATTCCTTGCCACGATGATAGGATTTACGATATTAAAGCCTGTGCATATTCTATGGGTCAATCTGCTGACGGATACCTTTCCTGCTCTCGCGCTGGGCATGGAGGAGGGGGATGAGGATCTGATGCGGCGGCCTCCGCGTCCTAGAAGTGAAGGGCTGTTTGCCAACGGCCTGCACATGCAAATCATATTTCAGGGCTGTGCTATTACACTGATTACCCTTTTTTCCTATATTGTCGGTCATTTTATGGAAGCCGGTGTCTGGGAAATCACACAGAGTGCAGACGGTATGACCATGGCATTTCTGACCATGTCGATGACAGAAATGTTTCACGCATTCAATATGCGTTCCCTGAAGCAGTCCGTTGTGCATATGAAAAAACAGAACCTGTATCTCATCGGTTCTGTCGTGTGTGCACTTTTCCTGACGATTGCGGTCATCTATATTCCTGTTTTATCCGAGCTGTTTGCGTTTGAACATATTTCCGTTGCGGAATTTGCTGTTGCGCTGGTCATGTCTGTCTCCATCATTCCAATCGTGGAAATTGAAAAATGGATACACAGAGCTTTACAGCGAAAGCACGGATAAGCCGGAATTCAAGAAAAGCGTCCTGTGCAAAAGGTGTTTATCAATCATTCAGCAGCTTTGTAGCTCAGTATTACATGCATAAGCATTGAGGTAAAGCGTTACAGCCTGATGAGGAATGGGAATTCATAGGGATTCCTTCAGCTATCGCATAAATTTTACATGATTTGATAAAGGCATAGAAAAGAAGGTATTCGCATTAGAACAGTGGATGGAAACAGTTCCACTGCATATTGCGGATACCTTTTATCAATTCCAGTGATTGTTTATGCGATTTGTTTCCATTCCTCCTCCAATATGGACATCAGGATATCGTCGGCATATACACCGTTATCCCAAATGGCATCCCGCAGAATGCCCTCCACGCGGAACCCTGCTTTCTCATAGGCTTTTTTGGCCCGTATATTGAATGAGAACACATCCAGTGAAAGTCTGTGCAGCTTTCGCTCGCAAAAGGCGAAATCTCTTGTTGTTTGAATCGCCCAGCTGCCGATTCCCTTTCCGCAGTTTTTGCTTTTAAAAATACAGATTCTGAAATTTGCAGAACGTGCCTGCTCATCAATTTCATTGATTACGCTCTCACCGATCAGGCTGCCCTGCGGATCAAATATCAGAAAATCATATCGTGTGGAATCGTTGAGACAGTTTACAAAATATGCATCCACCTCCTCTTTGCTGTAGTGCATTTTACTGCCGGTCATACGTGCAACCTCGCTGTCACATTCTGTGAATCCGGCTAAATAATATGCGTCTTTATCCTCAATCCGCGATGAGCGCATGGTATACCCCTTAAATTCCCAAATCGATGCTGTCTGCATTTCCATGCCTCCTCATCTTGTTTCCTGCTTCCTTCTGCATGGCGGTAATGATTGCCATTTTATAAATCTCTTCTGTTGTTGCGCTGCGTGAAAGATCATTCATCGGCAGCCGTACACCCTGCAGAATCGGACCAAGTGCTTCAAATCCACCCAGATTGGCGACCAGCTTATATCCGATGTTGCCTGCATTCAAGTCCGGAAAAATCAAAACATTGGCATTTCCTCCGACTGTGGAATCCACTGCCTTCAGCTCAGCTACCCGTCTGGACAATGCGCAATCCACCTGCAGCTCGCCATCCACATCATAATCCAGCGGCATGCGCTGTAATCGCTGTGCGGCTTCACGTACAGTATCAACATCTGTTCCGCTCCCGCTTCCATGTGTGGAATAGGAAAGCAGGGCTACCTTTGGCTCCAGCTGAAAGGTCTTTGCACTCTCCGCTGCCTGCAATGCGATTTCCACCAGCTCATCCGTGTTGGGATTTCGGTTTAAAGAGCAATCTGCGAAAATATAATGCTCATCCCTTCTGCTCATAAGAAAACAGCTGGAGACGATGGTATGCGGCATGCGTGTTTTAATCAGCTGCATAATCGGACGTAGGGTATCGGCAGTAGAATTGGCAGAACCACCGAGCAGTCCGTCGGCATATCCCAGCTCAACATACATCGTACAGAAATACGTATCCTTTTTCAGCCATTCCCGGCATGTTTGTTCATCTGTTTTTCCCTTACGCAGCTCCAGCATGCGGCGAATCATGTCCTCACGCTGTGTAAACCGCTTTGGATCTACAATCTGAATTCCGGTGAGAGAAAGACCATATGCCTCTGCCTGCTCATATAGCTGCCGGGTATCTCCATACAGCAGCGGAGTGAGAATCTGTTCGTTATAAAGCCGTATCGCTGCCTCCATCATTCGTCTGTCTCTGCCCTCTGTAAACAATATTCGAACGGAGCTGTCCTTTACACATAGCGGGATATTCATAAATAACACTCCTCTCTTTTTATTATAGCATCTCTTCTGTCTTTCGTCGAAAAGATCACGGTATAAACCGATGGAAAATGTCCAGACTAAATAGCAAGGAGGATGTATATGAAAGTCATAAATTATATCGTTTTGATTATCAGTATTATCGGCTGTGTCAACTGGGGTCTGATTGGACTCTTTGATTTCAACCTGGTAGATATGCTGTTTGGTACCGGATCGATTCTTTCCAGAGCTGTTTATATTCTGGTAGGTATCTGTGGTATTTATCAGCTTTCCTTCTTCTCCAGTCTGAACAACGAGAGATAGGAAAGAATACGGCTTTCTGCAGTCTGCAGAAGGCTTTTTCTTTTTGCGCTGTGATTCATTGATAAAGCTGCAAATAGATGCTGTGCTATGAGCAGTGTAATGCTTCTGATTTATGAGAATTTGGCTGGTGCCTGCGGCCCTTTTATCTTTTCTCTTATGGAAATACAGCGTTTACAGGATGGCAGGATTTGATGCCATATGCTATACTTAATACAGAAATATATGGTTTCAGGAAGGAGTGTTGACCTGTGAGAAAAGGCATCCTTGGACAGAAGATTGCATAGACCCATGTGAATTCCAATCAGATAAGCAATGCATAATTCGCATGGGAGGACATGAATATGAAAGAAAATAAATATGACGACGATGTATTTTTCAATAAATATAAGGAAATGAACCGTTCTGTTCAGGGACTGGAGGGAGCCGGTGAATGGTCACAGCTGAAACAACTGCTTCCGGATTTCGAAGGTAAACGCGTTCTTGATCTTGGATGCGGCTATGGCTGGCACTGTATATATGCTGCACAGCAGAAAGCTGCATCCGTGCATGGTGTGGATATTTCAAAGAAAATGCTGGCAGTTGCGGAAGAAAAAAGCAGAGATTACGCTATCACCTATCAATGCAGTGCAATGGAGGATCTGCAATTTTCCAAGGCATCCTTTGATGTGGTTATCAGCTCTCTGGCATTTCATTATGTAAAGGATTTTAAACAGCTTGCAGCCGCTATTTCCACATGGCTGACACCGAAAGGAAGCTTTGTCTTCTCGGTTGAGCATCCGGTTTTCACAGCCTATGGTACGCAGGACTGGTATTATGCTGAGAATGGGGAAATCCTGCATTTTCCTGTGGATAATTATTATTACGAAGGAAAGCGGGAGGCGAACTTTCTGGGGGAAAGAGTGGTTAAATACCATCGTACGCTAACCACCTATCTCGATACACTGCTGTGCAATGGCTTTGAGCTTCAGCACATCATAGAGCCGCAGCCTCCGGAGCATATGCTGGATATTGAAGGTATGCGTGATGAAATGCGCAGACCGATGATGCTGCTCATAGCTGCGATCAAGCGTTAATCGTAATATGGAGACAATTATTTTATAAAGAAAAAGCCGATATACACAGCTGAATTCTTCCCTAATAAGGGAAGTTGCTAAACCTGAGAAAATCGAGTAAAGAAATAAGGGAAAACCTGAAAAAATGAGGAAAGTAATAAAGCTCCTGCATCATGTTATTTTCAGGGCGTTTGCAAAAAGAGAATTCAAACTTATCTATGAAAGATAATAGCGCTGAATTCTCCTTTTTTGATTTTCTCCATGAGTAAGAACCGCATTGGAATTTACTTCTTCTATTTTATTTGTGTATTGCATGTCGTAATACGAGTTAGATACAACAGCGTCATACCGTGCTTTATTACATTGTGCTGCATCTTAATAATTGTATTACAGAAAGCACGCAAATACAGCATTCCGTCGTCTGTAATTCTGGGGCGGTTCGCGTTAACACAGCGTCTGTTCCTGTGTCTGCGGCAGTGCGGCAGGTGCGTGCAGGGGATTTTTCATAAACAGGGCGATTCCGCAAAGAATCAGCTGTGCTGCAGGGTAGGCCATCCAGATTCCGTTCAGCTGAAACAGGAAGGATAAAGCAAACAGACTTAAGGGCAATAGTAAGCAGGGCTCCATGTAGACCAGAAAAGTGGAATTTCGTGTTTTTTCTGTCGCATAAAAAATGGCTGATGTAACTCTGGTAATGCCGAGAAAGGGAAAAGACACCGTAGTGATCAAAATAGCAGTCTTCGCTCCTTCAAAGATGGCATCGCTGATTCCAAACAGAGCGGTCAGCGGATTCAGGAAGAGGACTACCGCTATACAGAGAATCAGAGAAACCGCAATCGTTACAAAAAAGGCTTTTCGATACAGAATATGAATCTTATCCTCCTTTTTGGCACCGTAATAAAAGCTGATCAAAGGCTGTACACCGTCGCCGATTCCCTGAAGCAGTAGCTGTGCACTGCACAGTACATAGGAAACCACAGAATAAATGGTAACCGCTGCATCACCGCCATAACGCAGACACATCCAGTTGGTTAATACGATAACAAGAGAAGGTGCCATTGTCTGTCCGAAGGGGGAAAGTCCGATGCGGACGATGGATTGCACAAGCGGTACGTCCGGCACAATATCCTTTCGGGAATAGCTTTTAAGTTCTCTGGCATACATATAGAGCAGCGTAAGGACAGCGACGACACCCTGTGCAGTGATGGTTGCCCAAGCCGCACCTGCCAGTCCCATATGAAAACGGAAGACAAATAAATAATCGAGGATGATATTCGTAATCAGTCCGCTGCTCATGATTGCCGTTGCCAGAAAGGTTTTCCCGTAATTGCGCAGCAGTGGATTCAATCCGTTGCCAAGAACAGGGAGCAGTCCCCCCATAAGTACAACTATGATATAGGAGCGGGCCTGTGCATACATGGCTCCCTTCGCTCCCAGCATACGCAGCAGCATCGGGTGCAGTGCAAGCAGTCCTACAGACAAAATGATTCCACAGACAAGCAGCAGTGCCAGTGTCGATCCCATGGCATGGCGTGCCTTGTCCTCTTTTCCATCACCGCGGCTGCGTGACATCACAACAGAGCCTCCGATACCCAGTCCGATTGCTGTAGCATTTAATATTACCTGTATCGGATAAGCGAGGTTGATAGCCCCCAGAGCAGTATCCCCCACTGCATTCCCTACAAACAACCCATCCACAATCGCATAGAAGCCGCTTAACAGCATTGTGAACATGGAAGGAAGCACATAGTTCCAGAACTGCTTGTGTATATAATCTTTTTTCATTTTGACTTCACCTCCGTGCGGATGTAAGTATAAACCCTGAAGCAGCTCCAAGGTCAAGGAAAAATCATAAAAAAATGAGGATTTAGTCCTCACATATGGGAATATACAGCTCTGCATAATAATTCTGATCATCCTGATAGCTGGTAAGGGGTATCTCCCGCAGATACAGGGTATTCTGCAGGGTTAGCTTCTGCTTTGCGGCATAGGTGAGCAGCGGTGCAATATCCTCAGGGTGAATCTGACTGTGAAGCATGTGGATCACAAGGAACACACATGGCTGCTTATGCGCTTTTATCAGCTGTGCCTGCGGGTAGTCCATGTGCAGCTCCTCCATGATATCCTGTTCCAGTGCAATGATGGTTTTTCTCGGCTGTATGTCACAGTTGTCGATATGATAGGTTTTAAACAGAGAGCAGAAGACAAACTGATCCTGTGTCAGATGGGCAATCTGCTGTGTGAAAAAATCACTTGTTTTTTCACTTTCAAACAGAATGACAGATGCCGGAAAGGCTTTGATACTGCAGATGTTCTGATTGGATTCCACTCTTTGATATGTCTCGGATATGCAGGTGAGCTTTTTCAGAAGCTGCTGCTCATACCGTATTTTTTCTTCCGTTTCCTGTTTCTTTTTCAACAGCAGCTCATACATATTTTCCCTGCTTCTGCTGGTGCAGATGGACTGAATATCCTGTAAGGATATATCCAGATGCCGGTAATATATGATATCCAGCAGCTCCAGAATATTATCCAGATCATATTCCCGATATTGGTTGTCCGGATTCACAGAAGGGTGTACCAGACCCTTTTTTTCATAAAAGCGAATCGTGTCACTGCTCAATCCAAGCAGTTTTGCTATCTGTGAAATTTTATAGGTTTCCATAACTTCTCCAATTCTACCGAGCGCTGTGCATGATATCCCATGCAGCTTCCTGCAGATTACCATACAGGTCTTTATGTGACATATGTACCAGCTTCAGCTCCTCCAGCAGCTGTTCCTTCTTTTTGATGTAAAAGACCATCTGTTTCCCCTCATGGTGCAGCAGCTTATTCCGCAGGACGCTCTGCAGTTCCTCATCATCGCTTGCATAGTTTCCACACAGGAAGAACAAGCCGTTTTGGCGCTGTATGCGAATGTTATCCATGGCTGCCTGCACAAGCAAAACCTGCCGTAGGTCACGCTGCTTTATATAGGGCTGAAAGGCCGGTAATTCCCGCTGAATTTCATGCAGGAGCATTGCGGCACTCACGCTTCCGGAAAATGCTTCTGCATCTTCCTCACGTAATGCTTTTCGGACATCCTCTTTCAAAAAGCCCAGACTGGAAAGCATACAGACCTTATCACTGTCCGGAAACAACGGGGCTTCCCTGCTCTCAAATACGAGAACCTGTCCAGTATCCCTTGTGGCATCCTCACAGGCGAAAAACAGTGCCACAAGAGGATTGGTCGTTAGGTCGAGCAGGCGGGTACAGATTTGATAGTGCTGCATTTTTACAAGCTTTTCAAAATGGCTTCTGCTGTTATAAAAATCCATCGGATATTCAATCAGTGTCTGTTTATAGATGGCATCCTCACGTTCAGCTGTTTCCGGGCTGCGAAACAGGGAGGGAGTCATCTTATAATTCATATTCTGATGTCCGCGGAAATAGAAGGAAATATGCGCCCTACGATACTGTAGGATGGTTTCCAGATATTGCGGAAGGGAGGTGATTTCCACTAGCTGCACAGCATCCTTCTCATATAGAACAGCATCCTTAACCGCTATGTCTTTTTCATACCCTGCCTGTCTCAACAGCTCCAGCAGCAGCAGATGGCGTTTCTCCATCACCGCCGCGTGCTTTAAGGTGTAGTGCAGCAGTGTCTGATCGGATATCTCGGTAAGATATTGCAGCTGTGAAGCAGGGGTGTCCGCAGCCAGAACATCTGCGCGGGTGATGCTTCTGCTGATATAGCGGTAGTCATAATACCCGTTGCTGCGCAGTGAGTATAGAATGACGTTATGAAATGCAGTGCGAAAGCGTGGAAGCTTATAGAGCGTTGCTGCTTGCTTTTGAAGAACTTCTGTCATGGTATCATCTCCGTTTTATTACCTTTATTATACGTAAGGTTTGGGGAAAATGAAAGAAGTATGCGTGGTTTTGCATAGGATGATGGATTACTTCAATGATGCTTCCTCTATGACCACCTGCAATTGACCTACTGGCAGGGCAGCTTTCTCTGCACGAAGGTACGTGTATGAAATGGAAAGGCACAGAATCATCCACTGGATTCCATGCCTTTATACGTTGCTTTGTCTGCTGTTATAAGAGAACTTCACAATGAGAGGCTGTATTCTCTTTCTGCTTGGACAGCTGTTATTTAACGTTCTGTATGCGGCATCTGCCAGGCTTCATGATCGGTATGCAGCAGCTTCTCCGCTAGCTCTGAAAGCGGCTTTCCTAGATATTCGTCATACAAAGCATGAATGGAGGGATTTTCATGCGAATAGCGAAGCTTGGCGTTGCGATCCAGATGATACAGCGTATCGGCACGCTCAGCCGCAAGCTCCTCCCCGTCATGGATCGGCTGTCCGCCTCCGCCGCTGCAGCCGCCCGGACAAGCCATAACCTCGATGAAATCATAGGCTACTTCCTTCCTGCGCATGGCCTCGATGAGTCTGCGGGTATTTCCGAGTCCGCTGACGATAGCACAGCGTACCGGGATTCCCTGTATTTCAAATGTGGATTCCTTCCAGCCATCCATACCGCGGACATCCGCAAATGCATCCGCATCTGCATTTTCACCGGTCACAAAATAATAGGCACTGCGCAGGGCAGCTTCCATGACACCGCCGGTAGCTCCGAAAATCACACCGGCTCCACTGGCCGTTCCAAGCGGGTCATCCAGTGGATGATCCTGCAGATAGCCGACATCGATATGCTCGGCATGGATCATACGGACTACCTCACGGGTTGTCAAAACGACATCCACATCACGGTAACCGGAATCATTCATGACCGGAATATCAATTTCATGCTTCTTTGCGACACATGGCATGACAGAAATATTGTAAATGCTCGATGGATCAACACCAAGCTTTTCCGCAAACCATGTTTTCGTAACAGCACCAAACATCTGATGCGGTGATTTTGATGTGGATAAATGGGAAACCATATCCGGATACTGCGATTTCAGAAAACGTACCCAGCCCGGACAGCAGGAGGTGAACATCGGCATTTCCTGCTCCTTATTATGGTGCAGTCGTTCCAGAAATTCACTGGCCTCCTCCATGATGGTAAGATCCGCTGCAAAATCCGTATCGAAAACATAATCAGCACCCATTCTGCGAAAGGCATCTCCCAGCTTTTCAATCGTTGCCTCTTCCCGACGCAGCCCGAGCGATTCCCCCCAGGCGGCACGGACAGCCGGAGCAATCTGCACAATGGTAATTTTATCCGGATCGTTAAATGCCGCAAAGGCACGCTCGCTGTCTTCGCGCACATGCAGGGCATTCACCGGACAATGTGTGATACACTGTCCGCATAAGCTGCATTCCGCCTCTTCAATACTGCGGTTCAGGGATACATTCACTGTTGTACGGGAGCCGGTATTCTGCACATCCCATACCTGCAGGTTCTGTACCTTGTCGCATATCTGAATACAGCGCATACACTTGATGCATTTGTTGCTTTCCCGAATCAAAGGAAAGCTTTGATTCCATGGGGTATACATCACCTTTTTTTCATACGGAAGGGAAGTGATGCCCAGGTCGTTGCTTATCTTCTGCAGTGAACAATTTCCGCTTCGTGAACAGTAGGCGCATTCGCAGTCATGCTGAGAAAGCAGAAGCTCCACATTACATCTGCGTGCATAGCGTACCTTTGGGGAATTGGTATAAATGACCATCCCCTCCTGGACTACGGTGTTGCATGCGGTGACCAGCTTATCCTTACCCTGAAGCTCTACTACGCAGACACGGCATGCGCCAATTTCATTGATATCCCTGAGATAACAAAGATGAGGAATTTCGATATGTGCCTCTTTTGCGGCTTCCAGAATTGTCAGCTGCTCATCGACGGCAATCTGCTGATGATCAATCGTTATCGTTACCATTTTGTCGTTCTTCCTCCTTTGAATACACCGAAGCCGTAATGGTCGCAGCGCAGGCATCGTCCGCATTCCTGCTGTGCCTCCTCACTGCTCATACCATATTCAATCGGCTCAAAATCAGCATTTCGTATGGTGGTCTGTCGCTCCTTCAGCTGTATACGGCCGCATTTTGGACGATCTGCATAATTCGCCGCAGGAATGATTACATCGCATTCAATCGCATGATGATAGCCGAGATACTCATCAATATTGGCAGCCGCAACCTTACCTGCCGCAATGGCACGGATCACGGTAGCCGGACCGGTTACACAGTCTCCCCCGGCAAATATGCCTTCCATGTTTTCCACACCGGAATGATCCAGCGCGTCGATAGCACCATGGCGGATCGGGACACCCTCTTCCGCAAAATGCTGAGATTCTATACCCTGACCAATGGCCACAACGACGATATCACAGGGTATCCGTTTTTCCTCTGTATCCGCCTGCTTGGGTGAAGGACGTCCTTTGCGATAGGAAGAAATCATCTGCGGCTGTACCCATAAAGCCGCGACCTTCTGTTCCTCATCCAGTTCAATGCGCGTTGGTGCCTGTAAAGGCAATAGCTCACAGCCCTCCGCGAGTGCACCCTCAACCTCCTGCGGCAGGGCAGTCATATCCTCCTGTCGTCTGCGATAGGCGATTCCCACATAGGCTGCACCAAGCCGCTTACTGCTTCTGGCAACATCCATGGCAACATTTCCGCCACCGATGACGAGCACGCGTTTTCCCTTGAAGTCCGGCATGATGTCATCACCGATTTTCCGCAGCATCGTAACCGCTGAAATGACATTTTCTCCATCCTCTCCCGGAATACCCACTTTTTTATCTGTCTGTGCACCGATGGCGAGATAAACAGCATCAAATTCCTTATCCAGATCACACATGGCGATATCCTTACCGATATCCACACCGGTATGAATTTCCACACCTGCGGCTTTTATTACTTCGATTTCCTCATCCAGGCGTGCTCTGGGCAGCCGGTAGTTGGGGATTCCATAGCGCAGCATGCCTCCCAGAGACTTTCGTTTTTCATAAACTACTGTCTGATGACCCATTCGCTGCAGATAATATGCAGCGCTCAAACCACCGGGTCCTCCGCCGACAATGGCAATCCGCTTTCCGGTAGATTTTGCACAGGGCTCTGGCGGCACATAGCCGGCATGATCGACAGCATAGCGCTTGATACCGCGGATATTGATGGAATCATCCAGCATGTTTCTCCTGCATCGCGCTTCACACGGATGCTCACAGATATAGGCACAGACGGCAGGGAAGGGATTATCCTTCCGTATCAGTCGGACAGCATCGGCATTTCTTCCTTCCTTCACCAATGCGATATAGCCGGGAATATCCACACCGGCCGGACACATGGATACACAGGGAACCGGCTGATTCAGACTGGCAGTACAGCGTCCGTGCAGGATATGCTCCTCATAATCATCCCGAAATCCCTGCACACCCTTCAGCACCATGTCGGCAGCCTCCTGTCCGATTGCACAGTCCGCACTCCATGAGATATTCTGTGCAGTCTTTTCAATCAGATCAATCGTGGAAAGCGCAGCTCTTCCCTCCAGTACATCCTCCAGCAGCATCTGCAGCTGTGCCAGACCGATACGGCAGGGCACGCATTTCCCGCATGTCTGTGCATGACACAGCTTCAGAAAAGCACTTGCCATATCAACCGGACAGAGGCCCGGCGGACTGGCAATGATTCTTCGTTCCAGATCCTTGTAGAGATCTTCTATGACCCGCTGCGCATTGGTAGCGGTCATAATCGTTAATCTGCTCATAGCATTCCTCCATAACTTGTTAACGGTTACATCTCCTTCAGTATAAAACAAAACGGGAACTTTTCCAACTGCTTTTGAAAGAATTCCCGTTTCTATGTCTGGTGTTATCAATTGCTGTTACATACTGCCGCTGTTATATGACCTCCACATCCTGTGTCAGTACCTCCAGTGTCCGTACGATACCATCACATTCATTGCTGTGCGTAAGGAAGGCGGCATCCCTTCTCACCTCATCCTCTGCATTCGCCATAACGCTTACACAGCCTGCATACGGTGCCATCGCCTTGTCATTGGTACTGTCCGCAATCAACAGCACATCCTCCTTCTGAATGCCCATATCCTGCATAATACACTGTAATGCGGTTCCCTTATCCACATCACCATGGACAATGCTGCACATATTTCTGCCGCTGCGAATCAGCTTGATTTCTTCCTCCAGGGTTTTCGGCATCCAGCTGATAAAGCCGTTTAAGGCGCTGCTTTCTCCGGTAACATAGAGCTTCAATACCGTATCACTGATGTCCTCAAATGCCTCCCAGGGACACAGCCGCATATCGTTCAGTAAAGCCTCCAGCTGTACATAAGGGTCAATGCCACTCGCATACAGACAGCCGTTTTCCACAATCGACAGTGTGACATCCTGTCCTTCGGCAAGTGCCTTGATTCTATCCACCAGCTTCAGCGAAACCTCTTTCTTCCGCAGTACGCGTTCACTGCCCATTTCCTGCAGAAAGGCTCCGTGACAGGCGGCGATATAACCCTTATACGTATTCATCTGCAGTTTTTCTGCGATCTTTTTCAGATTTTGCGGAGAACGGCGTGAGATCAGAGCCAGACGTGCACCGGCCTGCTGGGCCTGCAGCAGTGCTTCCTTTGTATCCTCGCTCAGTGTGTGATTGTTGGTTAGCAGTGTATCATCGACACTGCAGACGATCAGTTTATACATAAGATTGTCCTCCTTTTGACATATGCAGTGTAACGCAGAAGCTCCTATCCTGTAAACAGACAGGGGAACGGTTGAAAAAAAGGTTGACACGGATTTGCTGTGGAAAACGGAAAATATGAAAAAAAATTGTCAAAGCACGAAAGAGGAAAGGACGGATGTGTATGCATATACGGGAAACCTTACAGAATACCCGCAGCTGGAGTGTGAACGAGCAGGCCCTGTGTGATTATATTCTAAAAAACAGCATAGAGGTCATACATATGAACGGCACACAGCTGGCACAGGCAGCTGCAGTCAGTACCTCCTGTGTCTATCGCTTCTGCCATAAGCTCGGCTTTGAGGGCTTTTCCGCCTTTCGCATTCAGCTGGCAAGTGAGCTGAACGAGAAGCTGAGCAGTCCCAGTGAGGTGAATTACGATTACCCCTTTACGGAAAAGGAATCCACCGCACAGCTGATTCAGACACTGGGCAGTCTGTATAAAACCTCGATTGATGAAACCATACGGCTGCTTGATATCACACAGCTGGAAACGTTCGCAGAGCATATTTATCAGGCACGCTTCACCTATATTCTTACGACGAATACCAATCTGCAGGCAGCGGAGAATTTTGCACGCAAGATGGAGGAAATCGGCATGCATATCCATGTCGCGGGGGAATTGCTGCAGCAGCGTCTGTACTGTGCCTCCGCCAAGCAGGGAGATGTGGCAATCATACTTTCCTACGCGGGAATCTCCGATCATGTGCAGGAATGTGCAAAGCAGCTGTATGAGAATAAGGTAACCGTCCTGCTGTTATCCAGCAGACACGATAAGACACTGCATTATTTTGCCACCTGCCGTCTGTATCTTTGCGGCTTTGAATCCTCCTATCAGAAAATAACAACCTTTTCCTCTCATGTATCTGCACAATATCTGCTTGATCTTGTTTATTCCGTTATCTACCAGAAGAATTATGAGAAAAATATCGAGCATAGAGACCGTGCCTATCATGTATGCCGGCTGAAGGCGAAGGAGGAATCTGGGATGAAGCGTATGGAAACGAATAAAGGAGAGGAAACATGATATTTGAAACAATGAATGATGCATCCTATAGGCAGGAGGATGGAGCGGTTATCCTGCATGCCAGCGCGAAAAGCGACTTTGTAGTGAGTCCGATTACTGGAAAGGCTCATGCCAGTGCAGCCTTTCTGTATCAGCGGGTGAAAGGGGATTTCGTCCTGCAGGCAAAGGTGTCCCAGCGCTTTCTTTCCACCTATGATGCACCGGCTCTTATGGCAATGGAGTCTGAAACACGCTGGGTGAAGGCCTGCTTTGAGTATACCGATCTGCATACCAGAGCTGTTGTATCTGTTATAACGGATACAACCTCAGATGACTGCAATGGAGTGGAAACAGACAGCGATTCCATATGGCTGCAGCTATGCCGCAAAGATCATATATTTGCGATTCATTATTCTCTGGATGGGGTGCACTGGAGGATGCATCGCATATTACGTATGGAAATGGAAGAAGAATTAAAGGTCGGTCTGGTGGCGCAGAGCCCGCTGGGAGACGGCGGAGATTTTATCTTTGAAAAGGTATCACTGAAGCCGGAGCGAAAAGCGGATATACGAGGTGGAAACTGATTCCATACAGAACGGCTGAATACTGCAGGGAAAACGTGAGGTCAATAGGGCTGCACGTTTTTCTTTTCTTGGCGCAAGCAGTGAAACATGTGCACATTCCACGGCTATGTGTGATATTTGTAGCCGGTATTCTCCCCTTCGGACAGGAAAAAGACTTCCCCAGGATACGTTCCCGCAAAAGTCTATCGCTATCGTATTCTATTGTGCACTGAATGCCAGCTCATCATCGAGAGCATCCAGCATATTCAGGGAATTAAACTTCTCAATCAGCTTTTCCACTGTCAGCTGTTTCTTTTCCTCTTTTGGTATGTCCATAATGATTTCCCCCTTGTGAAACATCAGCAGACGATCCCCGTAGGTGATGGCATGCTTCAGGTTGTGGGTGATCATGATGGTAGTCATTTTCTTTTCTTCCACAATTTTCTTGGTCAGCTGGATAATCAGATCGCTTGTTTTCGGATCAAGGGCAGCCGTATGCTCATCCAGCAGCAGAAGCTGCGGTGTAATCAGGGTTGCCATCAATAACGATAATGCCTGCCTTTGTCCGCCGGACAGGGAACCGACACTGACATGCAGCTTGCTTTCCAGCCCCAGCTGCATATCTGCAAGCTCTCTTTCAAACAGTGGAATCAAAGCCTTATCCACTCCCTTTGTAAGACCAAAGCTTTTTCCCTTATGATAGGCCATTGCCATATTCTGCAATATTGTCAGAGAAGGGGAGGTTCCCTTCTGCGGGTCCTGAAATACACGTCCGATAAACTGGGAGCGTTTATGCTCAGGAAGACGGGAAACATCCTTTCCGTTAAAGGAGACACTTCCTGCATCCTGTCGGATATTCCCGCTGATAACATTGAAAAACGTTGATTTTCCACTGCCGTTGGAACCGATAATCGTGACAAATTCACCGTCGTGGATTTCCACATTCAAATCCCTGTACAGGATGACCTCATTGGCACTGCCCTTGTTGAAGGTCTTTTTTACATGTTCTAGTTTCAGCATATTCTCACCTCACGATTCCTGAACCTTGCGATGGAAGAATTTCCCCATCACACCATTGCCGAGAACAAGCACCGCGATAAAGATGACAGCCATGATCAGCTTCAGATAGCTTGGCGGCAGACCCACCTTTAAGGCAGCCGCAATCGTCAGCCGATAGGTGATGGCACCGAGAATTACACTTGTTGTGAAGCCGATGAATGTAAAGCGTTTGAACAGCGTCAGCCCCATGATGACAGAAGCCAGTCCCATAACGATCATTCCGGTACCCAGCGTGATATCAAAATATTTCAGAAACTGAGAAACCACTGCACCGGACACGGCGGCATAGCCGTTGGAGATGGCAAGACCGTTCATTTTGATATGTCCGATATCCTTTCCCAGTGTCGCAATCAACTGCGGATTGTCTCCTGCAATACGCATAAGAAAGCCGTATTTCGTATCCAGAAACCAGTCCATCAGCAGCTTCAGGAATAAAACGAGAACCAGCAGGATGAAAATCGGCCACAGCTTCACGATCCAGGTGCCCAGTGCTCCTCCTGCGGAATTGCCAAGCAGCGCCCCGTAGGAGAAAATCGTGTCATAGGTAAACAATGGAATGTTGCTCATATCTCCGGCTACAATCAGATTGATTGAATACAGCCCCGTCATGACGAGAATACCGCTTAAAAGGCTGGAGATACCGAATTTAACATGCAGGAAGCCGGTCGCATAACCGGCCGCAAGTCCTGCAATAAATGCCACAATCAGGGAAAGAAACGGATTGATGCCATGCATTACACACATGGCACCCGCAGCAGCACCGAGAGGAAAGCTGCCCTCAACGGTCAGATCTGCATAGTCCAGAACCTGATAGGTCAGCAGGACTCCGATGGCGAGGATACTGTAAGCCAGACCCTGCGCCGTAACATCTAATATAAAATCCATACGTATTCACACCTTACTTTATTCTTCTACAAACGTTGCACGTTCTGCCAGTGAATCCGGGATTTTAATACCCAGCTGCTCTGCGACCTTTTTGTTGATATACAGAGTGGTATCCTTTGCGGTTTCCACAGGGATATTGCCTGCTTTTTTACCATTGACAAGAATATCGTAGGCAACACTGCCTGCCTGCTCTCCAAGCTTTTCATAGCTGATGGAATCACTTGCCAGCAGCCCGGCCTTCATCTGCCCGTCCTCAGCCGCAAATACCGGAATATTCTTTGCATTTGCCTTATCTGTAATGGAGGCAGTAGCGGAAACGACCATATTGTCGGTAATATTATAAATACAATCAACATCGCCTGCCAGCTGTTCTGCAGCGGTTGCGATTTCTGTAGTAGCACTGACGCCTTTCTTGACGATTTTAAAGTTATATTTTGAAGCCAGCTTTTCCACCTGTTGCACCTGAAGCTTACCGTTTACTTCTCCGATATTGTAGATCATACCGATCTTCTTTGCTTCGGGCAGGAATTCACGAATCATCTCCAGCTGCTTTTCCAGCGGTGCGGCATCGCTGACGCCGGTAACATTGCCGCCCGGCTTCTCATTGCTGGTGACCAGCTTTGCTTCCACACCATCCGTTACTGCATTGAATACAACCGGAATATCTGTTCCACCGGTCGCATTTACGGCAGCCTGTGATGCGTTGGTCGCAATGGAATAAATCAGATCCACATCATCGGAAACAAACTGCTTGGCAATCGTATCTGCCGTTCCGTTGTCCCCCTGTGCATTTTTTACCGTAATCTCAAACTTCGCATCACTCTTACCCTTCAGATATTTCTCCAGTCCCTCTCTGGCACTGTCGAGCGCAGGATGCTCCATCTGCTGGATGATGCCGATTTTATATGTCTTCTTTCCATCATCCGTTTTTTCTTTGTCGCTGTCGCCACTGTTTCCACATCCTGCAAGAAGCAGTGCCAGTGCAAGTCCTCCCAATAATTTTTTCTTCATAAGACTAACCTCTCTTTTCTATATGATATTATGATGATACCTTGTTTTGTACATAAAATCAATATTTTCATGAAAAACTTTCACATTTTTACCACGAAGTTTCACAAATTTGCATTTATAGCTGAAACCGTTACACAATATGCACAGCTATGGTATAATAGCGGATGAGATGGCATAAGGAGGATGTACGGTATGCTGCATATATACAGTGGAAACGGAAAGGGAAAGACGACTGCCGGCTTCGGCCTGGTTCTGCGTCAGGCGGGATATGAAAGGCGTGTTGCGGTAGCGCAGTTTTTAAAGGATGGCACAAGCGGGGAGCTGCGTGCTTTGCAGTCTTTATCCTGTGTAAAGGTGCGTGCGACACAAATGCCGCAGGGGTTTTATTTTCAAATGCAGGAGCAGGAGCAGCTGGCAACCAGACAGGGCATACAGGAACTGTTCGCATGGGTAAAGGACAGGGCAAAGGAATGCACATGCATCTTTCTGGATGAGGTTCTGGATGCTGTACAGCTGGGACTGCTGAAGGAGGAAGAACTCCTGCATTTTTTACAGGAGCACCGGGATTTGGAAATCATCCTCACCGGCCGCAATCCCTCGCAGGAGCTGCTGGATATATGTGACTATCATACGGAGATGGTGGAACACAGGCATCCTTATCAAAAAGGCATAGCTGCACGCAAGGGCGTGGAGTATTAGAAAATCAGGAGGATAAGAAAATGGCAATGGAACAGTCAAGAGCATACCTGAAGCAGTATCATAAGGAACAGGACATACTGGTGCTGGACGCATCCAGTGCGACCGTGGAACAGGCGGCACAGGCCCTTGGAACACAGCCGGAGCGCATCGCAAAATCGCTTTCCTTTATGGTGAGGGAGCATGCTGTTATCGTGGTATCTGCCGGTGATTGCAGGGTGGACAATCATGCATATAAGGAAACCTTCGGCTGTAAGGCGAAAATGCTGAAGGGGGATGAGGTGGAAGCCTATACGAATCATGCCATCGGCGGTGTATGCCCGTTTGGTGTACCTGCGGATACCCGCATATATCTGGATGTTTCGTTAAAGCGGTTTGATTTTGTATATCCTGCCTGCGGTACACCGAATTCCGCAATCAGGCTGACCATTGCGGAGCTGGAGACACTGCTTCCGCAGGCCTCATGGGTGGATGTGTGCAGGATAGCTTAGGATGAAGGCAGATCGTCTGTACGGGATAACCCTGTATCTCTTGAATCACAAACGGGCAAGCGGACGCTGTCTTGCGGATACCTTTGAGGTGTCTCTGCGCTGTATTCAGCGGGATATGGATACCCTGTCCATGGCAGGTGTCCCCATCATTGCGTATAGCGGCGTGAATGGAGGCTATGAGCTGCAGGAGGGATACAAGCTGCCTGCGGCTCTGGTAAAGGAAGAGGATCACGCGATCATTGCGGCATCTCTGGACAGTATGGAGAGTGCCGGTCTGCATAAGGAGGTACAAACCGCGAAGCTGCTTTTTCCAAAGCATGAGGAAGACACCTTGGGGGTGCAGCTTGATTTTTCCGTTGCGAATGAAACGGCTATCGAACAGCGCAGGCTATTACAGTCTGTGATTGCCGCAAGGCACAGCGTTACTTTTCAATATACGGACGCTCAGGGGAAGCAGACAAAACGCTTCTGCGAGGCGGTGGCACTGATTTTTCGCTGGTATGCCTGGTATCTGGTCGGCTGGGATGTGGATAAGCAGGCCTATCGGATGTATAAGCTGGTACGGATGGAACAGCTACAGGAAGCTGAACATACAAATCGTAAGCATCCCTGTCTGCGTGAAATTCTGAAGCAGCTGGATGAGACGGATACGCAGGTTATCTGGACGATCAAGCTGCACTGTCAACCGGAGGCCAGAGGCAGAGTGCTGGAATATTTTCAGGGAACCATCATGGAGGTATATGCGGACACATCCTTTCTGTATTGCATGCAGGTACCAAAGCAGGAGCATTTCTGGTATGCAAGCTTACTCGGCATGGGAAATACTGTACGGGTGCTGGAGCCGGAGGAGCTGGTGGAACGCATAAAAGCAGACTGCAGGGCAATGCTGAAGCAGTATGAGAAATAAACAGGAAACTATGACATAGTGCTGTCGTAGTTTTTTTGGTATGATAAAGCAGGAAATGAGGTGCTTTATGAGAGAGGATAGAGGAATGGCATACTGCGGTCTTGCCTGCTGTGTGTGCTCGGAATCAGATTGTCCAGGCTGTCATGCGAGGGGCTGTGAGCATAAGGATATGTGCGGTATTTTGGCCTGCTGCCTGAGAAAAGGAATGGACGGCTGTTATGTGTGTGACGAGTTTCCCTGCGATGAGGATATGCTGAAGAAAAGAAGAGTGCGTGTTTTTAATCAATGCCTGCAAAAAAGCGGACCGGCAGAAATCATGCGTTGTTTAAAACGCAATGAGGAGGCGAGGATACGGTATCATCATACAGGGCAATTGATCGGCGACTATGATCTGGAAAGTGATCGTGACATTGAGGAGCTGTTGATGAAAGGCGGTGTGCATAGCAGAGGGTGATGGAACCAAAGGAAACACCTCGCGACTAAGCCACGAGGTGTTCCATAGGAATTCACATGTATTTCTACAGGAGCGTACGTTAGATACAATGAAGCTTTTCATCATGATTCTCTTGGATGCAGCTGAATACGCAATAAGGAAGCAGATATAAAGTATCATTATGCAGGACGAGAAGAATGAATCACTGCGAGATGGAATATGACACATTCGTCAAAAATTTGGAAGATGTTATGATACATCAGAAACCACAGAAGAGCATTGCCGTTTGGATTATCCAGGTCTGTCGGGAAAGAGGAAAGGCGAATGCAGTAGGAGCGAGGGTTTCCCCTTGAGTGGTTTCCTGTACAAAGTAATTTATATACCCCTATCAACAATAATGGCAAGGAATTCTATAGACCGTTGACAGCGGGCCTTGGCGCAGAATTAGCATTTCACTAAGTGAATAATTAAGAGTAATCCGGGACATTGTAACACGATATGCATTGGAAAAAGATTACGCCTGTGATTATACCGGATGAAGCGAACTGGGCGATTGCGTAAATGATTTGAATATCCGTGTGTTTGAACTAGAATCAAGGATATTCAGAGTTCAGATAGATTATAAAAACGGGTATGAAAATGAGGAAGATGATGAGCTGTCGCATATGTCAGTACAGCTGCCGGTTTATGCATATACAGATAATGAGTTACCCTTTTCGTAGGAAATTATCCCTGCTTTTTTTCAAACAATTTGACGCCAAAGAGGTGAATGGTTAGACTTTTAAATAAGCACCATTTTAGCCTTATATAATTAGAAGGGGTTCTGTTAGATGCTGTGTCTACTAAAAATAGGATACCATAAAAATTTGAATAACATCATTCTATATTTTAAAAATTATTTTGATATGATGTAGGTGATAGAAGAACTATTTGAAGGAGGCGAATCATATGAAAAAAATAGCAGCTATCATTGTATCATTATGTCTTTGTGCTGGAGTGTTAGGTGATGTAAAGTACACTGTAAGTTCCAAAGAAATACCGGAAAATCACATTGAAGAAACAGATTCATACAGCCAAAGTCAAAAAGAACAGCTTAAAAACACAAATTATGTATTTTCGGAGAAGGATCTGAAGGACACTCCTTTTGAGGGCCAAAAAGTTGAGGTAATCGAAGGTGAATTATATGTAAACGGAAGAATCATTTGGACCATTAAAATCTGGATTTTATCGAAAGGTATTCCAATTTTAATAGGATGGATGGCTGCAGGCGGTGTAGTAAAACAGGCTACAAACAAAATAATAAAAGCAGAGTTAATAAATAAAGTTAAGTTTGCATGGAACAAATACAGCAACATGACTGATGCTTATGCAGATGAACAGCAGAATTTACAGTCTGTAAAACTTTCTAATGGCAACCAATGTGTTTTAGCCCCAAGTGGTAATTATAAGTGAGAAATAAAATCAAAAAACAAACACCTGAAAAAAATACGCCGTTCGTTGAGAAAGAAGAGCTGGAGAATCTTATTAAAGAAATGATGACTGATAAAGAGGTAGAAGATCTGCTGAAGGAAGGCTTTACCCGAGAACAAATTGCATATGTGGCCAATGAAAAGAAGAAATGTGATGAGCAAGGTAGGTTTATAGGTAAAATCATAGATATCCTAACATGGATATTTCCGGATTTTAAATAACCTCAATTAAGCCGAGTTTGGTAAGAAAAATAAGAAAAGAGAATGAAATCCTACGCGTTATTCGTAGTTTAAATTCTCTTTTTTGCTTATATTATACCAGGAGGTCTCTTTTATACACTGGAGCTTTGAACGTAACGCCTTATACATGTAAAAACGGACGATATTTTAAGCTCAGCTGCTCGTATTGAACGAATGCTTCCGGATATTCACCTATCACAGATTTTCACCATTTGAATCAATCACACTTCGATACCAGTCGTAGCTGTCTTTTTTTAGCCGACGCTTTGTCCCGTTTCCATAATCATCCTGATCGAAGTAGATGAATCCGTAACGCTTACTCATCTCGGAGGAGGAACAGCTGATAATATCTATGGGACCCCATGGATAATAGCCGATGAACTCTACTCCATCCATGATCGCTTCCTTCATGTTTCGGATATGTTCCCGAAGGTAAGCAATTCTGCGCTCATCATGAATGCATCCGTCCGAACTGATTTCATCAAAGGTCCCAAATCCATTTTCTGCAATGATAATCGGCTTTTGATAACGATCATAATAATAATTCAACACCGTTCGCAGACCAAGCGGATCGATTCCCCAGCCCCATTCACTAGCCTCTATATAAGGATTGGATACCGCCCCATCATCATTTACATCAGCACAGGAATTGCTTTCGCTGGAAGATGCACACGTGTAATAATAGGAAATCGCCAGAAAATCTGCAGGGTTTTCCTTTAACATGCGCTCATCCTCCTCCCGGATATCCAGCCGTATATCGTGCTCCTGAAAATAGCGAAGCATATATCCCGGATACTCTCCGCGCAGCAGAAGATCAGAGAAGAAATATTCACGCTGATTACGCTGCATATTCGCAAATACATCCTCCGGTTTACATGTCAGCGGTTCGCTTAGACCATCGTATACCATCATCCCAATCTGAAAATCCGGATTTATTTCATGTCCTATTTTTGTTACGATAGCACTTGCTGTGCATTCATTGTGTATTCCCTGATATTTCGCTTCCATAAGGTTAGAAACGCGATCACTGGGGATTCCCAGATGATTGAAGGATTCGTGATGAATCAGGTTGATCTGATTGACAACAATCCAGTACTTTACCTTATCTTTATATCTTCGCATAACCGTATCAGCATATTTTACAAAGAAATCGATGGTTTTGCGATGATTCCATCCATTATAAGCAGTTGCCAGATGCAGCGGCATTTCATAATGTGATAAGGTAATCAATGGCTCCATGCCGTTTTTAATAATTTCATCGATCAGATTATCATAAAAGCGTAGACCTTCTTCGTTTGGAGTAGTCTCATCTCCGTTGGGAAAGATTCTTGACCAGCTGATCGAGGTGCGGAAGGAGTTCATTCCGGTGCCTGCCAGCAGCTTTAGATCTTCCTTGTAGGTGTGATAAAAATCAATTCCATAGCGCTTAGGATAATACCCTTTTGTATCCTGCAGAGCAGCTTCGATATCCTTCATGGATGTCTCCTTGTTTGATTTCTTTTTAAGATCACCCTTATCCTGCACCTTGAGAATATCCGCAACACTCCATCCTCTCCCGCCTTCCAGAAAAGCACCCTCTGCCTGATTCGCTGCAATGGCACCTCCCCATAAAAAATCTGCTGGAAATCCTTTTTTTAATTGCTTCATATATCTGTCTGATTCTGCGTTTCTTGCAGAATTTCTCCTTTCCATTTATGATAAAGGGATGCATACGGCATCCCTTTTTGCTTTACAGTTCTTCACCGTTTGTTTGAATTACATGCTGATACCAGGTAAAGGAATCCTTTCGAATTCGTGCATTGCTGCCGTTACCGCGATCATCACGATCCACGTAAATATAGCCATAGCGCTTGCTCATTTCTCCCTGTGAGCAGCTGACGATATCGATTGGTCCCCAGGATGCATACCCAAATACCTGAACCCCGTCGAGGATGGCTTCCCTCATGGCCTTGATATGCTCACGCAGATAAGCAATACGGTACTCATCATGAATGTGTCCGTCAATGACCGTATCAATCGCACCAAGTCCGTTCTCCGCAATGAAGATAGGAACATGATAACGGTCCCAGTACTGATTCAAAGAGTTTCGGAATCCGAGAGGATCGGTAGCCCAGCCCCAGATAGAGGTTTCCAAATACGGATTTTCTTTAGGCTGAGGCTGCGACGCATCTACGATTCGGGTGAAGTAATAAGAGAAGGAGAGAAAATCTGCAGGGTGTTCCTTTAACAGCTTCAGTTCTTCCTCCTTTGCATGGATCTGTATCTGATGATCCTTGAAATAACGAAGAGCATAACCGGGATATTCCCCGCGCAGTAAAACATCACTGTAGAAATAGATGCTCATCTGCATCCGCTGCGTATTAGCAAAAACATCCTCCGGGCGACAGGTGGCAGGATATAATGCATCATCTCCCAGCATCATACCAATCTGCATTCCCGCATCGATTTCATGCGCCAGCTTTGTGGCTTTTGCACATGCGACAAACTGATGATGCGTAGCCTGATATTTTGTGCTCTCCCAATTCTCATATCCGTCTTCCACCATACCCAGACTGGCGAATTCTCCCCAGCCGCCAAGGGAATTGATCTGATTCAATAGTATCCAGTATTTTACTTTTTTATGATACCGTTTAAACAGTACCTCACAGAAGCGGACAAAGAAATCAATCATTTCAGGCGCATACCAGCCCTTGTATTTTGTAATAAGATGAACCGGCATTTCATAATGAGAAACGGTCATGACAGGCTCAATCCCGTTTTTCAACATTTCATCAAGGAGTGCATCGTAATATTTCAGTCCTTCTTCATTCGGCAGATCCTCATCCCCGTTTGGGAAAATGCGGGTCCAGTTGAAGGATGTACGAAAGCAGCTGAATCCCATTTCCTTCATCAGTGCAAGATCTTCCTTATAGGTATGATAGAAATCAATGCCGTGCCTTCTTGGATAATAGCCATCCTTATCCTGCAGTGCTTCTTTGATTTGCTGAGCGGTATGTGTAAATCCAACGACATGCTTGCGGTCATAGTGTTCCGGAAGAATTTCGATATCAGCCATGGACGGCCCTTTTCCATCGATATTCCATGCGCCCTCCGCCTGATTTGCGGCAATAGCACCACCCCATAAAAAGCCCTTCGGAAATCCGGTTGCTGTTTTCCACATATTATTTCTCCAGCTTTCTATACAGACGTATCATATTCTGTGTTAAGTTGACCTCGCTGTTGATGGTCATCAGTGTATCCTGTGCATGTGTGAAAAGCAATGTTGTTTGCAGTTCATCCTCATTGATGGAGCTTTGTATCATTTCGGTCTGAATCACATGAGCCTTCGTTATTTCTTTTTTTGCAGCGGTTATTTTAGCCTTTATATCCTCCTCACTTTTATCTTCCAGGAGGGCATTGACTGCCTCATTCAACAGATTGCGACAATCACCTGCATGTAAGATGATTTGCATAGCGGCACTGTTAAGCTGTTCGATCGTAGTTTTTTTCATAACACCCTTCCTTTCTATGCTTCTTCTGTACGCTCACGCATTGCTTTGCGCTTTGCCAGCTGATCCTTTTTCATTTCATCCTCTTCTTCCTTTTGCATACACTGTCTGTCATATACCTTGAAGAACGGATAATAAATAATCCAGGATAAGACGAATATGAAGAAGGTAAACAACAGACCGATCATGCCGCCAACTGCATAGGAGCAGATTGGTCCAGGCAGATACCAGAAGGAGAATAAGGTCGTTATTTTCGGCAGGATATCAAAGTATAAGGCAAGCCAGGTCAATGCAGGGGCAAGCAATCCGACTATCCACATAGGAACCATTAGAATCGGATTAAATGCGATTGGTGCACCAAATACAAGGGGTTCATTGATATTGCATAAATTCGGTACCAGGGAAGCCTTGCCAATGACCTTGCATTTCTTTGATTTTGCCATAAACAGCATCATGAGTCCAAGCGCCAAGGTACAGCCGCCTCCGCCGAGGGTGAAATAATAGGAAACTCCGTCTGCATTTATGACAGATGCTGCGTTTCCGGCAGCGACAGCCGCCTGATTTGCGGCATTCCCTGTAAAATCAAAGCTGATTCAATTGGATAGATGACCCATGTGGAAATACCGAAGGTGTACAAAAAGGTATAGCCGAAGAAATACAGTACCACAAAGCCGAGAAAGCTGTCACCCGCACTCAAGATCGGAGAGAATAAGGTATAGATACAGTCAAAGATATTGATGTGCAGCTGGAAGATAAACAGCCATCCGACGAACAGGATAATGAGAATCGGAATCAGTGTATCAAACCAGACTGTGATGAAATCCGGAATAGCGCTGTCTTCTTTAAAGAAGGAATGTGTAGAGAATGCGTTCATCACAAAGCCTACAAACAAGCCTGCCATTAAGGCCGCAATCATACCGCCGTTACCAAGCGTGGAGCTTTGAAACAGAATGTTACCCGCTTCATCAAAGGTGGGACCTACCAGCATCAGGAAAAAACCGATACCTGCCAGACCTGCTTCCTTCTTTGTCTTATTGTGCCGTTTCTTTTCCATAAGCAGGTAAGGCACCAGATAGGCAAGGTACAGGGACAGCAGACCCAAAGAGAAGGTTGACAATGGACTGAAATCCGGGAACCCGTCAATCAGACCTCCAAAGGCTGTTAGTATTGTTGTAAATGATCCGATAAAGATCATTGGCATTGCAGTTAGGATCGCTTCCTGTACAGACGCAATCCAGGGATTACGCGCAAGCTTGTTCATTTTCGGAGCAAATTTGTTCGTCATCCAATCCATGAATTTTTTCATATGTTTCTCCTCATTTTTTCATTTTGTTTAAGTTACTTTAAAAGCGAAAGCTTTTGATGCATTAGTCTTCAAGGAAGGGTAATGCGAAATCAAGAACGGCATCCCCGTCTAACTCGCCGTAGGCATCCTTCGGTATGATTTGTACAGCTACGCCATGGGGCTCTGCGATGTCCTCCAGATCCTGCAGCATATAGCTCAGATGCGGACCTACCAGCAGCAGGTCGATATCCTCGATGTAGTCCTCTACAACAGAATCACTTCGTGCCTTTACTCCGATTTCGATGTTGCGTGCTTTTGCGGCCTGTCGGATGTTCTTCGCCATAAAGCCGCTGCTGGCTCCTGTACCGCAAACTAATAAAATGTTTTTCATAATGATCTCCTTTGTGTCCGTAAGCTTTTTAACATTCCACGGACTTTTTTTAATAATGAATGAAATTTTTCTGGATTGGTGTTAGAATATAGAAGAGATGTATCAAAGTATTCCCGTACTTGGCTGAAGCGATTCAGCGTGTGATATGTCTCTTTTTCTTATACCAATCAGTGTGACTGCCCTCCTTTCTTATCGACACCCTCAGTATAACGAATGCAGCCGAAACAGACAAATTTTAAAAGTTCCTAGTGCACGGAACTTTTTTAAGTTGAGCGGATTTTCGAATTCACGTATACTTATCATGTAATACTATCATTGTTTACAGGGGGATAAGGCAGGAGAGTGATTGAACATGAAAGATAATATATCGACATTGCTGGATTATTTATGGCATCACTATGAAAGCTGGATTTCCGCAGCTGAGCTTTCCCAACTGCTTCACGTTTCCACCCGCCAGATTCGCAAATACATCAGTATCCTGAATGAAGAGCATGTCGAAGAACCACTGGTCATTTCCACAAACAAGGGCTATAAGCTAAGCAGCACGGAGCAGTATCTGCGTTATCGGGAGAGCGGAAAGCATAATCTGGAAACCCCGCAGACACGGCAGAATCTGATAATACAGAAGCTGATTTCCTCCAAGAACGGCATTGATATCTTTGATCTGGCACAGGAGCTTTATGTCAGTGAATCTACAGTGGATAACGATATCCGCAGTATTCGCAAAATGATATCCGCGTATCAGATCGGTATTCGCAAGGAAAAGGATGTGCTGTTTATCGACGGCAGTGAAAAAGAAAAGCGCCAGCTGATGAGCCGGCTGATTACCAGTGATTCCTATGATAATTTTGTTTTAAAAGATGAGGTGCGGCTGCTGACCTATCATTATCACTTCTGGGATTTCCGGAAGAATCTTTCCGATATTTTTTCACGCAACAATCTGTTTGCGAATGACTATACGCTGAACAATACAGCCCTGCATTTGATTGTGATGATCGATCGCATCCGCAGCAGCTGTATCCTGCATGAGCAGGTGGACCTCACACCGTTTTTCGAAACGCCGCAGTATACGGTGGCAAGAGAAATCCGGGAATATATTGAAGAGGCATATGCGATACAGATCAATGATGCGGAATTATATAATCTTACCCTGATTATTATGAATAACACCACGATGATCGATTATTCCTTCATTAGCGGCTCCAACATTTCCTCCTTCATTGAACAGAGGTATATAGATATCGCCCATACCGTTATACACAATGTGGAGGAATGCTATCTTCTGGACCCCTTTGATGAGGAATTTATCGCAAAGTTTACGATTCATGTCAAGAATCTGTTTAATCGCGTAGAGCATAATTACTATGCTAAAAATCCGCTGACGGCAAAGATAAAATCGACCTATCCCCTGATCTATGATATTGCCGTTTATATCGCACAGCAGTTTAAGGATATGTATGACATCATTTTGAATGAGGATGAAATTGCTTTTATCTCCTTCCATATCGGCAGCTATTTTGAAAATAATGTACAATCAAAAAATAAGCTGACCGTATTGTTTCTCTATGCGGATTACTATAGTCTTCATCAAAACACGCTGGAAAAGATCAGTCGCCGCTTTGAGGACAAGGTGACGATCAAGTATGCGATGTCCATCCATTCATATCAGCCGAGTCTTCTGCATGCGGATTTGATTATATCGACTGTAGAAACACCATTCCCTCAGCCATCCATCATCATTCATCCCTTTTTAATTGAAAAGGATATGAATCAGCTTGAAAACACAATTACCAAAATGCTGGCTGAAAAAAATAAGAATAAGCTGAAGGAGTTTTTATTTGATCTGTTTGATCCCAGACTGTTTTATACAAATATGAACATGGATCGCACCCAGCTGATTCAGACGCTGTGCAATGATGCCATCCGTCTAGACTATGCCGATGCTTCTTTTACAACGGATGTCTTTGCGCGTGAGCATATGTCTTCGACAGCTTTTGAGGATGCCGCCGTACCGCATTCACTGGCAAGCAATGCAAAGAAAAGCTTTATCAGTGTGGTTTTGTGTCCGCAGGGTATGAAATGGGGAACGCATGAGGTTCATATTGTCACACTGCTGGGGGTACATGATGATTCCAGAAAGCTGTTTGCGCAGATATTCGATCATCTGATTGAGATTTTAAGTGAGCCCTCCTTTCTCAATGAGCTGGTAACCTGTCAGGATTATGATTCCTTTATTCAGAAGCTGACACACTATATGGATGCAGTCGATGTATGAAGCAGACTGCATCTTTTCAATGGTAAGCTGACAAACTGTTCGCGAGGCGCAAAAGCAGACAGTCTGTGGAAGGCTGCTGTGCTTTTATGATGAAAGGAAGCATAGCGGATGTAGTCTGCCTGTTTTTATATGGAAGCAAAGAATCCTGCAATGCCTATGCACAGCTGATGTCATTTTTCAATTTGTTCATGAGAATAGGGATGCCGCAAAGTCGAAGACATATGGCAGCCAGTGAAAAAAACAGCATCTGTCAAAACAGCGCTGTTTGCTTTTACGTGTTATGTTTTTACCAGAATCTGTATGGACTCTATGTAGGATTTTTTGTATGCTTTCTAAGGGAATCTTCCTGTATATTGGCGAAAGTGCACAAATTCCGTACGAATTCATTCTGATGTGTGCCAATGCGGATTCCTCCCTCTAGATCCTATGGTCAATTCTCAAGGAAGCAAGTCAGCTGTTTGCTGTGCTGGTATCATCCTCTGTGTTTGAGGCAGTATCTGAACCTGTCACTTCCTTTTTAAGCCCTTGTATGCCGGATTGATTTTTTATCGGCAGGAATCGGTCATACCAGGGAATGGCATCCTTATCAAACAAAGATAGGATACACTGATACATGGTCACCATATATAAGACAGCCAGAATGAGTACGGCTCCTCCGTACATCCAGTGGTGCGCTGCAGCGCTTTGCGTTAGAAAGGCCAGCACACAATGAAAAATATAAAACGGTGCAGGCAGGATGAGACCGTAAAGAATCATAAAATGAAGCAGATACTGATACCAGTGCGGTGGATGCCCATCCATGCTCACAAGCTTGATTTTCACAGCTGCCTTACCCAGCGTTCTGCCATGCATAAGTATCGGAAGAATGAACAGATACAGAAATACGACTGCCAGATATAAAAGACAGATGCGTATGGCAGGGCTTGTCAGCAGGAACTCATCGCGTAATATCAGAATCAGCGCAGTGATGATGGCTGTTGTCAACAGGATGATGAGGTTATCAAAGAAAAATGCCAGTGCTCTGCGCAGTGGGGATACGCTTCTACCGCGGTCATATGCTTTTTCATCCATACGGCTTCGTGAAACGAGGAAATGAGCAAATACCGGTGTGATTGCATATCCCAGCATGCCGCCCAGTGTATTGGTAATCAGATCGTCAACATCAAACAGACGGTAAGGGCGTGGATAGTAACCGAACAGTGCACTCAGCTGCAGACATTCGAAGGATAAGGTCAGAAGAAAGGTAAACAGCAGAGTCTTTTTCCAGCTGCATTGAAAATAGTAGCGAAGATAAACACCGAAGGGAACGGTAAGCAGAATGTTGAAGATGATCAGATACAGACTCGGCTCATTCAATGCTGTCAGATAGGTGGCGGGATCATTCCAGATTAGGGAGCTGTTCATGGTGAACTCTTTTAAAGAGGCAAATGGAATCAGCTGCACAATCGGCTTTGTATAGCTAGCTACTTCTTCCATTGGCGGCAGGGGAAGCAGAACGAGAAAATATGCACACAGAAGATAAAATATAAAGGAATACACGATCAGTACACGAATCGGTAGTATCGATCCGTATTTTCGATATTGAATAATGATATAAGGCAGCGTGATCATCGCCGCAAGAAATGGAAACAGCAGCAGTGCTGACTGCAGGGGAATCAGATATACAGACATGAGAACATACCTCCTGTTCTATTATAGCACGATGAAAAAATAAATTAGAAAAGGTGACAGAAGTGATAGTTTATCAAATGGTAAAAAAGCGATGCTTTCATCGCTTTTCTGGACACCATATACTGAAGGACTCCTAAATGTAATACATATAGTCACCTGTATCAACGGGTGCTTCCTTTTGAGGCTGCGGCTTTTCGATAGGGCTGTGTACAGCCTTCCGCTCGTTCATCTGCTTTTCATAATCCTTCCAGCTTTTGAAATACTTGCCTCTTGGCGGCCTGCCCGGCTTGAGAAGGACGGTGCTTTGTTTGATTTCGTCACTGTCTTCAATATCCCTGCCAAGCTTATTCGCCATGGTCATTCTCGGCTCACAGCCATCCTGAAACAATACAGCAGTGAGAAGCTGGTAACGGAACTGCACCTGATCTTCACAGTAATAGCTGATTTCGGTGAGTAGATTTTCCAGAAATTCTATTAAGAGCTTCTTTGTCAGATTATCCTTGAAAATGATAAAGGTTTCCTTATGGAGGGAGAATATTCTTGTGGCCTGACAGGTCGTAAAGTTGCCTTCAATCTGTTCGTAGAGCTTTTCTCTGGTATCCTGCAGCCAGATACCGCGCTGTTCATCCTGTGAAAGAAAGCCCCGGTCCTCATAGCTGACATGAAGCGCCTGCACTTTTTTACAATGCTTATATAAATTAGGTAAAAACCTGGTTCGCAATACCGGATATTTCATGTGTGTCTCCTTTTTTACAATGTTATTTTATATGTATAAGTATAACACGATGGAAAAGGTTTTGCGACATACAATCATATATCACTAAAATTCTAGGATTTCAATTTTTATATAAGTATGGTATACTTGTACGGGTATTTCCATTCTAAACACGCCGATAACGTGTTTTTATTTGGGCTTTTCAGCGAATGAGGCGATGGATGCGGGGTACGATAAGAAGAAAGGAAGTGAATGCGTGAATTTCATTCAGGAACTATTAGGAAATCTAAACACATTTTTATACAGTAATATATTGATCATTCTGCTGGTCGCAGCAGGACTGTATTTCAGTATACGGACAGGCTTTGTACAGTTTCGCATGCTGGGGGAGGGACTTCGTCTGCTTGGGGAGAAGGCACATCACCATGACGGTGTATCCTCTTTTCAGGCACTTATGATATCAACGGCCTCCCGTGTAGGAACCGGTAATATCGCCGGTGTCGCAACCGCTCTTGCTGCAGGAGGAGCAGGCTCTATCTTCTGGATGTGGGTGATTGCACTCATTGGAGGTGCCAGTGCCTTTGTGGAATCCACGCTGGCACAGATCTACAAGGAGCGTGATGGTGATCAGTTTCGCGGAGGTCCTGCATATTATATAGAGAAGGCATTGCATAAGAGATGGCTCGGTATTCTGTTTGCGGTATTGCTGATTGCCTGCTTCATCTTCGGCTTCAACGGCTTGCAGGCATATAATGTAAGCAGTGCTCTGGAGTATTATGTAACGGATATACAGACTGCCTCCATGCTGGTAGGTCTTGTTCTTGCGGGTGCTACCGCAGCGGTCATCTTCGGAGGTGTTCATCGCATCGGTATCATCAGCTCTACGATTGTTCCCATCATGGCAGTGTTGTATATTCTGCTGGGACTTTACATAACGATAGCCAATATCAGCGGACTGCCGGCAATATTCGCACAGATATTTCAGGAAGCCTTTGATCTGCAGGCTATCTTCGGAGGCTTTGCAGGCTCCTGTGTTATGTATGGCATCAAGCGCGGACTGTTTTCCAATGAAGCGGGTATGGGGTCTGCACCGAATGCCGGAGCAACAGCAGATGTGTCCCATCCGGTTAAACAGGGGCTTGTACAGACAATATCCGTTTTTATAGATACGATCCTCATCTGCTCGACAACAGCGTTCATGCTGCTGAATTTCGGTATTCGGGACGGACTGACGGGAATGCCGTATGTGCAGACAGCGGTTTCCGCAGAAGTAGGAACCTGGGGTATTCATTTCATAACGATTTCCATTATCCTGTTTGCCTTTTCCTCCCTGATTGGCAATTACTGCTATGCGGAAAGCAATTTGAAATTTATCATCAACGATAAGAAGGCACTTCTTGTATTCCGACTGCTTACGGTTGCCGTAATCTTTTTTGGGGCACAGGCGGATTTTTCCACCATATGGGATTTGGCCGATGTTTTGATGGGCTTTATGGCGATAGAAAACATCCTGGTGATTCTTCTGCTGGGCAATGTTGCTTTCCTTGCTTTAAAGGATTACACGAAGCAGAAAAAGCAGGGGAAGGACCCGTTGTTTGAACCGCAAAAGCTGAAGATCCGGCATGCGGAATGCTGGGAGGGCATCGACGAGGAATATAAAGAATCCTGAGGGTATTTATAGCTGGAGGTTCCTTACATAAGAAAATCATGGAAACACCCTGCTTCTGCGTATGCAAATGCAGGGGTTTTAATATATAGGAAAGGTCGTGATGCTAATTCTATAAGATGCTGCTTCAAATAATAGGATAGTAAAAATGACAGAGCCATCATTAAATATTTTGACTGGGAACGCGGATGCCTTTTGTACCGATAAGAATCAGCTGATAAAGAGTATAGTTCCAATTGTCATGGAATATGGTCTTTATGATAAGGAAGGGCAAAGATGGAGTTAGCATTTCCTTTCAGCATTACGAGGAGGATGGTTTTGTATTTGAAAGTTTCGCATCCTGGTGTTATACTAACAGACGTTGGGAATACTGCAAAGGAACAGGAAAGAAGGTTATTGGAATGACGAAAATCGATATTATCTCCGGCTTTCTGGGAGCTGGAAAAACAACGCTGATCAAGAAGCTGATCAAGGATGTATTACATAAGGAAAAGATTGTTCTGATTGAAAATGAATTTGGTGAAATCGGTATTGACGGTGGTTTTCTGGAGGATGCAGGAATAGAAATCCGGGAAATGAATTCCGGTTGTATCTGCTGTTCTCTGGTTGGTGATTTTTCCGAGGCATTGAAGAAGGTGCTTGCGGAATATCATCCGGAAAGGATCATCATAGAGCCCAGCGGTGTCGGCAAGCTGTCGGATGTAATAAAAGCGGTACAGGGAGTGGCGGAAGAATCCGAAATTTGTATGAACAGCTTTACGACGGTTGCGGATGCACAGAAATGCCGCATGTATATGAAAAACTTCGGTGAGTTTTTCAACAATCAAATTGAATATGCCAATACGATTATTTTAAGCCGTACGCAGAATCTGAATGAGGAAAAGCTGCAAAGTGTGACCCATGATATTAGAGGGCATAATGCACATGCGACCATGATAACGACACCATGGGATGAGCTGAACGGAGAACAGATTCTGGAGGCAATGGAGCAAAAGAAATCACTGGAAAAGGAGTTGCTGGAGGAAGCGGACATCTGTCCGACATGCCATCAGCACCATGACCACCATCATGAGCATGGTGAGGGATGCAGTCACGACCATGACCACCATCACGTGCATGATGAGGAATGCAGTCACGACCATGACCACCATCACGAGCAAGGTGAGGAATGCAGTCACGACCATGGCCATCATCACGAGCATGGGGAAAGCTGCAGCTGTGGGCATCATCATGATCATCACCATCATCATGCGGATGAGGTGTTTACCAGCTGGGGAATGGAAACCGTACGCACCTATGGGGAAGAGGAGCTTCGCCAAATTCTGGAGAAACTCTCCAATAGTGAGGAATACGGCATCATCCTGCGTGCTAAGGGAATGCTGAAAACTGAAAGTAAGGAATGGCTGTATTTTGATCTGGTTCCGGAAGAATATGAAATTCGAAAAGGGCAGCCAACCTATACCGGAAGATTTTGTGTCATCGGCTCCAAGCTTGAAGAAGATAAGCTGAAAGAGCTGTTTCATGCGGAATAGGAGAAGGCTATGACAGTACCTGTATATCTGTTTACCGGATTTCTGGAAAGCGGTAAAACAACACTGATTAAGGAAACACTGCTTGATACGGGATTCAATACTGGAGAGCGCACACTGCTGCTCGCCTGTGAAGAAGGTATGGAAGACTACGATGATGATTTTCTGACAAAAACAAATACCGCACTGGTTACTGTGGATAATGAAGCGGCGATGAGCTATGAGTTTTTAAAGAAATGTGACAGTCTGATTGAACCTGACCGAGTGATGATTGAATTTAACGGAACCTGGAATTTAAATAGCTTTATGGATGTAGAATACCCCTTTGACTGGCTGCTGGTTCAAATTCTTTCTACTGTGGATGCCTCCACGTTTGAAGTTTATCTGAATAATATGCGCTCCCTGATTTACGATCAGCTGCTGCATTCGGAAACGATTATCTTTAATCGTTGTGATGAAACAACGAAAAAGCTGTATCTGAGAAACAATATAAAAGCAATCAATAAGGGTGCGCAGCTGATTTATGAGACAAGAGATGGGCAGATCGTGGAGCTTGGCGATGACGAAATGCCGTTTGATCTTCATGCGGATGTAATACGCATAGCGGACGGCGATTACGGTCTGTGGTATATGGACGCTCTCGAGCATCCCCGTAAATATGAGGGAAAAAGCGTAGAGCTGAAAGGAAAGGTCATCGCAACGCATGTGGATGGAATACCGAATGCATTTGTCTTTGGACGCTATGCCATGGTCTGTTGCGCAGATGATACCTCACTGATCGGGCTGCTGTGTCATTATGAGCATGCAAGTAATCTGATCCCGAAGGACTGGGTCAGCATCACGGCGCAGATTGCAGTCGAATTTGATGAGGAATATCAGGGAGATGTCCCGGTTCTATATGTAAAACAGCTGACCGAGGTACTGCCGCTGGATGACGAACTCGTGTACTTTAATTAAGTGGTTATCGGAAATTGTCTTACCTGTGGTCATATAAGCAAAACAGTGTAATGAAAAGGTCGAGGATATCGTGTTAAAAAAATGATAGGCTTGACCTTTTTTTCTATATCTTTACGGGATAGAAACTGCTTTTACGATACCTTCACGGAAAAGGTAGCTGCAGCAAGCTTTGAGTTTAGGCATGAAATATAAAATGTGCTGCGCCCGGATGATATTGCCGGACGAATCGGTGGGGAGGAGTTCTGCATATATCTGAACGGGATACAGAATGAGGCACAGCTGCAGCATGTTATAGATACCCTGCTCGGCGTATTCGCACCATCCGCCTGCCACAGATGCAGAAAACGCTGACCATAAGCATAGGCTGCTGTCTTGTTGAACATGCACAGGTCTGCTTTCATGATGTGTATGAACGAAGTGATCAGGCACTTTACAGGGCAAAGGAAAAAGGTAGAAATCAGGCTGTTGTTTGTACGGCAGCCTACTTCAAAACTTGCAAGCCGGCTATATGTATTGCATGTAAAAGCATAAAATACAGTCGGTTTTTTGTTATTCCCTCTTAACTTGTGGTATAGTATACCTGTTGATAAAAGAAGGGAGCAGCTATGCGTAAAACAAATTATCACATGCATACCCGGCGCTGTATGCATGCCTCAGGCAGGGATGAGGAATATGTAATAAGTGCCATAAAAAACGGTTATGAGGAAATTGGATTTTCCGATCATTCCCCATGGAATTATGACAGCGATTTTGTGGCGAATATGCGGATGCCGTTGTCGAAGTTCGATGACTACTATGCCTCCGTTTCATCTTTAAAAGAGAAATATAAGAATCGCATATCCATTAAAATCGGTTTGGAATGCGAATATTTCCCCAAATATATCGATTGGCTAAAGCAGTTTCTGATTGACAAAAAGCTTGACTATATCATTTTCGGTAATCATTATTTTAAGACGGATGAGGAACGCGTGTACTTTGGGACCGCATGTGAGGAGGAGGCATGGCTGATCGCCTATGTGGATGAAGCCATCGCCGGGATGAAGACCAATCTATATTCCTACCTGTGTCATCCGGATCTGTTCATGCGGGGCCGTCGTGTGTTTGATGAAGTCGCAAAGCGCGAATCGATACGTCTGTGCCAGGCTGCAAAGGAATTACATATACCACTGGAATACAATCTGGCAGGTGCTGCCTATAATGACATCATGCATACCATGCAGTATCCGCATATTGATTTCTGGAAGACTGCGGCAGAGGTTGGCAATACGGCGATCATCGGAGTTGATGCCCATGAGCCGGCTGCACTGGAGACAGATTCATATCGTGAGGAAGGCATTGCGCTGCTTTCGGGCCTTGGCATGAAGATAACCGACACACTGCCCTTAAAGGACTTTACAAGCTATGAGTGAAGAACATATATTGATTGTGGAGGATGACGAAACCATCCACAATATGATCGATGAATATTTGGAAAAGGACTATATCTGTGTGGACGCATATTCCGGAACAGAGGCACGTCTGATTTTGCAGCACACCGAAGTATCGCTTGTACTGCTTGATTTGATGCTGCCGGGAGTCAGTGGAGAACAGCTTCTCAGGGAGCTGAAGCAAAAGCAGCTTCCGGTTATCGTGCTATCCGCAAAGGATGGAATCGACGACCGCGTGGCTCTGCTGAATGAGGGTGCTGATGATTATTTATGCAAACCGTTTGATTTAAAGGAGCTGAAGGCCAGAATTCAGGTTCAGCTGCGCAAACGAATGTCGAAGCAGGAGCATGCCATTGCTGTAGACGGTGTTGTTCTTCTGCCGGATTTCTGTCATCTGGAAATTCAGGGGATGAAAATTCGTCTGACAAGACATGAATACAGGATTCTGGAGCTGCTGATGCGGGATGTAAAACGGGCACGTACGAAAAAGGAAATCTATGAATATGCATGGGAAGATGATTATCTGGGAGATGACAAGACCATCAATGTTCACATCAGTAATATCCGAAGCAAGCTGCATGCAGTTTCGAAACAGGAATATATTGAAACGATATGGGGCATCGGATTCAAATGGAAGGACTAAGGTCCTTTTCTTTATTCTTTCTTAACCTTTTCCAGACAGTTTCTGAAACTTCATTTGCTATAATCTTCATGTACAAGGAAGGAATGATAATATGAAGGAATGGATCGTAGAAACGAAGGCCCTGACAAAGAAATTTCATAATTTCACAGCAGTAGATCAGGTATCTTTTCATATGAAAAAAGGATCGATTACTGGTCTGATCGGACCAAACGGTGCAGGAAAGTCCACGCTTATGAAGCTGATGAGCGGTTTGCTGCATGAAACACAGGGGGAATTGAAGCTGTTTGGCAAGCATCCCGGTGAGGACCCGTTTGTATTCCGGCGTGTAGGGACGCTGATAGAACATGCGGGACTGTATCCGGCGTTGAATGCGTATGATAATCTGAAAATGAAGGCACTTATGCTTGGGTGCTGCAGCCATGAGCTGATAACAGAGCTTTTAAAGCTTTGCTCACTCTCGACTACAGGAAAGAAAAAGGCAGGCGATTTCTCAATGGGAATGAAGCAGCGTCTGGGAATTGCGATGGCATTGCTGGGGGATCCCGAGCTGCTGATTCTGGATGAGCCGACAAACGGACTCGATCCGCAGGGAATCTGCGATATGCGTGATCTGCTGAAGCGTCTGCAGGAGGAACGCGGCATGAGTATCCTGATCAGCTCCCATATGCTGGCGGAGCTGGATAAGGTTGCTACGGATTTCGTTGTGATTCGTTCTGGTAAAATTATTGAGCAGTTCACAAAGGAGGAATTGCTGGAACGCTGCAGGGACTGCTTTCAGCTGCGGGTGGATGATGTGAAAAAGGCAAGTGTTATCCTGGAGGAAACATGCTTTGTTCAAACCTATGAGGTGCTGCCAAAGGGGATTCTGCGTCTGTATGATCATTATGAGGACCCCTCCCATATCGCACGACAGCTGGTACTGCATGATGTGGCACTTTATGGCATGGAGGATCATCATCAGGATTTGGAAGCCTATTTCCTGAAGGAGGGAGAAGAACATGTGGAATAATCTGAAAATGGATTTATATCGTATGGTGCGGCAGAAGTCCTTTTATATTTCGATGACCGTTATGCTGCTGTTGTATTTATGGCTGACGACTGCTGTGGGGTTGCAGAACAATACACCGTTTGCGACCTTTCATCAGGGAAAGGATACACTTGTTGATTTTCTTTATTACTTTCCTAAAAGCTCTTTTTATCAGATAGCGGTACTGATCTTTCTGTCTTTGTTTTTCTGTGAGGAATATGCCAGCGGCTTCGTGAAGAATATCTATCCGATGATGCACCGTAAGGAGCTGCTGTTGCTGGAACGCTTTGTGTTTTCATTTATCACCGCGTTTATATACTAGGCTGTGATCATTGTCATGGTTGTAGTGGAGAATCTGTGGCAGCAGGATTCCTTTGCCTCCTTCTCCATCCTGCAGTTTATATGCTATTCCCTGATGCAGATGCTGATACTGACTGTAATTGCATCCTTTCTGAATATGCTCATTCATGCGACCGGAAGCAAAGTGCTTGCTATTCTGGTGTCTGTAGGCTATGGCAGTATGACGGTATTTATGCTGCATGCCGGGATTATGTCATTACTGAAGGTGGAGTATACGGATTATATTCTGTATGCGATATCCGGTCAGCTGCCGTATTCCTGGGACGCTGTATTCTACAGCCGGGCTGCTATGGTGGCAATTACCAGTGCAATCTTGTATAATATAGGCAGTTATGTACTGCTGCGGAAAAAAGATTTGAAATAAGGAAGAGAGGGAACAATATGCTGGAAATTATCGTGCTTGTATTAGGATTGCTGTGTCTGTTCCTTTTACTGCTTCTCTTCCTTCAGCATAAAAATGTCCGCTGTATCAGAGAACAGCTGACCTACACCAACCGGGAGCATAGCACCTTCCGGTTTTATTCAGCATCCATTGATCCGCAGATGAAGGCACTATGCGAGGAAATGCAGAAGCTGCGGGAATATTATATGCAGGAAAGTGTGAAGGCGATGCGGATGGACCATAATTTTAAACATCTGATAACCAATATATCACATGATATCCGCACTCCACTGACAAGTATCAGCGGGTATCTGCAAATGCTGGAAACGGCAGAGGGCGAAGAGGAACGGCAGCATTGCTTTCAGGTGATCCGGGCACGTATGACATATCTGCAGGATTTACTGGAGGAGCTGTTTTTGTATACCCGTCTGAGCAGTGCCAGCATTGAGTTTCATCCGGAGCCGATTCGTATCCATGATATACTGAGTGAAGTACTGCTGCATTATTATAAGGATTTCAAACAGCAGGAGCTGCAGGTTCAACTGGAGGTCGATCCTATGACAATGCTGACAGGTGATCCGGTATATCTGAAGCGAATGCTGCATAATCTGTGTGTCAATGTACTGCGTCACGGCTTTGGGACCTTTGTTATCTCTGCAAAACGAACAGACAACACATGCGAGCTTGTGTTTGAGAATGACCTTGTGGATGATGTAGATACAAAGGCGATTTTTGAACGCTTTTATACAAAGGACAATGGTGGTAGCGGCAGAGATACAGGTCTTGGGCTTGCTATTGTAAAGGAGCTGTGCGAAGGTATGCAGGGTACCGTGTTTGCACAAAAGGAAGCGCATCGGCTGGCCATTCATACGATTTTCCCGCTTGCTTGATTATTTTAGAATGATAGCCTGCATTAGGTGAGAACACCAGCAGGAATTACTGTTATGAGGTGAATAATGAAAAACATATGAACGGCGTTTATAATTGGCTGCTTGGAAATAGGGATCCTATATGTTGTTTTGTATATTGCAAAAGTGGCAGGTGTTGATCTGCGTGTTTTATCCATATCATCAGTAATTACACAAATGATAGCGGTGATGCTGCTCCCGATTATCTGCTTACTTGTATTTCGAAAGGATACAGGTTCGCTTTTTAGAATCAGACATACGTATCTGTTATTGTTATTATGCATTATGTATTGTGTTTTTTTGTTGTACATCAGCAATTTAACATGCCTGGCTTCTATCTGTTTATACAGGATTTAATCATCATCGGGTTTTCAGAGGAGTATTTGTATCGGGGTGTGATGTATTCCATAATGAAAAAAGAGAATACAGCTTTGGCAATTGTATTGAGCAGTTTATTCCGGGGAATCACACATGCCGTATATCCAACGGTAGTGGTTGGTGGTGATCTGTCTGTATTTCTGACAGATTGCATATCGAATATAGGATTTGGTCTGTTTATCGGATATGGCTTTATTTATGTATTTGAGGAATCTAAAACGTTATGGATTCCTATCTTACTCCATGCTGTATATGACTATAGTATGGGGTATGGCTGGATTATATTTGTTGGAACTGTTATGTATTTGTATATCGTAAATAAAGGAGGACATACCAGACAAAAGTAGCTGTATGATAAGCACCCTTGTTCATACTCTTCTATCTTAATAAGGCGCAAACATCCTTAGCTGGCATCATGGCGAAATCTTTTGGTGTAAAACAGGGGACGTGGTATAAAAATACAAGGAGCTGATGATCATGAAGCGCTTGCCGATAGGAATCGAGGACTTTAAAGAACTGATAGAAAAAGAGTATTACTATGTGGATAAAACAATGTTTATCAAAAATGTTCTGGAGGAAAAGGTGGTCCTATATACAAGACCGCGCCGGTTTGGTAAGACACTGAATATGAGCACGCTGTACTACTTCTTTTCCATTAAGCAAAAAAAAACGCCTATCTCTTTAACGGCTTAAATATTATGAAACGGCGTGATGCTGTTGAGCATCTAAACAAATATCCTGTCCTCATGATTTCTTTAAGGAAATGAAGCAAACCACCTTCGAAAAGCAATTGGAAATGTATAGTGTTTTCATTCGTGATATCATCCGCCGAAATCAGGAATTACTGGAAAGTGAACAAATCAATGCAATCGACAAGGAACTGCTGACTGCATATTATATGGGAACAAAGAATGAAGTCAGCCAGCAGACAGCGCTGAAATTCCTTTGCGAGTGTCTTCAGCAGCATTATCATCAAAACGTTATCCTGTTGATTGACGAATAGGCGCTGCCCGCCCATGGCGCGATGTACCCTTGCAAAGTGCCTATCTGCATGGCTATTATGATCAAATGGTGGAATTTTTAAGAAATGTTTTCAGTGCTGCATTAAAAACAAACGATGCCTTGGAAAAAGGGGTATTAACAGGCTGCCTGAGGATTGCAAAAGAATCGATTTTTACAGGTCTTAATAATTTTAATGTCTATTCTGTTTTTGACAAACAGTCCAGTTCAGATTTTGGCTTTACACCTGAAGAAGTGATGTGTCTACTGAATGACTATGAGCTTAGAAAGTTTGAACGTACTGTGAAGGAATGGTAGGCGCTGCCCGCCCGTGGCGCGATGGTTATCGATATGGTAATCAGGATATTTACACTACTAGTGGGCAGAGCCTAATCCCTGGAGTGTATTGATGTATGTAAAAAAATCATTCAGAAGGATGATGAACCTGAATCCTTCTGGGCAAATACGAGTGGTAATGATGTGATATATCGTTTCATACAGCAGGGGAATGCGGAAATGAAACAGGATTTTGACATCTTGTCCAGCGGCGGCATGATTGAAAAAACAATCAAACCGGAGCTGACGTATCGGGAACTGGATGATACAGACAATCTATACAGCTTTCTGTTGTTTACCGGCTATCTGAAGGCTATAAGCAAAACGGACACAAACACCTATCAGCTTATGATTCCCAATAAAGAAATACAGTACATCTACACAACCATTTTTGAAGAATGGTTTAAGCAGCAGATCAGAAGCTACCAGGCATCGTTTCTGGAAGCACTTCTGCAGGAGCATGTGGAAGAAGCGAACGAAATTCTGAATACCGTATTATTTCAATCCATGAGCTATTTTGATTATGACGAGAAGTATTATCATGGATTTCTAAACGGCATGCTGCAGGGGAAGGGCAGCTATCGCATTGTTTCCAATCAGGAATCCGGATTTGGAAGGTGCGACCTTGCAGTTCTACCGGCGTATAACAAGAACAGAGGACTGCTGCTTGAATTAAAGGTGGCAAAGCGTGAAGAGGATGTGGAAAAGAGTGCAGAGCTGGCAATACAACAGATCAAAGAAAAGCAGTATATCGAGGGTCTGCACAGAAAGGGCTATACCGACATTCTCGGGTACGGCATCGCCTTCTACAAGAAAACCTGTGTAATAAAAAAGATGGAATAGAAAGCCGTTAAGCATAAAACAACTGGTTGTCCAGAAAAAGCAATTACAAATGAAAAAGAGAATTCAAAGATACCTTACGTAAAATTTGAATTCTCTTCTTTTTTGTAGTGTAGTGCAAAACAGGCTGTATCGTTTTGACTAATTCGCATGCAATCGGAAGGTACTGGTTTTTACATACTGTCGTATGAAGCCGATTCCGGCCGCAAGCAGTGCGCAGCCAAGACCGGTATAGAAGGACTTGATACATACATCCGGCCAAAGATGCGATGCACGCAGGGCAATACCAAAACTCATCATACAGATCATGATAATATAGGATTTTGCATCAAAGAAGCGCAGGATATGCATACGATCTTCTGTATTGGCAAGAATGCGCTCTGTATGCTTATGAATCAGCTTTTTAAAAATCATATGGTAGAAAATCAGGAAGGTGATAACCGCGGCAGCAGCAGTTGCTATGCTCATATAGCTGGTACTCAGCCATCCGATCCTGACAATATTGAAGCCTGCGGCTGCCCATACAATGCCTGCTGTCAGAAGCAGATATTTCTTTGCTACGTGCATTATTCCTTCACCTTCTCCTTCAGCATCAGGAAGAGGAGAATCATACCGATACCAACCAGAATGTGTCCAATACCTGCAAAGCCGGAAATCATACCGTTTGCCGCAGAAGTCAGTGTGCTGCCATTTACCTGAAGAACACCACGGACCGCCAGCATCAGGGAGGTCAGAAGAACACCGATATTATACACGATGATAAACGCCCTGTACTTCTTTGATTCCTGAATGGCAAACAGCTTGATACAAAAGGTGACAATCAGAAACATAACCATTCCCAGCAGAAACAAATGGGTGTGCACAAAGGATAATGCCGTGCGTCCATCAAAGCCGCTCAGCTTTGTAAATTCTCGATAAAAGACTCCGCCAATCATGGCGAGAATCGCATATAAAAATGCAAGATTGATTGTTTTTTTCATAAATAATTCAGCTCCTTTTTCATCATTTGATATCCCATCCATACAACCCATACATAGGCGAGTGTCTTGGGAATCATCAGCATTCCAATCATTGGCAGGGTATCAGCCCATAAGACGACCGGAATGTAAAACAGAAAACTCAGTGTGATGGCAAGCCACATGTATTTGAAATCGAAATCCTCCTTCTGCTTTGCCTGCTGATAAAACAGCACGATGATCCAAAGTCCCATCAATGCAAACGGCACATTTCTAAGGATACCCCAGCTAAGCGGTGCATTCGGACTTGTCCATGCATTCTGCGGAAAGACGCAGAGTGCCATGCGGAGCAAGGCAAGCAGATACATGCCTGTGCGAAGCAGGGGACGGTGTCTGTTATAACGCAACTCCCATATGCGAAACAGCAGCAGGTAGAAAATGGTCATCGTAATGGATGTGATAAATTTTCCGATTCCCAATGCTGCCGTGTGAGCCGCAAGTCCGTCAGTGCATAATGCATAGGCTCTGGGGATAAGATGAAAGGCGTCTCCCAGCCCGAGGGTTACCGCCATGATGCCAAATAAGAAAAGCATACGGTTTCCTCTTGCCTTTCGTATCATGGTGATTCCCAGTATACATACGGTGCATAAATATAAAATATCAAAAGCAGTTTCCATAACAGCCTGCATGACTTCCTCCTTATTATATGACCATGGTTTATTTTGGACCGTGAGTAGTTGTTCCGTGCGTTACCTGAAGCAGCCGGCAGATAAGCTCCTTTGTGAAGGTACAGCTCCTTCTTTGGTGCGATAAATCATTCATCATATGCTCCATCAGAAAATCGATGAAGGCAGCCTTTGTGAAGGTAGCATTCCAGATATGCTCAGGGATATCGCAATCCTGCTGCAGGGCATAAAGGAATCCCTCGCGGATATGCTGCTGATAACGTTCCTCCATCAGCTTTCCACGCTCTTTTTCAGTATTGCGCAATATATCCAGCTGACCCAGCAGTACGGAAAAGAAATCCTCCATATGCTCTGCAAGCCGGTGGTATACAACCTCATAGAAATCCGCAAAGGGAAGTGTTTCACTGAGAATGCAGATATCCTTGTGAAAAATTCCTTTCCAGAAGCTTTCCACAATGGCAAGCAGCAGGTCGGACTTTGACGGGAAGTAGTTGTAAACAGCACCAACGGAAATATTCAGTTTTTTAGCAAGTACCCGGATACTGAGCTGATCAATGCCTTCTTGAAATACAATCTGTCTGGCAGTATCCAGAAGCTCCTCTTTTGAGGTAACAACCTTGTTCATAAACCACCTCCAACTTGAACACCGTTCATTATGAACTTCTCCGATACAGATGTCAAGCGGTTTGAATCTTGAAAAATAAGCGGCGGTTATTCATAAAATGTATATGTTTTTTTAAACAATGTGATATTGTGTGATATAATAATTTACATGAATAGCTTTTTTGCTGTTTGAAAGGGGAATGAAATGGAATTGTTAAAAAAGTATGCAACAAGAAAATATCTGATGTATGGTAGTATTGCGGGAGGTATTCTGGCAGTAATTATGCTGATTATTTACCTCACAGCGGGACAGGGACTGGACAGCTTATCCGGATTATCAAGTGCATTGTCTTCCTTACGCAGTCTGTGTGTGCTGTATTACATCGATTTTGTCATCCTTGTAATACTGGTTGGAGGATATGCGTTTCGAATCGGTTATCTGAAGGATGCTTCATTTATGGGAAAGCTTTTGCTTGGCTGCAATGGTGCTGCATTGCTGATGGGGCTTTTCTGCTTTTCGGCAATACGGGCTGTACATGCTTTGGCAAGTGGTGATTTCACCGCTGCGATGGCGTATTCCGGCAGTATGGATAACAAGGGAATCATGCTCGTCATCATGGTGCTTGCACAAATTGCAGCAGCAGGAATCAGTATCTATATCCTGTTTGTGAAAAGGAATGAGCAGGTAGAAGCCGAGGAGGCAATGAAGGATTTAAGTGAGGGCGCAAAAGCTGCCGGAGAGGCTGTATCAAAGGCATCAGCAGCAGCCCAGGATCATGCTCTTAAGCTTTCTGAGAAATGCAAGGCATATTACAAGTCGGAAAAAGGCAGACGGAATACAATCATAGGCGGTATTGCGGCGGCAGTCGTTATCGTTTGTATTGCTGGATTCAGTATTTATCAGAGTGTAAAGAAGACACCGATTGATTTGACCTCTGCTTGTACCGTTACCTTTGAAGGCGTATCCGGTGAAGGAACGGCGGATATCAATTGTAATCCGGATTATGATCATACAAACGAGGATATCCGTATGTTTATGAGCGATGTTACCTATAAGGTGGAAAAGGATGGCGAACTGAAAAACGGCGATGATGCAGTTTTGAAAGCTGAATACAGTCAGGTTACCGCAGACAGCTGTAAAGTAAAGGTGGAAAATCCAGAGAAGAAGGTAAAGGTAGAGGGATTGGAAATCGTATATAAAACCTTTGCAGAGATTCCAAAGGCAAGCTCTGATAAATTTGAGGCAGCGGCAAAAGCAGCATTGGAAGCCTATATAAAAGACAGAAGCACATCTTTTTTCTCTTCAACCAAGGTAACTGTTGAACATGTCGCGCTGATCGGTGTGTATTATGAATATCGTTCCTATGATCATACCGGTACAGCACATTATGTTTATCGCACAAAGGTTACAGAGGATAGTAAGTATTCCACAGAAAAGAATACAGATTATTACGATGTGAAGATCACCGGAATCAGCTCTGCAAAGGAAACGGATCTGTCTGAGGAATCTGATATGATAAATGTAGATTCAATTTACCTTTATGAGGATGAAAAGACGGATGCGATGGCACTTGAGAAATTCAAGCAGTATAAAACAAATCTGGAAACTATCAAGGAACAGGCAGAAAAAACGGTTTTTAAAGATGAAAGAAAAAGCAAATAACATGATGTAAAGGTTCTTTCTAACATTAGGGTGTATGCAAAAGGGAGACTTCAACTTCTATTGATAAATACAATGATGTTGAAGCTCCTGTTTTGAGTTTATCCATAATCGAGAAAGGAACTATGAAATTCATACTGTAAAAAATCCCTTATTCACAGGCAGTCGGATGAAACAAATCTATTGTTTGAAATAAGGGTTTTTTTATCCCAAGGTACAGAGAATACTGCCATAAAGCGGAAATAAACTATGCATTTTTGCTTCTGCATGTATTCTGTTAGTGCTTAGCTGATAAATCATCACGGCAGGGCAGAGAAGCCGCCGGTTTACGTGAGCTGAAGAAGGTGGCTGGTATAGGAGGTACATCTGTAGAAGTGGTGAAGCGTTCGTTGCAATCGGTACAAAAAAAGGACGCATTGTCCCTTTCTAGGCATGTGCCGCATCCGCAAGTGTTTTCACAAAGCTGCCGATCTCTTCCAGCGTAATTTCCTGCTTCGCCAGTCGCCCGATCTGCCGCACAATGGCACTGCCGACAATCACACCGTCCGCATAGGACTTCATCTCGGTAATCTGCTGTGGAGTGGAAATACCGAAGCCAAGTGCCTTTGGCGTATCGCTGTAAGCGGAAAGTTCGTTTAGAAATGCCTTCAAATCCGCCTGAAATTCTGTTCGCTCGCCGGTTACACCAAGGGATGTCACGCAATACAGAAAGCCTTCACTTTGTTCCGCAATGCTTTTCTTACGGACACTGGAAACAGGTGTTACCAGGGAAATCAGCTGTATATGATGTGCATCCGCAAGCGGCTTTAATTCCTCACGGTGCTCCATGGGAAGATCGGGAATGATCAGCGCATCAATACCGGCAGCTTCGCTTTCTCTGAGAAACCGGCTTGCCCCATATTTGAAGATTTGGTTGTAATACAGGAGGAAAACAAGAGGAATCTGGGAGAACTCGCGAATGTTCGACACCATACGCATAACAGTCTCTGTTGTGATATCATTCTGTAAGGCGCGAAGACTTGCCTCCTGAATGACGGGTCCCTCCGCAATCGGATCGGAAAAGGGGATTCCGATTTCAATGATATCACAGCTGTTTTGTTCCAGCTGCTTCACACATTCCATACATGTGGGAATATCCGGATCACCTGCTGTCAGAAAGCCGATGAAGGCCGTTTTTTGTTCCTGCTTCAATCTCTTGAATACTGCATCGATTCTATTCATGAATGTCCACCTCCAGATATTCCGCAATACTTTTTACATCCTTGTCACCACGTCCGGACAGGGTGACTGCGAGTATGCTGTCCCTTGACATGGTCGGGGCAAGCTTCATGGCATAGGCCAGCGCATGACTGCTTTCGATTGCCGGTATGATGCCCTCTGTTTTTGTCAGATACAGAAAAGCCGCAACCGCCTCATCATCTGTGACTGGCACATATTGCACGCGCCCGCTTTGGGCAAGGTCGGCATGCTCCGGTCCGATTCCGGGATAATCCAGTCCTGCGGAAATGGAATACACCGGCATGATCTGACCGTCATCATCCTGTAGAAACAGTGATTTCATGCCATGCAGGACACCGACACTGCCGCGTGCAATGGTTGCGGCATGCTGTTCGGTATGAATCCCTTTTCCCGCCGCCTCACATCCGATCAGGGCAACATCCTCATCCTTCAGAAAATCATAAAAGGTACCGATAGCATTGCTGCCGCCGCCCACACAGGCAATAACCGCATCCGGCAGACGACCTTCCTTTTCCAGACACTGCGCCTTCATTTCCTCTGAAATGATTTTCTGAAAATCACGGACAATCATCGGATACGGATGAGGTCCGACAGCGGAGCCCAGAACATAAAAGGTATCATCACAGCGGGAAGCCCATGCACGCATGGCCTCATTGCAGGCATCCTTCAAGGTGCCAGTGCCGCTGGATACCCCGGTAACCGTTGCCCCCAGCAGCTCCATCTTGAATACATTCAGCGACTGTCTGCGCATGTCCTCAACCCCCATGAACACCTCACATTCCATACCGAAAAGAGCCGCCGCTGTTGCGGAGGCAACCCCATGCTGCCCGGCACCCGTCTCCGCAATGATTTTCGTTTTTCCCATTCGTTTTGCCAGCAATGCCTGCCCCAGCACATTATTGATCTTGTGCGCACCGGTATGATTCAGATCCTCCCGCTTCAGATATATCTTTGCACCGCCCAGTTCCTCGCTCATCTTCCTTGCATAATACAGCAGAGAAGGACGGTTCGCATATTCCCTTAAATAAAACTGAAGCTCCTGCTGGAAATCCGCATCATCCTTTACCTGCTCATAGGCATTCTCCAGCTCCTCCAGAGCAATCATGAGTGTTTCCGGCGCATATTGTCCGCCAAACGCTCCATACATTCCTTTTGTCATACTGCCTCCCATCTCCCGCTTTTTACGGGCATCTATCTTGTAAAATGCACGCCATTGCAGTATTCCTTTACAGTGCTTGGTCTGCTTCTGTTCAACCCTTCAGCTGCTTCATAAACGTGCGCACTTTTTCCTTATCCTTTTTGCCATTGGTCTCCAGTGCACTGGAGACATCAATGCCGTAAGGCTGCAATGCCAGAATTTCCTTTACGTTATCCCTGCAGATTCCACCGGCAATGATGAGTCTGGACACGTCCAGCTTCTGTAATAAATCCATAGCGATTCGCTTTCCGCTTCCTCCGCGCAGGCCCTGTACATAGCTGTCCACAAGCAGACGATCCGCATGCGGAAACGCTGCAGCATCCATATCCTCGATTTGACCGATACGCAGAGCCTTCCATATTTCACAATTGCAGCTTTCTTTCAGCTGCCGGATATCCGCATCGCTTTCATCTCCGTGCAGCTGAATAACATCCAGACCTGTCTGCTTGGCAATTTTAGCTATGACGGCAGGCTGTTCATTCACAAAAACACCGACAAGTCTGCTGTATCGGATGATATTTGAAAGCCTGCAGGCGGAGGCTGCGGATATCTGATGCTTTCCGGGAGCGAATACAAAGCCGACATAGTCCGGCTTCACCTCATTCATCAGTGCCGCATCCTCTTCACTTTTAATACCGCACAGCTTTACAACTGCCATACTTCAGCTCCTGCAGGTGGGTACGGATATCCGGACAGCGCATGAAGCTCTCTCCGATTAAAACAGCATCTGCACCTGCTTTTCTTACATACTCCATATCCTCATGTGTGAAAATTCCACTTTCGGAAACGATACTGATATCCGCAGGAATTCTGGAAGCCAGACGCTTTGTTGTTTCCAGAGATACGGCAAAGGTATGCAGGTCGCGGTTATTGATACCGATGATTTCCGGCTGCAGCTGCAATGCCCGCTCCAGCTCCTTTTCATTGAGTACCTCCACGATACACTCCAGATCGAGAAAGCGTGCCAGCTGATAGAATTCACGCAGGGTTGCATCATCCAGCATAGCCACAATCAGCAGCATCATGTTTGCGCCAATACGCTTTGTCTGCACAACCTCGCGGGCATCCATAATGAAATCCTTGCGCAGAATAGGAAGATCGCTCACGGAACGGGCAATTTCTATATTTTCCAAGCCGCCCTGAAAGAAATTGCGTTCTGTCAGTATGGAGATGGCATTGATACCTGCCTCATCATACGCATTCGCAAAGCGCGCAGCGCTGAAATCCTCTACAATGACACCCTTGCTGGGACTTGCTTTTTTTATTTCTCCGATAACGAATAATGAATCATACAGCTTCATCTGCTTGGCGATCTTACCCTGTTCTCTTGGAAGCATCCGCATCAGCTCCTCCTCCAGTGTAGTTTTTTTCTTTTCTATGATCGTATCCAGTATCATGCACCTACCTCCTGTGACAGCTGTTGAAACATCCTGAATTTCGCCAGCGCCTGTCCGCTGTCGATACTCTGCTCAGCCAGCCTGATTCCGTCTTCCATGGTGTCAGCACGTCCGCTGATATACAGGGCAAGACCGCTGTTCAGTAAAACGGCATCCCGTTTGGCACTGTGCTCTCCCTGTAAAATATCCATGAGAATTTTGGCGTTTTCCACACTGTCTCCGCCGACAAGCTCCTGGAGCTGACAGCGCTTTCTGCCGAATTGCTCCGGAGAAATCGTATACGTACGAATCTGATTGTCCTTTAACTCATGTACAAGGGTATCTCCGGTCATGGAAACCTCATCCATACCGCAGTCCCCATGCACAACCACTGCCTGTTTAACACCCATTTCCTGATAGACATGAATCATGACATCTGCCATTTCCTCATTGTAGGCACCGATGACATAGGTATCGGGATGTGCCGGATTCGTCAGGGGTCCGAGAATATTAAACATTGTCTTTAATCCAAGCTGTCTGCGGATCGGGCCGACATGCCGCATGCTTTCATGATAGGTCTGGGCAAACAGAAAGGTGATGCCAACCTTCTCCAGCAGATAGGCTGCTTCCTTTGGCGGAAGGGTGATGTTGACATGCAGTGCCTCCAGGGTATCCGCACTTCCGCTTTTACTCGATACGCCGCGGTTTCCATGCTTGGCAACTGCCAGTCCTGCACCGCACAATACAAAGGAGGAGGTGGTGGAAATATTAAAGGTATTCAGACAGTCACCACCGGTGCCGACGATATCGACAATACCTTTCACATCGGTTGGAAGCGGTGTCGCCTTGCTTACCATGACCCTGGACGCTGCTGCGATTTCCGCAGGACTTTCCTTTTTCATCTTCATTGCGATCAGAAATGCGCTGACCTGTTCACTGCTTGCTCTGCCATCCATAATGATATTCATGGCAGTTTTCATTTCCTCTGTTGTCAGATCATGGTGTTCACTGACCTTTTTAATATATTCCTTTAACATACATAGCTCCTCGCTTTCGTTATAAAATTCTCAATAATTCGCATACCGTCCGGTGTCAGAATCGATTCCGGATGAAACTGAATGCCGTATACAGGATAGCGGTGATGCTGAATCGCCATGATTTCCTTTGTGCTGCTTTCAGCAGTTACGATGAGCTCCTCACCCGGCTGTTCTACAACCAGAGAATGATAGCGGGCTGCCAAAAATGTGGTGGAAAGACCATCGAACAGCGCGCAGGGTGCTGTTTGCGTGATTGCATCGCACTCACCGTGCCGAATCACCCTTGCATAGGTGATTCTGGAAGAAAACACCTCAGCTATGGCCTGATGCCCCAGACAGATTCCCAGCATGGGAATATCCCTGTAACACTGCTGAATGATAGATTCCATATTTCCGGCAGCATGGGGATGACCTGCCCCCGGTGAAAACACGAGAGCAGTCGGCTTCAGCTTTTGCAGCATAGAGGCATCAACAGCATCATTTCGCAATACGATGACATCTTGCGCATATACGGCAACTGCCTGATAGAGATTGTAGGTAAAGGAATCATAGTTATCGATGATTACAATCATACCGTCACCTCACCGTGTACTGCACGAAGCATGGCTTTTGCTTTATGCAGCGTTTCCTCATATTCCTTTTCCGGTACGGAATCCTTTACGATTCCGGCTCCTGCCTGTAAATAGACCTTATGGTTATGAAAGATAAAGGTACGGATGGTGATACAGGCATCAAATTGTTTATTGTAGCCTAAGAAGCCGATAGCCCCACCGTAAATTTCCCGTTTTACCGGCTCCAGCTGTTCAATGATATTCATTGCACTGATTTTCGGCGCACCGGACAGAGTTCCTGCCGGTAGGACACTGGCGAGTGCGTCATAGATATCACAGCTTTCCTTCAGTCGACCGTGTACCTCGCTCGTCATATGCATGACATGGGAATAACGCTGCACCTGCTTCATATGCCGAACCTGAACACTGCCGATATCCGATACCCTGCCGATATCGTTCCGTCCTAAATCAACGAGCATGCTGTGCTCTGCATTCTCCTTGGGATCCTCCAGCAGGGATCGTGCTGCTTTCAGATCCTCCTGTTCATCAGCTCCTCTGGGACGGGTGCCGGCAATCGGCATCGTCATAATGGAACGTCCGCGCCCCTTTAACAGCAGCTCCGGTGAAACACCGGCAATGACATATTCATCAAAATCAAGATAATACATATAGGGGCTTTTCCCCAGTGAACGAAGCTGGACATACGCATCCAATGGATCCTCTGTATACGAAGCCTCCATACGCTGACTCAGTACAACCTGAAAGATATCGCCTTCCTGTATGTGCTTCTGCGCCTGTTCCACGTTAGCCATGAATTGCTGCTTATTCATGGAGCTTGTGACGGTTCGCCTTGCAAGTGGCTTTCCACTATACGGCTTTCTGTGTGACAGGAAAGCCTGCAGCTCGTAAATGCGTTGAACCGCTTTGTCATAGGCGTTGTCCGGACATCCGTTTTGTGTCTGCATATTCACAATGACATACAGCCGGTGCTGTTCATGATCAAGCACCAGCAGCTCTTCCACAAATGCAAACTGCATCAGGGGAAGCTTTAGAGAGGGAAGCCGGGTATCCTGAATGGCTTCAAATAAGCGAATCATATCATAATTGAAATGACCGATTGCTCCTCCTGTAAATACCGGCAGCTCCGGATAGATGGGAGCACATTCCTGCATTTCTTTCTTTAGGATGTCCAGTGGATTTCCATCCAGCTGTATTGTTTCATCGTATTGAATGAGAGCTGTAGTTCCACCTCTGCTTATCAGGCGTTTCCTACAGGGTAAAGCGATGATGGAATAGCGGCCATACGAGTTCAGAACACCGCTTTCCAGAAAAAATGAATAGGGTCCCCGCAGCGCTGCATACAGATCAAGCATATCATCTGCTTCATAATCCAGTGCTGTGTAAACGGGAATTCGTGTATATGTGTCTGCGTAAATACGCACAGTTTGTAAATCGGGATAGATCATAGGGTTCCTCCTGTCCTCTGCATAGGCGGCTGTTAAAAGCTGCGCCATCGTCTGCTGTGACAGTAGAGAATTGCTTCTGTATTTTCCATTCTATTTTCCTTTCCTGCTACTGTATAAGAGTGAGAATAAAAATAAAAACCTCCGCCCTGTATCATAGGACGAAGGATCTTCGTTTAGCCACCTATACGTTTTGCGAAAAGACAAATGCAAAACACTCTTATACAAACACCAACATGTCTGCTTCCTCAGATAACGCGGGAATTGCGTCATCAGCTACTCATCACTTTTCGCCGATGCTTCTCTTCAGGGCCATTCACAAGATCTCTTCACGCTGAATTTCCACCGTCATCAGCTCTCTTTGGATCCGAGGGTTCTGTTACTCTTCCTGAATCAATCGAATGTATAGTCTTGATTATAAAGCCGATTTACATGATTTGTCAATAGATTTTCAAAATTATTTTCATTTTATTACAGCATAATGAAACAATTTACTGATAAAGAATATGTAACAAATGAATATTAAGTGCCGCGAACATCTGTTTCTATTTATGCAGGCTTTATACCTTGATAAAAACAGCAGACACCAATTATTTTCTATATGCAACTGTCGAAAAACTGTTTTTATGAATTTGGGTTCTTTCTCGAATGTGGATAAACTCAAAACAGGGAGACTTTAACTTCTATTGATAAATACAATAGTGTTGAAGTCTCCTGTTGCATACACCCTGAAGTAAGAAGGAACCTGAATTTGAAACAGTTTTATTGTGTACTTTATATGTATTATTTGTGAACAGCAGGCTGATTTTTCAGTTTTTGTAAGGTATCACAGGTGAATAATAAATTGGATACAAGATCGAGCTGTTCCATTGATAAAGAGCACAGCCATGTTGAGCAGTCTTGATGATATTTACTTTTCATTAGTCGATTTAAAAGCAATCTTTCACCTTCTTTTTTCCCTGTTCAACGCCTTGTTTAATTCCCTGTTCAACGCCTTGTTTAATTCCCTGTTCAACACCATCTTCAAAACTATCCAAAATAGCATTTTTTTCGCGCTGCTCCTGTATCTGCGTTGCCATCCCTATCGACCGGAGATATTCTGCATCATGAAATTTTCTGTACGTTTCCACTTGGTGCCCTTTGGGTATAACCTTCTTCATCAGCCTTTCCTCTGTTTTTAATATACCATCTTCATCATTATTTTTAACAGGTACCCGAAGGGCAGAACCTAGCATAATTGTTCAAAGTCATTCAGCTTCCCGAATCCCTTGCGCTTAACAATTGCATTTATCTCCGGAATGTAAATCCTCCTCATCAGGCTTCGCTTACTTTCCATCTCGCCTTCCTCATTTCTCATCTGATAGGCATCAATCCATTTTCTAGTGTGTTCGGCATAGGAATTGAGAAAGATAATTTGATAAACAGGAAGAAGAACGATAAATATAAAGTTCATATGCTTTCAGACTGTTTCCATATCGTGGAGGTTATCTGCATTTGTAGGGTATATGGAAACAATACGGATAGGAAAGGGAGGGGACGCATAAAGACCTGTTAACAGAGAAAGTTTTCTGTGGTTGGTGTTGCATGAAAAGGACTTGGTGGTGTTCCTGGTTAGGCAGGGCAGACTAAGAAAAAGCAGGCAGTGCTGTGAACCAAGGATAAATTGCATAGGGGAATCAATTACGCCGGCAAACCGGATTTCATGAAATCCATACCGTGTGGTACACTATAAGCAGGAGGTGTTTTTTATGATACAAATCTTAAATGCACGTATACTCACTATGAAGGACAGACAAACAGCATCCTGTATGTGCATCGAACATGGGAGTATTGTTTACATCGGTGATCACATACCGGAAGAATATAAAGCCGCAGATTGTGTGGATATGGGCGGCAGAGTCATCATCCCGGGAATCATAGATGCTCACAGCCATCTGGTATCCTGTGCGAATACATTCCGTCAGGCGGATTTAAGCAATGCAAGAAGCTTTGCGGATATTCAGCACATACTAACTGATTTCATACAGCAGCATCATTTGAAGGAGCAGGACTGGGTGAGTGGTGTCGGCTATGATCATACGCTGCTTAAGGAGCGCCGGCATCCGGATGCCGATGTCCTAAAGGCTGTCGGCAGGCGGCCAATCGTGATTACCCATGCATCCTCCCATATGGGTGTTGCATCATATACAGCAATGCAGCTGGCCAATATCCCCCCTGATGCACCCAATCCGGTTGGCGGCAGATATGGACGAAATACGGATGGTATGCTGAACGGCTATATGGAGGAAAATGCCTTTACTTCATTTCTGCATCATGTGCCGATGCCATCCATCGAGGAGATGATGCGGCTGCTGGAGGATGCTTTGCAGCTATATGCCAGCTATGGAATTACCACCATACAGGACGGGATGATGAATGCGGCGGTATATGCCATATTGAAAGAGGCCGCAGCTCGTAATATATTGAAACAGGATGTGGTCGGCTATGTGGGAATCCGGGACAGTGAGGCACTGCGAAAGGAAAGCAAGCCGAAGGGAGTGCAGTATCATAAGCATTTTCGCATCGGCGGATATAAGATGTTTCTTGACGGCTCTCCACAGGGACGAACCGCATGGATGCAAACACCTTATCAGGGGGATGCCAACTATTACGGATATGGAACGATGAGTGATGAGGAAGTGGCTGCCTGTATTCGCAAAAGTCTGCTGGAGCATCAGCAGCTTCTCGCACACTGCAATGGTGATGCAGCAGCTGAGCAGTATCTGACACAGTTTGAAAAGATTGTAAGAGAGCTGGATGCTAAGGATACCTTACGTCCTGTCATGATTCACGCACAGCTTGTGCAAAAGGAACAGCTGGAACGGATGAAGCCGCTGCAAATGATTCCTTCCTTCTTTGCGGCACATGTATGGCACTGGGGAGATGTGCATATTGAAAACTTCGGAGTACAGCGGGCTTCGCTGATTTCTCCATTGCGGGATGCGTTGCAGCTTGGACTTGTGTTCACCCTGCATACCGATACTCCCGTTATCGCACCGAATCTGATGGAATCCGTATGGTGTGCCGCTGTTCGCCGTACAAAAAACGGAGTGCTTCTCGGGGAAAAGGAGCGTATTGATGTTTATGAGGCCCTGCGTGCGATTACGCAGTATGCGGCATGGCAGTACCATGAGGAGGATCAAAAGGGAACGCTGGAAGCAGGTAAGCTGGCGGACTTTGCCGTCCTTGATCAAAATCCGCTGGAAATTCCGGTGGAGGAGATACGAAATATTCAGGTGCTGGAAACCTGGAAGGAGGGGACCTGTATGTATAAGCGGCAGGTGCAGGAATCGCAGAATATATAATTTTACATTTTCTTTCAATACTTTCTGATGTATTTCATTGAGATACCACATTCTTACATTTTCTTACAAAATGCATTGACATTTCATTTTTCATCCCGTATACTGTAACTACAGTACAAGCGATGAAAAGAAATAGTACACATGTCCAGACATGAAAGAGAGTTCCCGTTTGCTGAGAAGGGAATCATGAGTTGGCTGTGGAACACGTCTTGGAGCTGCAGATGCGAAACAATAGTAGTGTCTGCCGGTTGATTCCGTTACCGATCAAAGTGATGCTTCCATGACGATGAGCATGATCATCACTTACTGAGGTCAGTTTCCGTAAGGAGCTGATAAATTGAGGTGGAACCACGTAAGCAACAGCTTTCGTCCTCTGGACAAAATCCGGAGGATGGAAGCTTTTTTTCATCAGACGCTTGAAATTGAGGAGGAAAAACGTATGAAAAGGATAGCTTTAACAATGCTCGCACTGCTGTGCACACTCACTTTAACTGCCTGTGGATCAGATGCAGCAAAGGGGGATGACAAGGAGGTACTGACCATTGGTATAGATGACACCTTTGCGCCAATGGGATTTAAAAAGGATGGGAAGCTGGTCGGCTTTGATGTGGAGCTGGCAGAAGCCGTTTCAAAGAAAATCGGTAAGAAGGTTGAGTTTCAAAACATTGACTGGGATTTAAAGGAAACAGAGCTGGAGTCCGGGAATATTGATTTGATCTGGAACGGATATTCCATCACGGAGGAGCGTAAAAAGCAGGTGCTGTTCTCTGATCCATATATGGAAAACCGTCAGATAATTATCACAACGGATAAGACGGGAATCAAGACAAAGGCGGACATTAAGGATAAAACCTTGTCAGTTCAGAAAAATTCCAGTGCGTATGATGCGGTCATGAAGGATAAGGACTTTGTTGCAGGCTTAAAGGATGGCAAGCCGACCCAGTTTGATACCAACAATGACTGTTTCATGGATTTGGAATCCGGAAGAAGCGATGCCATCGTTGTAGATGAGACTCTGGCGCGTTACTATATGAAGCAGCAGGATAATGGAGTGAACTATGTGGTACTGGATGAAAACTTCGGTAAAGAGGAATATGCAATCGGAATGCGCAAGGATGATACAGAGCTGTGCAAACATATCAACAAGGCAATGCAGGAATTAAAGGACGATGGAACCTTCGATAACATCAAGGATACCTGGTTTAAATAAGCTATGGACTTCTTTATACAGCTGCTTCCGGCCTTTGTAGAAGGGCTGAAGATCACCCTGTTCTTCTGGGTGGTAACGCTGGTCGGCTCCTTTGTTCTGGCACTTCCCATGGTCTATGTCAGGCTGTCAAGGAATGCGGTTGTCTCTACCATCGTTCGTTTCTATATTTATATCATGAGAGGTACACCGCTGCTTCTGCAGCTGATGTTCGTCTATTTCGGTCTTCCTTATCTGGGCATCCGTCTGGATCGGACAACGGCAGCTATACTGGCATTTCTTCTGAACTATACCGCATATTTCACAGAAATTCTGCGTGGTGGCATACAATCCATTGATGAGGGACAAAAGGAGGCAGCCAAGCTTCTCGGCTATTCCAACTCCTATACGTTTCTGCATATCCTGCTTCCACAGGCGCTGCGCAACTGTATTCCTTCCTTTATCAATGAGAGCCTGACGCTGTTGAAGGATACCTGTCTGGTTTCCATTCTGGGAATCGACGAGCTGCTGCATTATGCCAAAATCGCAGCCGGTACCTATGCGACAGGACTTCCTTTCATTTATGTTGGTGTGATTTATCTGGTCTTGAATATGCCGATTTCCCGCGGATTGAATTATCTGGAAAAACGGCTGAACTATTATAAGTAGAGGTGGCCGTATGAGTATACAAATTCGAAATCTATACAAATCCTTTCACGATAATCAGGTGCTTCGCAATGTCGATCTGGATGTGAAGGAAAGGGAAATCGTTGTTTTAATGGGATTGAGTGGAAGTGGAAAGACAACGCTGCTACGCTGTCTCTGTGATCTGGAAACCGCCGACAGCGGAGAAATTCTCATCAATGACAGCTACCTTCTGAAAGAGGAAAACGGAAGGAGTGTCTACGCGGATAAGGAAACAAAAAAGGCGCTGCGCAAGGAGGTCGGCATGGTGTTTCAGAACTACCAGCTGTTTCCGCATCGCAATGTACTTCAGAATCTGATTGAGGCTCCCGTTTATCATAAGCTGATGAGCAAAGAGGATGCGGTTCAAAAGGCAGAGAAATTACTGGAACGGCTGCAGATCAGTGATAAGCTGCATGCCTATCCCTCCACTCTGAGCGGTGGACAGAAACAGCGGGTGGCGATAGCCCGTGCCTGCATGCTGCAGCCCTCTGTTCTGTGCTTTGATGAACCAACCAGTGCGCTGGATGTGGAATCCATTGCTTCCGTGACCTCCATTATCAAAGACTTAAGCAAAGAAATGGCGATTCTCATCATTACACATGATGAAGTCTTTGCCCAGCGTGTTGGTACGCGTGTTGTGAAAATTACGGATATCAATCGTTAAGCTGGTGCTGATAGCGGCTATGTAGCATAAGGAAAATCAGTATATATAGGGTATCGTAAGGTATCCTTTTTATTTGGAAAATTTAATATATACATGATTCTACATACAAAGTCTTTTGAGATAAAGAAGGTTGGTATCAAATTTACATGCTTTTATAATAAGTATCATATACTGTATTTCTCAGTTTTTGAGAATAATGTGCTTATTTAATAAAAGGGTGTAAGCCTTATGTCAAACATAACTGCATCAAAGAAAAAACGCATAACTGCAATTGCAGAAATACGTTTATATGAAACTAGGCTATCTTTCATCTTCCTGCTCATTTAAAACCAGAAGATCCTCTTTTTGATATACGTGCGGTCCCGGTATGGCTTTTCGATGATTCCAGCACATAATAGCTTCCTTTAAAGAACGCCCCGGATTATCCGCAAAGAAGGCTCGAATATATGTGTTGTATTCAAACTGCGGGCTGATAACAGTTTTTTTATGCTTCTTCTGTTCCTGTATGGCATACCATGCATCCACGGCATCCTGATATGTCTGTCCTGCGTGGGTTTTCAGCCAGTCCTGAAATTCCACATGGAAGAAAAACTTACCGCCAATCATAGATTTGAAAAATGCTCTGTGCTTCTGTGAACAAACAAGATCTTTCTCAATGATAGAATCGGGACACAGCGTGTCTGTGCGGTTGTTTTTTACTTTTCTTTGCTTTACGGCAGAACATATCGCATTTCCATGTAATATCTGAAGGATACGTTCGTTTAAATCAGCCTTGCTGCCAGCTGCCGTTACACCGCATGCCTTTAAAAACGCCTGCAGCTCCTCCTTTAGATAATAGTTTTCCTGAAACTGTTCCGGTGTTAAGGCTCTTGATAATTCCGGTCGCTTCATAAATACCTCCCATCTTCTTTTTCAAGCATTCGTTTTCCCTTTGTCCATGTATTTCAATCGTCGGGGACATAGAGGGAGCTGATGAAATTCTCTTATTGCTCAATTCGCAGTAGAGATAGCATCTGTATCGCTCTACAGCTTCAGCTGCCCCTGCTGAACCTGCTGCTTTTTATAGCCCCGGATTATATCATTCATACGGTAGCGGATACCGTATTTCCGACACTCTGTCTGAAACAGCTTATACAGCTTTGCGGCATGTGGAGAATCACAGCTGTAAACATTATGATAGCGCTGTTCATACAGTCTGCGTTTTCCCGGGAAATAATGATCCAGCTGATAGTAGTAATAATCCCTCTGATTATCCCGCAGAGTCATGCCAAATGCAGGGTAGATAAATTTCGCATGATGCTTTGCCGCAAGCTCGACGATACCGGTGATGTTTTCCGGTGTGTCATTGATGAAGGGAAGAATGGGCATCATCAAAATCCCCGCATAGATACCGGCCCTGTGCAATTCCTCCAATGCCAGAAAGCGTTCACTTGAGCTTGGGGCATACGGTTCAATCATCTTTCCCAGAGCATCATCCGCACAGGTGATTGTCAGCTTGATGATAACAGGATTATGTGAGGCAATGCGTGCCAGCAAATCCAGATCGCGCAGCACCAGAGTGCTTTTGGTATCGATTCCCACACCGTATCCATAGCGGTCAATCAGCTGTAATGCACCTCTTGTAATTTCCTGCTGCTTTTCAAAAGGGTTATAGGTATCCGACATGGCACCGATGCCTATCACTCCTTTTTTCCGTTTCCCCTTTAACTGACGCTCCAGAATAAGCAGCTCATTCTTCTTTTTCCGTACCCGGTCAAATTCCTGTACCTGATAGCAGCTGCTTCTGGAATCGCAATAGATACAGCCGTGATTGCATCCCTTATACAGATTCATATTAAAATCCATACCAAACCAGGAAAACTGCCCGATGGTATTTCCGCCCCCCTGTAAAATTGTCTTCGCCTCAATCTCCTCCATGGACTTGCATGCATTTCCTGCGAGTGGAATATATAGCTCAATAACCGAAGCGTCCTGACGGTAGTGAAACCGCTCATCATACTTTTCGAAATAAACAAGCGCTCCCTTTGCAGGTGTCAGCTGTCTGTCCTTCAGCTCCTGCTTGAATATTCTATCGATGGTTTCCGGAAGCTTTGCCATATCACCATGATGCTCCACGCACAGATACTCCCCTTTGGGAATACGGTAAATCTGAAAGTGATCCGGATACAGCTGTGCACTGGGAACAGCGCATGCATAGGTCAGACCCTGTGATCCGCGCCGGGTGAGGGCATATTTCACAAACTGCTTTCCCTGCTTCACATGATACATTTTCAGCTGTTCATTAAACCTTTTCCAGAATGCCATGGAAATGCCGGCATTTCTGCTCAGGGATGTTCCCAGTTTTGTTTCACAGCCTACCAGGAAGATATCATCCAGCCTGCACAGTCTTGCTTCCATAGGTTTTCCAAAGCTTTTCAGCCTTTTTCTCCGACTGGATTTCATTTGTCAGATACGTATTTCCATAAAACAGCGCATAGCCGCTCACCGGTCCCGGACAGCTCTGGGCAGCTTCCCGTGTGGTTATATGATGAACAACACAGGCCTGTCCCCAGCTGTTCATCCATTCCGCGAATTTGAGCGCATACTGACTGGCAAACGGACATTGATCGGTATAATACAATACAAAGGTGTTTTCCGGATGCTGCGGTCGCAATACACCATCCGCAAAGCGCGGCTTCTCTCCACCCGCATGAAACGGCAGATGCATCAAAACATACTCACCTGCTTCATCAGCAGGGATGAAGCCTTTATATTTCAGATACGAGGGATCGCTCAAATAGGGCAGCTTCTTTTTCCCTGATAAAATCGTAAGACCATGCATTCCCTTCGCTTTGGCATCTGCAATGCAGTGCTCCAGCAGCTCATCGGAATAGCCGCAGCCCTTAAAGCTTCCGGAAACCCACAGACAGTTGATGTGCATCCAGTTGTCTGTCTGAATAGGGAACCATGCGGCTTGAGCCGGTATATATTCAATAAAAACCTTACCGCGTACATCGGCCTTATAAAATACAAGCCCCTCCTCCATGCGTTCCTTCAGCCAAGCCTTTTTATCCGTGACGCTGTGATCCCCTTTTTTCTCTGTCATACTGCAGCAGATGTGCTCCTTCTGTAAATTTTCCTGTGTCAGCTGTATATATTCCATGCTCTTTTTCTCCTTTACGGATGGTTTCCGTTATTGTTTTCTTACCGGTATGCGCAGTACCGTTTTCAGATTTTCCGGCTTGCACTTTCTCGGATCTCCCAGATAGATTTCGTGATGCTTTCTAAGCTGTCCGCTGGCTGCAGTTGAGCCGATATCCACACAGCAGCCGTTTTCTTCAATAAAGGTATGCAGCTTCTTTAGGGATGCCGGTTCCTCATCATAGGAGCCCTTGTGCAGTATTTGTGCGCAGAGCCCCTCCTCATACCATTCCATACGTACTCGGTTGATATCTGCCTCCGGGTGCTTTTTATGAAACTCCTCACATGCCCATGCGAACACATCCTCTGTTACATATTCCGGAAGGCGGAGCATGGATGTCCACAGGAAATCCTCCTTACGGGAATAATCCATTCCCTTGATTCCCTTCATTTCCCACAGTCCCTCCAGCGGCGGCACCACATAATCGTGATAGCCCTCCAGAGCCTTGGTCCCCTTTCTGCTCATTTTGATCGTGAAGGTGATACCGTAAAGCAACTGCATCGCCTTGCTGTAATCACCATCCTCCTCATTCGGATTTCCTTTTCCATCCACCATCAGAAAGGGAATTGCCGCTATATCGATCAGCATACCCGTGATTTTCGGCTGATAGAGGTCCTTATACTTTTTCTTATAGTCAAGCTTTATATTCTTTTCCATCGCTTCCATCTCCTTTTTCTATATCCTATCACACCATATAGGACATCAGTATGTCATATTACTCATACTGCTTGACTGCATGTCGCATTCTATTGATAACCTCATCCCGTATATCCACAGGCTCCAGGATGCGTAGGGAATCTCCAAAGGACATGAGATACCCGTATATCCATTCGCTTTTTGGAAAATCAATGGTAACAAGAAAGCTTCCATCCTCTCTTCGCCGGAAGCAGGAGGAATCATATTCATCGAAGATGCGATAGGCGACATTTTCCTTCATTTCCAGAACCAGATGGATCAAATCCTTCTTATATTCATTCTGATCATGCGGCAGACTGGATGTATCCAGCTCCCGCTCAAAATGTTCCTTTGTGTTATGCAGGTTCTCCATGCGGTTCAGCTTGAAATAACGCTGTGCCTGTTTCTCTGTACAGTAGCCGATCAGATACCATGCGGACCCCTTAAACAGCAGCTGCAATGGTTCAACCGTTCTTGTCGAGCTGGCACCATAGGAGGAATGATAGGAAAACTGTATCCTCTGTTTATCAAGAATCGCATCCTTCAACAGAAGGAATTTGCGATTGGCACTGTGGTCGGATCCCCAGTCCACAAAGTCAACATCAATCCAGTTGGTCAGCTTTGCGGAAAAGGTGGAGCTTAATTTTGTAAGCAGGGAATCCACATCCTGCGGGTCTGCAATATGATAGCTCTGCAATGCAGCCATCAGCTTTTGCTGTTCCTCTTCACTGAACATGGAACGGTGGAGTACATAATCCTCCATCAAAAATATACCACCCTGATGTCCCTTATTGGTGTACAGCGGTATTCCCGCCATGGAAAGTGCGTCAAGATCACGGTAAATCGTACGCGTGCTGACTTCAAAATGCTCTGCGAGCTCCTTGGCAGTTACTCTTCGTTTCTGTAAAAGGATATAGACGATTTCAAACATTCTCTGTATCTGCATGTGATCCCTCCTTTCTGACTCCATTGTATCAGACATAATATGACAATACTATGTCATATTTGAGGAATACGCATATAAATAAAATCATCGCATATACTGAAGCGAGAATAAAAGGATTTCAGGCATATATCTTGTACTTTCCATCACGCAGGACTAGAATACAGATATAGAAAGAAGGCAGCTTATGAAAAAAATAAAAATTGCAGCTGTGGTCGGTTCTCTTCGCAAAGCATCCCTGAACCGTCAGCTGGCAGAAGCAGCCGCAGCTCTTTGCGGTGACGAGCTTGTATTTGAAATACTCGATTATCAGGATCTACCTTTTATGAATGAGGATATTGAGTTTCCGGCACCTGCTGCTGTACAGCGCCTGCGTGCGCAGCTTCAGGAGGCGGATGGCATATGGTTCTTTTCACCGGAATACAATCATGGCATTTCCGGGGTATTAAAAAATTTTCTGGATTGGATGTCCCGTCCGGATGAAGCACAGAAGCGGGTTTTAAATGGAAAGCCGGCAGCCGTAAGCGGTATTACACCCGGCATGTCCGGTACGCTGATTGCACAGGATCAGCTGGTCACCCTGTTGAGCTTTCTCAATATGAGGGTTATGAATGTGCCGCGGCTTACGATACCAAATGCACTGGAACAGGTGACAGACGGGAAACTGGTTTTAAAAGAAAGCGAGCCCTTTCTGGCAGAGCAGTGCAGGGCATTTATAAATTTTATTGAAAATAACGAATCCTTTAAATAAGAAAATGTTCACTGTAAAAAATAATGAAAGGCGATTTCCTTCTCTTGATGCAATGGGAAATCGCTTTTTCATATGCGGTGTAAATCGTGCATTCTCTGACAAGAAGCATACAATCGTGGTGTGATTTCAAACACAATTACCTTATATGCTGAAACGTACTGTAAACCTGCAGGTATCTTATATGTTTATACTGTAAGGAAATGGGCATGCTTTTCCCATTGATGAAACATATTGAAAACAGCTGCCCTTAATGAGTGGATAGCTTTTATCGAATGCAAATAAATCTATCTCTTATGCTAATAAAACTGTTATCTTTTATTTTTGTAAAACTGTTCATTTTTCAATATACAGTTTAATGGTAGAATGTATACAATTTCATAGAGAGGAGAGCTTGTATGCAGCATGAAAAGACAAAGGAGCTGGCAATGACAGCACTTATGACAGCTTTGATATTTACCGCAACCTATATTATAAAGATACCCAATCCGGCAACCGGAGGGTACACGCATATGGGGGACTGTATGATTTTTCTGGGGGTGATGGTTCTGGGGAGAAAACATGGGGCGTTGGCCGGGGGCCTTGGTGGTGCTTTATCCGATTTGCTAAGCGGTGCCGCTGTCTGGGTGCTGCCAACCTTTTTTATAAAATATGCCATGGGCTGGATCATGGGACTTTTACTGGAGAAATCACGATTAAAAAACAGACTGATCGCAGCGGGAACGGGAGGCGTTTTTCAGATTATTGCTTATACACTTGTTAAAATACCCCTGACCGGGGTTGTACCTGCAATCGCCTCTGTTGCGAGAATCTGTATGCAGACAGTCATCGGACTCGTCCTTTTTACGGTACTGTCTGCGATGCTGTCCCGCACGGAGATGCTTTCATTTTTTGAGGAGAAACGTATATGAAAAAAATAGATGCACATGCGCATATCGGTGAAATCGGCGGCTGGGCAAATGTAGCGGCGACTCCACAACAGCTTCTCGAGCTGATGGATATGTATGAGATTGAGAAAACGGTTATCTGTTCCCAAAATAATGAGGCCGTATACCGGGCAATCAGCGAATGGCCGGATCGTTTTGCTGGTGCTGTGTATGTTAACCCGCTCAAGGAAAACTGCACACAGCTGCTGAAGCAGTATCTGGAGAAAGGCTTTCAGGCAGTAAAGCTGAATCCGCTCAGGCATGCCTTTGTGGCGGACGATGTATGTGTTGATCCTGTCATGGAGATGGCAGAGCACTATCAGGTTCCTGTCTGTATTCACTGCGGACATCCACCCTATTCCCTTCCCTGGAGTATTGCGCTTCTCGCAGAGCGCTTTCCCAATGTCAAGGTGATGATGATTCATATGGGACACGGACACGGTGTGTATATCGACGCAAGCCTGAAAATGGCTCGTCGCTATGCGAATCTGTATCTGGAAATGAGCGGTATGCCGATGCATACAAAAATCAAAGAGGCATACGAGAGTGTCGGTGCAGATCGTATCCTGTTCGGCACTGATGGCCCGTTTCATCATCCGTCCGTGGAAATGCAGAAGGTGATCGTCAGCGGTCTGGATGAAGAAGCACTTCAAAAGGTATTCTATGACAATGCCAAAGCCTTTTTTCGAATTTCCTAAATGTTCAAGAAAGTTTCAAGCCATCCGGTTTTCCATGTTTTGTCATTCACTTTTCTGATACAATATACAATAAGAATGACATGGAGGATGGATCATGAGTAAGATTCTTATCATTGATGATGATAAAGATGTACTGATTGCTGCAGAGCAGTATCTGCAGAAGAACAATGAGGATGTATTTACTGCCACCGGCGGTTCAAAGGGTCTTCGGGTGCTGAAACAGGAAACGATAGACTGTATCGTTCTGGACGTGCTTCTTAAGGGGGAAAGCGGGTTTGATCTGTGTCGGAAAATACGCAGCTTCAGCTCTGTACCCATCGTGTTTTTGACGAATCTTTCCTCACAGGAGGATTTGAAAAATGGATTTCTGATGGGAGCGGATGATTATATTACCAAACCGTTTTCTCTGGAAGAGCTGTATCTTCGCATACAGGCAAGGATACGGCAGTATTATCAAATACCCTCCAGACAGAAGATTTTGAATTTTTTCCCACTCCGAATCAATCTGGATGCAAGAACCATACAGATTCAGGATAACAGGGTTCCGTTAACCATGTCGGAATTCGATATCCTGGTGCTGCTGGCACAGACACCGGAGCATGTGTATACCATATCGGAAATCTACCAGCGGGTATGGAAGATGCCGGATATGAATTCCACACATACAGTGCAGGTACATATCGCCAATCTTCGTAAAAAGCTGGAGGAGGCCTGGGGGGATCATATGTTTATTCAGACCGTCTGGGGCAAGGGCTATAAGTTCGTGGAACCACCTGTTTCAGGATGAAAAAACATCGTGTACGTTTCAGAAACAAACACGATGTTTTAATTTGGCTGTGGTTATCTACTGTGGTCTTGATATGGAAACAAAGCGCTGTGCTTATATCAAATATTCATAAACATCGTGTCTTTTACGAGCTTTGATTGCTACGCTGTGCGTACTAGCCTCAGGCTGATATTGATGACGGCTTACGTTTTACGATAGGCAGGGCAGTCGCTTTATGACTTCATGTCAGCTGTTGTTTCCGATAGATAATACTGTCTGCTTAACGATTATGAGCCGGGTCATGGTTACGCAGAACAGGAAGCTTGTACCTGAAGATTTCCCTGCAGCACGGCGCCGCATTCCACCTCCAGACACTGCGTCTGAATGTCACCGGAAATCGCAGAGGATGCCAGAAACTGGGATTTCCCCTCGATTCGGGTATCCCCGATGATCTGACCGCCGCAGAGTATTTGCTTGGCGTTCACATTGCCGTGGACACAGGAGCCCTGACTGATTTCAAGATGTGTATCACACACGATATCCCCTTCTATTTTGGCCTGCTGTATAACAGCATTCTTACAGCTTATATTTCCCTTCACGCTGCCGCTGATCGTCAGATCGCCGCCACAGCTGATATTTCCAATGAAAACACCATGTATGGTGATATTGTCTTCCGTATTCATATCTCCCTGTAAGGTTGTGTGCTCCTGAATAACCGTGGTTTCTTTGCTTTTAAAACTCTCTGCCTCATCGTTTTTTCCGGTTTGCAGCTGCTCGTTTTGACTCTTTAAAGACTCCTGCACAGCAGCCGATAAAGCTGCATGGTCGACTGCGTCGTTCCCCCTTATAGATGCACGGTCCCCAAAAGGGGTGTTTTTTTGTTCCTCCTGATTCTGTGTATACAGCTTTTTCTGCTTTTCGTACCATTTCATATGCGTTCATTCCTTTCTGTGTATTGTAATCATTCTTCAAACGTTGACTTTATTATAACAGAAAAGTCACACATACCCAGTCTCTGCCTTATGGTTTGACAGATTCTTGAAGGTTGCTGTAGGCAAGCGGAAGCAGGATATGAAAGGCAGAGCCGTGCTCACCGTCAGACTCCACCCAGATGGAGCCGTTATGCTCGGCAATTATACTTTTGGTGATGTAAAGACCAAGACCGCGCTCTGTGGAATCCTCCCGCAGAGATACACCCTTGTGGAAAATCTGTTCCTGTCTGTCCGGTGCAATTCCACAGCCGGTATCCTCCACAACGATATGCGCATTGCAGTCCTCTGTGGAAAGGGACAGGGTGATGGTTCCTTCCATCTCCGTGAAGGATAAGGCATTGTACAGCAGGTTTTCAAGCGAACGCGTTAGCTGCTTCTCATCCGCAAATACAGGACAGGGCTCCCTGGCAGAGAGATACAGAAAGTAGATTCCCGCCGCATCACAATCTGCCTTGTTAAAATCATGAAACTGCTTCAGAAACTGTGTCAGATCGAGAACATGCTTATCCTGACTCCCCTTATCCATAGAGGAGAATTTCTGTAGGACGGTCATTCGATTTTGTAATTCAGCTCCCTTTCGTTCCAGTATTTTCAAATACCCATCAACCTCATCATCAATCAGGGTATCCTGCATACGGATCAGCTCGATAAAGGATTGCATACTGCTGAGGGGAGCTTTCAGATCATGGGCAAATTCTGCCAGCATGGCCTTTCTTTCACTTAACAGTGTGTGCAGCTGTTCCGTTCGCTGTTCTACGGTTTCCTGTAAATGAATAGTCAGCCGTTCGTTTTCCCTTGCCATCTGTTCACTGCGCTGAATCATGAGGGCTGCCAGAGACAGTACAATGAAAAAGGAAAAATAGTCATTCGGCCATCCATAGCAAAGGGGTTCAAAGAGATTTACGCCAAGCAGCGTGTAGAGAATACCGAAAATATAAAAGGTATTCGCTCCCAGCAGCCATAGCTCCATGCGTCGGTATCGGCTTCCATACAGCGTGGTATACAAAATATAAAGCACACTGATGTATTTAAAGCCGTCTACGATCCAGCCATATGCAAGCAGGGCATCCGCATTTTTGCCGAGCATAAACAGGTTGGCAAAGGGCAGGATACACATACCGATGGAAAGCAGTCGCATTCCTCTGGTAATCAGATTTTTCTTGGATAAAGGAGAAAGCAGAGTATTGATTTCCAGAATCTTATACATCATAAGAAAATAAGCCGCGTCCATGAAGGCATAAAATATGGTCACATGAGAGATTCCAGACATACGGAGTAGCTCTCTGGATGCAAACAGAGAAAAGGCAAGGGTGGCTGTCGCAAAGCAACGGGAAACGCTGTCTCTGCGGTTTCTGATCCATAAATTCAGGGAATACAATCCAATGCTCAAAGAGGAAAATACAAGGAATCCGTAAAATAAGACTTTTCGCAGAATCATGCTCTGTATCCCCTGCGGGGTGGATAATATGCATGGATAATACATACCGCTGTAATAATGCGTGTCGTTTGCCGCAATGACATAAAGGGTATGTGTTTTTTCTGTGGAAAAGGTAATGACGGTATTTTGTATGCGGGCCTTGATGGGAGCTGTTTTCACATTGCCATTGGAAGCAACCAGTGTATCATCCAGCCATATTTCAGAGGCAATATCGATTTCAGGAAAATAGATGGATATCGTCTGTCCGCTTTCTGTCGCCGGAATGCTCAGCTGATAGCTGGATACACCGTAAGGGGAGCGTGCAGCATAACGCATGGAGAAATCCGGGTACTGGCCAAGGTAGGTATAGACACCTCTGGCATCCTGATTGGCTGTTGCATTGCGGTAGATGTGTGGATAAAACAGCCAGTTATCCACCAGAGAATACAGTGCATTATCCTCCAGCCTCAGCTGATTGCTTAAAAGCTGTCCGTTTTTTACTGGAGCCTGTACATTGTAATATTTGTTATCATAGCGGTTGATAAAGGAAAGGAAGAATGAGGAGCTCAGGATGATGAGAACAATCATAAAAAAGGGGCGTATCCTGCTCATAATCGTAGTTTTCACCGGGAATGCTGTTTCCGGCGGTCCCGTTTGTAAAAGAGAAGCGCCTCATGCGGTGCATATGGTGAATACAGGGTATAGATGTATGGTTTAGGATACGTGCGTAGCTGTTTTTTCATGATAATCATCCTTTTCTTTATTTTAACATTCCTGCGTAATTATACAAATATAAATCGTTTTTTATGCGTTCGCTGCATTGGCTTTACGTGTGGAAAGCCATGTTGCACACGCATTTTTAGCTGGCATTGTGGAATAAATGCTCCTGCGGAAGCCTTTGCAACGCGAGCGTATAGGGAAAGATACAGTATTGTTTGATGCGCTTGTGCAGAATCACGACTTGCCATTTTTCCATCATACGTTTATAATTCAGAAGGAAAAGAACTCCGATAAGCTTTATCACGCAAGACGGCTTCTTCGCTGTACAGAACAGCCGGAAGCACGTTCGACAGTCGATTAAATGACAGAAAGCAAAAGATTACAGGAGGCAGGTATGCAGATAGATACGTGGATAAAAAAAGAGCAGGAGTCTTTGATTGCACTTCGCCGCTGGTTTCATATGCATCCGGAGCCAAGCATGAAGGAATATGAGACAGCCGCAAAAATAGAGGAGGAGCTGACGCGGATTGGCGTTGCACACCGCCGAATCAGAGAAACCGGGGTTTTTGCCAGCATAAGCGGAGAAAAAGGAAGTGGAAAGGTTCTTGTTTTGCGTGCGGATATGGACGCTTTGTCCATGGAGGATTTGCTGGATAAAAGCTATCGCAGTGTGAATTTCGGGTATGCACATGCGTGCGGCCATGATGCCCATACAGCGGTACTGCTGCATGCGGTGAAGCTGCTGCAGGAGCGAAGGCATGAATTCGCCGGTGAAATCCGTTTCTTTTTTCAGCCGGGAGAGGAAATCGGCCAGGGGGCACGCACCTTTATCGGGGAAGGATGTCTGGATGGGGCAGATCGTATCTTTGGAGCCCATATGTGCAGCAGTCTGGATGTCGGGACAATCTCTCTGACACCGGGACCAATCAATGCAAGCTGTGATTATTTCCGTATCGTTGTGCAGGGAAAAGGGGCACATGTGTCCACTCCGCAAAAGGGCGTTGATGCGCTGTATATCGCATCACAAATCGTGATAAATCTGCAGTCCATCGTATCGCGTTCCCTGTCTCCGCTGGATACTGCGGTTGTCGGAATCGGTACGCTGCATGCCGGAACGCAGTATAATATTGTGGCAAAGGAAGCGCTGCTGGAGGGGACAACACGCAGCTTTTCATCCCGGACAAGAGCCTATATCAATCAGCGGGTATGTGAGATTGCACATCAGACAGCTTCCTTATACGGTGGTAGTGCTCAGGTGGAATTCCGGGATTTTGCGGCACCCCTGATCAATGACAATCAGGTAGTTGAAGAACTCACACCGGTTGCACAGGCAGTGGTTGGTAAGGATAGGGTAATACATAATCAGGAGAAAATGATGCAGGCGGATGATTTTGCCGATTATCTGGCACATGTGCCGGGCTGTTATGCGTTTATCGGCTCCAGAAATTCTCAATCGTGTCATACCGGAATGCCGCATCATCATGCACAGTTTGATATTGATGAGGATGCCATGCTGCTGTCACTGGCTGTCTTTGTGGGATATGCATTGCAGTATCTGGCATAAGCAGAGATCATAAGATAACAGAAACTAAGGAAAGAGGGAAGCGTTTATGAATGAAACAGTGAAGAAGGAACAGCTGCGCAGCTATGCGGAAGGGATTTTGAAGCCGGAGACTGTGGAGAGCATCATGTATGTGGAAAGCTTTGCGGATGAAGCGGGCGATAGCGAGGTATGGCTTCTGGAGAGTGATACAGGGAATGAATACTGGCTGATCGAGGGGGCATACCCGGCGAATATCATCCGAAAGAGCGGTATCTATCAGTCTGCTGAACGGGCCTTTGCGGCATATGTGGAAATGCTGCAGGAAGCACATGAGGCAGAAGAGCTGCCGGATCGGTTTCATCAGAATATAAGGTAGAGATAATAAATCATAGAATGCGACGGGAATTTCCCGTTTTTTTTTGCAGACTTTTGCTTTTTGAAAAGAAAAATAGTGTAGATTGCTTCCTGTTAAAGCACACACATGAAGAAGGTATGTGTTCCTCTGTTTTCTTTATGTGTCCTTTACCTGTATTATGATTACACAGTAATTACGGATGATAAAATGCATGCAAAAATAACAGTACTTTCACGACCACACATTCCATTTTTGTGTAAAAGCTGAGCAGTTTGACAGCGGAAAAGGAGATGATTAAACTATGAGTGTAGCAGATGTAATCGCTTTCTTGATCGGACGCTTGCTATCTTGCATCGTGCTATAGAACACATAGGAATATACAAAGTAATTGATTACTTTAGTCAGGAGGAAGCATGGTTGGATTTTTAATTGCAACCCATGGAGGCTTTGCCAGAGGAATTCTTGACAGCATTGAGCTGATTGCGGGAAAACAGGAACGTATTGATACGATTTCCATTCTGCACGAAACCAGCATCGATGTCTTCGGAAAAGAACTCACTGATAAAATCGTCGAGCTGGATGATGGTGACGGTGTGGTCGTATTCTGTGATCTGCTGCTGGCAAGTCCTTATAACCAGGCGACAATGAGCTATCGTGCTCTGCAGGGAAAACATGAATACCGAATTATGTCAGGCGCTAATCTGCCAATGATTCTGGAAGCCTTAAGCGGACGCATGCAGGACCTTGGTCTTGATGCAATCAGTCGTATGGCACAGAATGCCGGAAAGGAAGGAATTCAGGAGTTTTTCGAAGAATTCGCCAAGGTTTCTAATACTGATATGATTCAGTAAAAGGAGAAGCGTTATGAGCAATATTCTATTGGCACGAATTGATGACAGACTGATTCACGGCCAGGTGATGACATCCTGGGTACGCTTTGTAAAATCAAAAAATATTCTGATTATCGATGATGAAACCTATCACGACACCTTCATCCGTTCCTTTATCACTATGGTGGTACCAAGAGGTATTCAGATACAGGTGCTGGATACAAAAGCAGGAATTGCATATCTACGAGATTATGACGGTGCCGGACTTGTTTTACTGGCAAAATATCCGCAAACCTTTTATCTGTTGCTGGAGGGAGGCATCGAGCTTCATGAAATCATCATCGGCGGTATGGGGGCAAGGGAAAACCGAAAGGTACTATACAAGAATATATGTGCATCGGATGAAGAACTGGAAGTATTAAAAAAGCTTTATCACAGCGGTATATCGGTAAAAATACAGATTGTTCCGGAAGAAAAAGGGATTCCTCTGGACACGCTGCTGTAAGTCAATCGTGGGAATGGAAGAATTTGCACAACGTAAAGGAGAAGAATTATGAAACAAATTGTATTTGCAAGAATTGATGACCGTCTGATACACGGACAGGTCATGACTGCCTGGCTGAAGCAGTGTGATGCCAATGAGGTTGTTATTATCGACAACGAGCTTTGCAAGGATACCTTTGTGGTCATGATGATGAAATCACTAATACCATCAACGATTTCCCTGAAGGTATTCAATGATACAGATGCTGCAGCCTATCTAAAGGAGGATGGAAAAGGGGAGAAAATTCTGATTCTGGTCAAAACACCGCAGGTAATTCTAACTTTGCTGAACAACGGCGTAAAGCTGGAATATCTCAATGTCGGGGGTATGGGGATGAAAGCCGGAAGAAGCAAGCTTTATAAAAATATTGCCGCTTCTGATGAGGAACGTGAGGTTTTTCGAGAGCTTCGGAAGATGGAGCTGATGATGAAGGTACAGGTCGTTCCTACGGAAAAGGCTGAGGAGTTAGGGAAATATCTTTAATACAATAAATTATTTGAAACGAAAGGAGAAACGGCTGTATACTGTATAGCTAACAGCCGTAAGGAATACGTATGCATATAAATGTAATTCAGGCGATTCTGATTGGGTTTTTATACTTCCTGTGTCAGAGTGGTACGCCATGGCTGACAGCATTCATGGGGAATTATGTCCGTCAGCCGCTGGTAAACGGGGCGATTGTCGGTTTGATTATGGGGGATCCTGTGCAGGGCTTGATCATCGGTTCTGCTATCAATCTTCCGTTTATCGGCGTGATCATGGTCGGCAGTACGATGCCGACTGACTCTGCGCTTGCAGGTATCGTGGGCACAGCTCTGGCTCTTGCCAGTGGTGCTTCTCCGGAGGTTGCAGTATCCATGGCGGTACCGATTGGTCTTTTGGGAAATCTGCTTTGGACGGTACACATGACGAAAAACTGTATCTTTGTTCACATGATGGATAAGGCAGCGGAAACCGGTGATGTGAAACGGATGAACTTTCTGCATGTATGGCCGCCACAGATTACGACTGCGTTTTTGATGACCATTCCGGTGGCACTGGTCGTATACTTTGGTGCAGATGTTGCAAAAACCGCAATTGATTCACTATCCGGTATGCCACTTCATATGCTGGAGGTCATCGGGGGTGTGCTGCCTGCTGTTGGTATCGGGATGACATTGCGTATGCTGATGTCCAAGAAATCGGTTATTCTATTCTTTCTGCTGGGTTTCCTGATGGTGACCTATCAGGGATTCTCAATGATCGTTGTAGCATTGTTTGCAATCATCATTGCCTATTTCTATACGGATCTATCTTCAAAAAGGACAGGTGAATAATCATGGAAGAAATAAGGAATGAAGTAAAACAGGAAAAGAGAATTACCAATAAAGACCTCATGAAGGTCTGGTGGAGATGGGTGTTTTTTCAGGAAGCGAGTGTCAGCTATGAGCGGCTGCAGGCTCCCGGTTTCTTCTATGCCATATCTCCGGTGCTGGTGAAGCTGTATGGGGATAATCCGGAAGAGCTGACAGCTGCCTGTAAGCGGCATATGCAATTTTATAACTCTGAGCCTTATTGCGGTCTTGCGATTCACGGTATTACACTGGCGCTGGAGGAGGAGCGTGCCAATGGAGCACCTATCAGCGATGAAGCAATCAATTCTTTAAAAACAGGTCTGATGGGACCGCTGGCAGGCTTGGGAGATTCCGTTCGTGCCGGTACCATTGCGCCAATCGTTACTGCCTTTTGTATCAGTATCGGTCAGACAGGTAATCTGATTGCGCCTTTCCTTTTAGAGGGTATTCTGGTAGCGATCGTTTGGCCGTTTGCCATCTGGCTCCTTAAGAAATCTTATCATACAGGAAAAGAAGGTATTCAGGAAATTTTCTCCAGTGGTAAGCTGAACTGGATTACAACTATGACCTCCACATTGGGTGGAATTACACTTGGGGCACTGGCTGCCAGCTATGTTACGCTGAGCTCACCGCTTGAATTTGTTCTGGGGAAGGGAAGCAAGATTGCCTTGCAGGCGGATGTGCTGGATGTGATATTAAAAAACATACTGCCATTGAGTATGGTTCTGCTCTCTGTATATCTTCTTAACAAAAAGGTATCCGCAGTAAAAATCATACTGATTCTGGCTGCTGTATGTGCGCTCGGTGTACTGATTGGAATATTCTAATGTAATTTGGGTCTATGCACAGCATTGATCCATTTTTTCAAAAAGGCGAAGGAAAGGAGAGGTATGAGGCGTATCTTACATGCTTCATACGTGAACAATATATGAAGGTATTACCTTATCGCACCTATGCAGAGGTGAATCTGCAACAGCTGAAAGAAAATACAAGAAAAGTAAGAGCTCTGCTTTCAAAGGATACCAAGCTGTTAGCTGTGCTGAAGGCTGATGGCTATGGACACGGGGCAGTCCGTATCGCAAAAGCAATCGAGGATATGAGTGACTGGTTTGCGGTAGCATCCTTTTATGAGGCCAGAGAGCTGCGTGATCAGGGCATCACAACACCCATTCTGGTATTCGGCTTTCTTGATGACAGCAATATAGAGGAGGCAGCGCAGAAGAATATCACCTGCAGTGCTCTATCCTATTCATATGCTCTGCATATTGCAGAGCTGTGTGAACAGAAAAAGCTTCGCCTGTCTATGCATATCAAGCTGGATACCGGCTTTCATCGCTTGGGGATCGCATGCGAGGAGGAGCGTATTACAGAGGCCTACAAAGAAGTGCGGACATTATATGAACTGCCACAGCTACAGATTACCGGCATTTACACACATTTTTCAACTGCCGGCAGTAAAGCATTGCAGGATGAAGCCTTTCTTGCTCGGCAGTATCAGCTGTTCTGTGATATGTTGCATCGTCTTGAAGAAGATCATATAGATCCCGGTATTCGTCACTGCTGCAATTCCAAGGCAACGCTCACCAATCCGGAAATGCATCTGGATATGGTGCGGGTGGGACTGTATCTGTATGGACTGGGATCGGATGCGGATATCGAATATCTGAAGCTGGAACCGATTGTCAACTGGAAAGCACGCATCTATGCAATACGTGATGTAAAGCAGGGAGAAGGCATCGGCTATGGCAGAACCTTTATCACCCCACAGCCAATGCGCATCGCTGTTGTATCACTGGGCTTTGCGGACGGATATTCCCGGTGTCTGTATGCTTCGGATCAGGTGTATGTATTAGTACACGGTAAACGCACACGTATTCTTGGTAAAATTTGTATGGATGTTATGATGGTCGATATCACTGATATCCCAGATGTTAGGGTGAATGATACCATTACAGTGTTGGGCAGTGAGGGAACACAGCGCATCAGTGCCAATTTGCTTGGACGGGAAACCGGTGGAACGGCGGTGGAGGTTACCTGTGGAATGGGGAAACGCGTTCAACGGGTTTATGTACATGACGAAGGAAACTGTTAAGGATATCCTGCAGGTTTTGCTGGGTTCAGTATTGTTTGCAATATCGTTGAATATATTTTTGATACCTGTACAGGTGTATAGTGCGGGTTTCATGGGGATTGCTCAGCTGCTCAGAGATTTCATAACGGTATGCAGCGGTATGCAGTTTCCCTTTGATATTGCCGGTATCATCAATTTTCTTTTAAATATTCTCATTTTTTTGTTTGCCTTTCATTATGTATCCAGGCGCTTTGCCGTAATGACGCTGCTGACGATTGCTGTGCAGAGCCTGATGCTATCTTTGATACCTGTGCAGCGTGAGCTGCTCCTGCAGGATCCGCTGGTTGCTGTCATTGTGGGCTCTGTCTTATGTGCGATTGGTACAGTGATGATCTTTAATGGAAAGGGAAGCGGAGGAGGCATTGACGTGATTGGTATTTATCTTTCCCAGAGCAACAAGGGAAGCGTTGGCAGTATTTATATGTTGGTGAATACATCCGTCTATCTGCTCTGTTTACTATTTTATGATTTCCAAACAGCTGTGTATTCTATGATCCACTCTACACTGCTGTCGTTTGCCGTGGATCGTATCCATAAAAGAAATATTGAGGTTGAGCTGATGATTTTTACAGAGAACAGTGCTCTTTTGCGTCAGCGTCTGCTTGCTTACAGTGAGCGCGGAATCACCTGCTGGAACGGCTTTGGTGCATATACAAAGGCCGAGAAGGAAATCCTTCTCAGTGTCGTGACAAGGGATCAGATGCAGAATATGGTGAAGCTGATTCAGACAACAGATCCGGAAGCGTTTGTAATCGTCAGCTCACAAATTCAGGTATATGGAAACTTTCGGAAACAGATTGTATAAAAAGGAGGAAGTATGGAGCATATAAAAGAAATACAAAGCTTTATGCGGCTTGCGGAGGCGCAACTGCACGAGGCGGTGAAAGCATATGATATGAAGCAGCTGGAAATGGCTGGAAATCTCATTCAGGAAGCGGAACAGAAAGGCTGTCGTATTCATGTGACGGGAATCGGAAAGCCTGCGCATCTTGCAGGCTATGCTGCATCTCTGCTCTCGTCAACCGGCACACCGGCTTATTTTCTGGATGGTACAGAGGCGGTTCATGGAAGTGCCGGTCAGGTGGCCGAGCAGGATGTGGTCATCGTCATCAGCAATTCCGGGAATACTGCGGAACTGAAGCAGACGGTAACGACGCTGAAGCAAAATCGTGCCGTAATCATTGCAGTCTGTGGAAATACTGATTCCTGGCTGTATGCAAACAGTGATGCACAGCTGTATGCTCATGTGGAGCAGGAAGGCGATCGTCTTAATAAACCGCCGAGAGCCAGTATTTTGGTAGAGCTGCTTGTGCTGCAGAGTCTCAGCGTTCTGCTGCAATATCGTAAAAATATCACCGGAAAGGATTATTTAAAATGGCATCCGGGAGGAAGTCTTGGTGAACGCACACGAAGGGAGGAACAGCAATGACAGTTAAAGGATTGATAACTGCAATGGTCACACCGATGAGAAATGGCAGTATTGATGAGGAAGCGGTACGCGGGCTGGTGGAACGTCTCATTCAAAAGGGGGTTAATGGAATATTTATATTGGGAACAAACGGTGAATTTCATGTTTTAAGCAGAGAAGAGAAAGTAAAGCTAGCCGCAATGGTGGTAGAATATGCTGATTGCAGAGTTCCTGTGTATGCAGGAAGCGGCGGCAATTCCACACAGGAGGTTATCGAGCTATCGCAGGCTTTGCAACAGACGGGTATTACTGCACTCAGTGTAATTACACCGTTTCTTGTACCGCTGAGCCAGCAGGAGCTATTACAGCATTATGAAGCGGTCGCAGATGCTGTTAACATACCGATTATACTTTATAATATTCCTAAAAATACAGGAAACAATATTGAACCGCAAACCGCAGCAGCACTTGCGTGTCATGATAATATTGTCGGAATTAAGGACAGCAGTGGTAATATCGAACAGATTAAACAGTATATAGAGCTTACAAGGGAGATGGAATTTGCCGTCCTCAGTGGGAGTGATTCCCTGATACTAAAGGCATTGAAGCTGGGGGCAAAGGGGGCAGTGGCGGCTACCAGTAATCTGCTAACCGATATTGATGTGGCTATCATTAGATATTTTGAACAAGGAAAGCTGGCAGAGGCACAGATGATGCAGGAAAAGATCGAGCCTTTGCGTAAGGTGTTGAAGCTGGGGAGTATACCGTCGGTATTAAAGGCTACTATGAATATGGCTGGAATAGCGGCTGGAGAATGCAGAAAACCAATCATTATGCCGAATGAGGCTGTATTGGCTGAAATTCGGGAAATGCTGCAGTACTATGTGCAGGAAGGAGAGATGTAATATGTTTAAAGCAGATATAGTGAACCGTATGGAGGCATGCGGTGCTATGGCAATCGTTCGTACAGAGAGTATTGAACGGGGAAAGGAAATTGCAAGAGGCTGTTTGCAGGGTGGTGTTGATGTGATGGAAATCAGCTATACACTCCCCAATGCAGGAGATGTCATTGCGGCACTGAATCATGAATTTGGAAAGACTATGCTAGTCGGAGCCGGAACAATACTGGATGCGGAAACCTGCCGTATGGCAATTCTGGCAGGAGCGAAATTCGTCATTGCTCCGAATTTCAGCAGAGAGGTCGCGCGTATGTGCAATCGCTATCAGATACCATACGCACCAGGCTGTACGACCATTACAGAGATGCTGGAGGCGTTAGAGGTTGGTGCCTCCTATATCAAGGCCTTTCCGATTTCCAATTTCTATGGGCCGCAGCTTGCGAAAATCATTCAAACACCGATTCCGGAAATGCCGTTAATGGCAAGTGGCGGTGCAAGTCTTGATAATTTAGAGGAGTGGCTGGAAAACGGGATTTCCTGTGTAGGCTTCGGTGGCTTGCTTACAAATGGGACACAAGCGGAAATCGCGAATAATGCAGCGGAAATACGCCGCATTATTGATATTTATAGAAAATGAAAACAGGGTGCAGAGATGCATCCTGTTTTCCATGTAGTACCTGCGTTTGATTATGCTGCATTGATTTTAAAAAATATGCTGCCTATACGGTATTAAGGTTAAGAATCAAGCAGAAGCGGTCTGCAGTACCTGCAATAAGGAAACATTTATCATGTGTTGGTAGTAATAAAAAACGTATTTAAAACGTGATGATACGAACAGAAATAGAAGATAAAAGGCTGACTTTTCAGGATCAGCCTTTTACTGGTGCTTATCAGGAATCGCCTTAGAATGATCTATGATAGTTGATATCGAAACAATAAGTGCATTGCGATATGAGATGATTATGATGGCTTTGCCTGGTATCAATCAATGCCTGTCCTACATTCCTCCTGTTCACAACCATTGATAAGATCAACAAAAATTTCAGAAAGTCGTGCAATTTCACTGGATGGAATGCTGATACCGAATACATCATTCACCAGCTCCATGTTGCGGTCAATGGAAGTATAAACCTCACGGTTTGTGGAAATGATACTGTTTGTATTTTTATAGATCAACGGTTCTCTACGAATTACACGCTCAATCATAAACGCACTGTGGAAAATAAAACGGATGGATATTTCATCAGTATAATTTAGTCCGAGATCCTCATAAATTTTCATCAATACTCGAAACAATGCCATTGTAGCTTTCTTCGGATTCAGGAATACAAGAGATTCTGATAGAATTTTGTCCGCTACATCATCCAGCGTTTTCTGTATCTCAATACCATAGCCTGTCGAATCGCTCTGCGGTATCTGCAGGGCGGTTCCATAGTCATAATTCCGTATATCCTCCAGCTGTATAGATGGATTGTTCACCATATTCATCACCTGAATCAGAAGCGGCAGTGAGGTTGGGGAAAGCGTTACCGTTTCGATATCTGTACTGCTGCGAATTTCGGAATCAAAATCAAGCAGAGGATTAAAATCGGTAATGATGACAACACCGCTTCCCTCATCAATTTCCCTTACCTTATCCACAACGGTACTGAGAAAGGCTGTCAGATTTCTTGTGGATGCTGTACCAGTTTCATCAATGTACCGGCATTTCACCTGATACTTCATAGTATTTACATGGGTGGCATATTTTTCAGCAATTCCCTCACACTGACAGGCAACCAAAACAGCGATGCTGCCCTTTATGTGATGCTCTCTGGAATACAACAGATAACAATACATGAACAACTGCTCCATATCCGGAAGCTTTCTATCAAAGGTTTGTTTTAATGCTTCACATATTTCCTCACAAAGCAATTGTATAGCAGTATCCTGCATATCCATATCGGGGACGAACGCGGTGGAATAGGAGTGATGCTTCAATATGGAAAATAGATTGTTTATACGTATGCACAGCTTATCCAGCTGCTTTTCCTGTATTGTGAAGGCATGTTTATCCAAAACCTGCTGTATGCAGTCCCGTATCTTCTGTAATGACAGTGAATACAGCTGATTGATTTCCAGCTTTGCGGCATTGCGCAGCTCCTGCTTACAGTATTCGGACAGTCTTGGCTCCCGGTGTGTGAATGCCTGCAGGATACCATCCTCCTGAATACAGCTGTGCAGCAGCTTTTGCAGGGGAATACATTCTGTCTCCGGAATCAGAAAGTGATTTTTTTCCTGCAGTGTGGAGGTAATGCTTTCTATGATGGGAAGTATATCGGATACATTGCGGATACTGGCAAGCAGTTCATCTGAGAGATGCTGATAATCAATAGTGATAAAGGTTTCCTGCTGTTGTGAGGATTGTATGTATGCATAGGAAAGGGCGTGTCGCAGTTCCTGCTTCAGATACTGTAGATTCCCCGGATAGCATGCAGTCGCAAAGCAATTTAGAATGGAGGAGGATAGAGAAATCGTCTTACCGATTGCATCTGCTTCATTTTGCATAAAATGCAACACAAACTCATACTTTTCCTTTAATGTTCTGCTATTCAAATCAGGGAGCTCATATACCTTCTGAAACAGCTTTTGCAGCTGTAGAAAGTGTTCATTCATTGCAGTCACGGCAAGAAATAGCAGGTTCAGCTCATTGCTCTCTGCCATTCGCTGATAAAAGCGGAGCAAGGTTTCCATCGTCGTAATGCTTGCAGGGAGTTCCGTGAGTGCATCCAGGTTTTCAAACAGGATGATGTTGCTTTTTTCCTGATCAAGGCTTGTATCGATTCGCTGCATAATGTCAGAAATTGTCAGCTTTCCTAACGCGATTGCTGCGCAGTCAATATGAAGTAGCTGTTCTGTGTCAATTTTCAGATATTGCATGATACAGCGTAATAGATGATGCTTTCCGCTTTTGTGCGGACCGCAGATCATGATGGAGCGCATGGTCTGTGGATAGGTGAGAAAGACCTTGATGTCCTCAATGATGGGATACATACTCTCCCGAATGGAATGCCCAATGCAACTGGTAAATGCTTCCTTCGCTGTTTCCTGAGAGAGTACAAGCGAGTGCTCCAGATAAGTGGCAAGCTCTTCATTTTTAGGTATGAGCGCTGGTATATAGGAATTGGGATAGCGCTTCAGCAGTGTTTTACGGTGCAGATAAAAGGTGGGGCGTCCCTGTATTTTGATAAGAATATTTTCCCGCCACAGATCATTCAGCATACGACTGACATTAGCACGGTCAAGATTCAGATCGAGACTGATGGTAAAGGCGTCGGTATTGATACCAGTATATTCTTTATTCGCAATAGCGATGGATGTGATTTCTGCAATATGCTGCAGAAGCTGACTTCTTCTTGATTTTTTCATAAACCCTCCAGATGGAAAAAAGGAAGAAACATTGCTTCGTTTCTTCCCCGTAGTGATTACATACTTACAGTTTACCACATTTCTCTTCAATTAGGGATTTGTAGAGCATTTGGATTTTTTTGGTTATTTCACCGCGTGCACCATTCCCGATAATGATATCATTGACTTTGATAACAGGAACAATTTCACTGTTGGTATCGGTTACCATGACCTCATCCGCATGCAGCAGCTCTTCCTCGCTAAATTCCTTTTCCCATACCGGAATATTGTGCTGATGGAGAAGCTCGATGATCAGCTGTTTCGTAATACCCGGAAGAATTTTTCCGCCATTGGGATGAGTAAGAACTATGCCATCCTTTACGATGAAGATATTGCCGGACTTTTCCTCTGTAACGATATTGTCACGCACCATGATTGCCTTGCTGACACCTTTTTTTTGTGCTGCATGCTTGGCCAGACAGTTTGGCAGCAGATTCAGTGACTTCACATTACACATAAGAGAACGGCGATCCTCCACTGTTATCGCATCAGCCCCCTTGACCATCTTTTCTTCACTGCGTGTACTGCTTTGCGCAAAACCGCAGAATACCGGCTGCTGCTCCTCATACATGGAGAATCCATGATTGCGCAGCGTTCCATCACCACGTGTTACCTGCAGGTAAATATACCCGTTTTCGATGTGATTCTGTTCTACAAGTCCTCTACAGAATGCAGCGATTTCATCCTTTGTATGCCGCAAATTTAATTCGATAAAGGCAGCGCTGTTTATCAATCTGTCGATATGCTCATCCAGTGCGAATAGCACACCATTGTAAACATGTGTTACCTCGTAGATACCATCTCCAAACTGATAGCCGCGATCATGCAGATCGATGTGGATATCCTCCTTGTCCACAAAGGAACCCTTCCATAAATATTTCATGCTGCTTCACTATCAGATATAAGGAATATCTGTACTCCTTTCCACCACAGATAATAAAACACTTTGATCGAACGTGATTGCTATCTCACGTACATATCATAAGACAAGCGAGAGTGATTGTCAAAATGACAGAAAAATACACAGTGGTCATGAGTGTGCAGTAGAACAAGCTGCAGGAAAAGACGATAACAGAAGAATTCGCTAAAGTGTGTATGTATGAAAGCAGTAAAGTACACAGAAGAATTGTGTCGAAACAAATGAACAGCATTCGGTGTGTGATAATTTCTTATAGAAACTACACGATTTCATGAAATTTTTAGTTAAGAAGCTTATATGCTTTCTCTTTCACAGACCAAAACAAACTTTAATTTTCATTTCCGAGTAATTTGGTGTAAAATAGGAGTGTGTTTTGAATAAGTAAGTTTATGAAAGAGGTGTCAGGATATGAAAACAGCAATATTAACGGACAGCGGAAGTGCTATGACGATTCAGCAGGCACAGGAGCATGGGATATTCCTTCTACCATTACAGGTAATTGATGAGGAACACTCATATCAGGATGGTGTGGATATCAGTACGGAAGAATTATATGAAGCTTTGCGTAAACAGCATACTCCGAAAACGAGTATGCCGGTGGGCAGTGTTATCGAGGCTACACTACGTACAATCAAGGAACAGGGCTATGAAGAAATCGTATCGGTTCCCTTATCATCCGGTCTTTCATCGACCTTCAACACCATTCAGGTAATGGCAAGAGAGATTGGTATACCAGTCATTCATATCGAGGATTTTACAACCTGTGATCTGCAGGGACATGAAGCACTGCTGGCAAAACGATATGCAGATGAAGGAAAAAGCGGTGCCGAAATCAGCGAGCTTTTGAGTAAGCTGATCAGGACGAGCGGAACATTGATTCTGCCGAATGATATTCAGCATCTGAAACGGGGAGGCCGGTTGACCCCGCTGGCAGCCGCAGCGGCTAGTCTTTTGAAAATCAAGCCTGTGCTTATCATCGATCCCTCCACACAGGGAAAAATCGACGTATTGGAAAAGGTGCGTACAGAGAAAAAGGCAGCTGCTCATGCTGTGGATACGATTAGTGAAAAGCTGGCAGGCAGAGAAGGCTATGTGTATGTGATTCATTCCGACTGTTTGGAAAAAGCGGAGGATATCCGCAGACAGCTGTTGGAGAGAAACAGCCGCCTAGAAATCAGAATCAATACCATCAGTGCCGTAATTGCGGCGCATACGGGTCTGGACTGTATCGCGATACAGTATATTGAAAAATAGTATGAAGTTGAAGCAGGATATTCAGGATTGTCTGTGGAAAACGGATACGCATACGTATCTGTTGCCGCACCCCCTGCTGCGACCATATATTGCACACTATACGATTTGCCACAGCCACTACATGATAACCGAGCAGCTGCATCTGGTTCCGGATATCAGCGGCTGTATTGTCATGAATATGAAGCAGGATAGCGGTTTGGATTTAAAATACTGGGGACCGACAACCAGAATGGTGACCGTCTGGAAAGAGGAGGGGGAGGATCAGGTTCAGTATTTTGTGGAATTTCGTCCCTCGGGCTCCCATGCGTTGTTCTTGGCAGACCAATATCCGTATCGTGATATGCGCATCGAGCTGAAGCAGGTGAATCACCGATGTCATGCATTGATTATGGAAGCCTATGACAAGGCAGAAGGGGAAGCGTCCTTTTTTCAGCAGCTCGATACCATTTTTCTCTCCATGATGAACAAACAGGATGATGCAATGGCAGCTCTTATGCAGGGACTTTCCGCTAAGACGCGTATCGCCGATGTAATGGACAGCTTCGGCTACAGCCGCCGGCATCTGCAGCGTCTGGTACAGCAGCGCCTTGGCTGCAGTATGAAAACCATACAGAAAATACAGCGCATCAATCAGGCTGTTAGTCTTTTGAAGGAACAAAAGCTTACTTTGACTGCCATTGCCCAGCAGTGCGGCTTTTATGATCAGGCACATTTCATTCATGATTTTCGTGAAATCTGTAATGTGACCCCACAGCAATATCAAAAGCAGCTGCAGGATTACTATAATGAGAGCTTCAAGTTTTAAACAATTCTCAAACAGATGATGACATGCAAATGCCGGTTGGAAGCTGAGCGCGAGCATGAAAAAAGTGCTTATGGAATGCGCATTTGAACATCGGTGTGTTCCTACTTTTCTTTCTTCAATGCCTTATCTTGAACAATATTTGCAGTTACAGCGTAGGAAAGCAAACATGAGGTGTCTTGTTATCTTATAGGAACACCAAAGCAAGCACTCTGATTATGAACCCTTGCTTAAAGATGGAAAAGATACAGCTCATGCATAGCAAAAAGGATCAGATTCATCGTTTTCTTTTTATAAAAGCGATGAAATTGATCCTTTTATGTAATCTTTATGATAACCAAATGGATAAGTCTCTTGTGACTATTGTATGTCTTTCAACACTCTGAAAGATACCTTATGCATTGCATAAGAAGAGCAGGCGCCGTATGCTATGTATACAGCTTTCCGTTTTTACTGTTCTGTTCTTATCAAAAGGCTTGGCTTCATTTCTTCTGTTCTCGACAATCACAGGACTTCTGCGTACAGAATACTCAGGCATCGAAGTGCTTTTTTGCTTTTAATTTCGGCAGCGGGCTGTCATGCTCACTGTCCAGTCCGTATTTATCCATGTACTGCTCAATCATTTGACTGAAGCCTTCCAGCTGGTGTTCATCGAGCTGATCGAGAAACTGATAAAATTCCTCCTCACTCATACCTGCCAGCGTATTCAGCATTTCAAAGTCGTGGTGCAGGTCCTCCTCCATCATGAGCTTTTGTGCCTCACTCATAAAGTCTTCAATGCGCAGCTTTATTGATAAATCCTCACACAGTCCGCTGAGCATCTGTGCCATATTATCATTATTAACGATGATTGTGGTAATCCTTCCATACTCTTCCATAAATCCACAGAGTAAGGATACGACACTTCTGTTCATCTCCTCAAAACCGCGATAGCTCTCATCATCCAGCGGTATTTTCAGCTGATAATCTTCATTTTCAAGAGTCAGATACAGGGGCAGGCGGATATCTGCTACTGTTTCTAACAAATCCGCAATCAGATCGACCTGCAGCTCCCTGATCGTTTTTTTCTTCCTGTTCAGCAGAGCAGCCTGATCCGGTTGCAAATGCAGTGTGATGCTTTCATTCAGCATTCGGATTTCCGGATAACTGATATCCAGCGTGCCATCCTTTTTCCATATACCCGACAGCATTCGCCCCTCGTTGTAATCCGGCAGGTTGCGGTGGCCGCAGGACTGCAGGATATCCAGAAAATCGTGCAGGTCATTCGCAATTTCATAAGCCGCCTCATCATCCGGATCCATAGGAAGATAGCCTGTCTGCATGATTTTGACAATACAGGTTCCATCCTCGCTTACCCAGCCATCTCCCCTTTGAAAGCCCTGATCCAGACAGATGATGCTTACACCGTTGGCATACAGATTATAGCCGGGCAGCTCAGGTGTACTTTCCACGCCACGCATATAATCCGTCTCATTCTCGTACAGCTGCATATTATAGCCTTCCTCATACTGAGCGATTACAAGCACCTTTTTTGTTTCCTGATCATCTGCTGTTATCAGACTCATACCGCAAAGCTCCATCTTGTCCAGCTGGTCGATGAATGCGGCAAGTGCTTCATTAAGAACCATTCCGGCTTCCGGACTCAATGTGAAATACATATCCTCCTGCGTGATGGAGGCAAGATCCTCCCTCACCATTTCCTCATCAAAGGGAATATGCTGCATTTCCAGCCAGTTTTTCATTTTCTCATGCTCTTCGTTTGTTTCATCTGCCGCTTTCGCAACGATTTCCTGATAGCCGTCCACATTTCCGGCATCCTCCGCAAGATTATCCTGCTTCCATTTCAGAAGCTTTATCTGGGACTGTGCCTCCTCACTCTGCTTTTCAACCAGAATGACATGTTCCCAGTTATCTCCATAATCGTAGGTATATACAAGCTTCATCTTTTCTTTCAGATAGGTATGCAGCGGGGTATCCATATCCTTAAAAACCGTATCTCTTTCAAATTCAAAGGCTTCTCCATCATCGCACAGGATCTTCACATGCTCCCGGGCAATTTCAAAATCGTATAAATGATAATCCATCCATCCAAATAAATATTGAATCGCCTCATGCAGATTTCGGAATGTCATATCTGCCGGAATCCAGATACGGCGCCACACGGGAGGCGATGTACCCTTCAGGGTGATTTTCAGCTGATAGCCTTTCATACAATACCACCTTCCTTTAAATTATTGTATCATGTTTCTTATAGGTTTTATGCAATTTGCGCACTTTTTTACATATGCTGATGAAAAAATATACAGGATATACATAGGAAGTCCAAAAGAAACATATTTTCTGCAAAATAGAGTCCTGAACACTGCTGAACTGCCGGGTTTTCCACACGTGTAAAAGGAAGGAGACGGCGTCCGTGCGGAAAATCCAGGCAGTAGGTCATGACCTGTATATAGTATAAAAAAAGCAGGAGGAATAAGCAACTGCGCATATTTGCCATATACTTTTTAGAAGAAAGCAGCTGACAGCGGTACAGCTAACATAAAACAGCACAATACACAAAAAAAGGCAGATAGTGGAATGCTATGAGCAATTTTATAGCAGTTATGAGGCGGCAGTCACGCAGAAAACAGGAAGGTGTTTTCGTTTACGGACAGCTGCATCCTATAGTATAATGCAGTTTGAAAAGATGAGGAGTGATGCAGATGTTAAAGGTTTATGTAGCAGGGTCGCTGTTTAATGAGGCAGAGGTTGCCCAGCGTAAAGCGGAAGGGGTCATGTTACGAAGAGAATTTCCAGAGCTGGATATTTTCAATCCGATCGATCAGCCGTTTAACGAAAACAAGCAATCCCTGCCGACACCGGAAATGATTTATGAGGGAGATACACAGGCTGTGGAAGCGTGTGATATCTTCATAGCGGATTTGACAAATGAGGATGCCGGTGTCATGGTGGAGCTGGGAATCGCGATCAAATCGGATACCAAAATTATTATCGGTATCAACAGTGATATCCGTCTGCAGTCTGCCAACTGCTATGCAGTACCGACGATGGGGATGAATCATTATGTTCTGGGTGCAATCCTAAAGCACGGATATTTTGTGCGTAGCTTTGCGGAGGCTGTGGAAAAGCTGAAAGAATTATTAAAGGAAGCGTAAGAAAATCAGACTGTAAGCAAAAAAATAGGAAATCCCTTTCCATGCCGTATAAAGGCTGGCTTGAGATTTCCTTTTTCTTCAGATGAACAGCAATTCTGCTGTTTTTTCAAAAGCTTATGTAATTATGTGCACAGATTGTCCGGCTTCCTGCACTGCTGGCTTCCGGCAGGCACAGTGTCAGATCGAGGAGATAAGTCATTCTGCATTCATAATAAGGGCATAGGCAGCTTGTTTACAATTCCTCCCGAATAAACAGGCAATTCTATGGAAATGTCTGCTTGTCAAGCTGTTTTACCATCATACAGGTTTCCGGCTTCCTGCGGCCCTCCACCTGTGCCTCTGTATCCAGATCGACATAAACCGTTTTTTCTTCCTGTGCCAAATACCGCATCATATGCTGCAGGGCTTCCTCATCCGCATAGATGCACTCACGAATATGGAGCTCCTGTGCTGAATCCTCCTGTACGATGTATCCCCTTGGCTGATTATCCTCCCAATAGACGCGGATTTTCTGATTCCAGATTGCCGCATTGGGAAGAAACTGATTCTTATAATATGCCAGATCACGTCGCCGCCAGCCGTTTTTCTGTTCACAGAAGTACAGATACAGGGTTAAGAGATCCTGTGCATCCTCTACCTGTTTCCATGTGCCGCCGTCGGCAGCGTCACTCTGTTTTTTCAGCTTCCAGCGAACCCGTTGATACTGCTCAATAAATCCGAAGCTCTTGTACAAATCCCAGTTATAAGCCTGTAGTAATACAAACGGAGCCTTCCCTTGTACCGTCTTTAAGGCATACCGCAGCAGCATCCCCATATAGCCGCAGCCTTCATACTCCGGATTGGTGGCGACTCCTACAACAAACGGTACACGGACATCCTTTCCATCCAGAACGATTGTCATGGGGCGAAGCTGCAGCATGCAGATCAGCTCCTCCTCACTGACCAGCAGAAGGCAGTTTTCCTCACGGTAGAGGCGCTCAAAATAAAACTGGGTGCTTTCTGCCGTTTCCTCCTGAAACTGCTGTTCCCACAGGGAGCGGATTTTCCTTGTCCAGGCAGCATCTGCCTGCTGTATTTTCAGCGCCTGATGTGCGCTTCCGAATTTCTGAATTTTACATACCGGCTGCATATCCGTCTTTGCCTTTCGCAGCTTGGGCAGTCCCATATCATCCTCGCGGTTGACATACACGATGTCCTCCTCCAGTGTTTCCAGATACAGCTTTAGAATTGCGATATACAGACCGCGAATTTCACGGTTCGCTTTTTCCACATGAATCTGAATCATATCCTTCGACAGCCGTGATGCAATGTTAAATGCTTCCAGTCTGCCGTCAATATAGATACAGCCGCCCTCGATCGGAAGCTCCTTTATATGCTCCAGCAAAAGATGAATTCCGGTATCCTCGGCGGATATGCTGTCATCCACATCCTTGAAGGACTGCCAGTAGCGCAGAAAGGCATAGACATCCTCTCTGGTGCTTTCATCAAGCTGCCGGTAAACAAAGCGTCCTTCATACTGCTTTAAAAAGGCGTGGAAGTGATTTCTGCGCTTTTGCATTTTTTTACCGGACAATGTTTCCTGCTGCCTGCGGTCATAGACATAATCTCTTGCGTCATAGCAGTCCCATATAAGGAATTCCATCGGATAGGTATCCACCAGCCAGTTTTTAAATTCCTTGGTCATGGAATGAATTTCAAAGGCGATTCCATGCTTCTGAGAATAGGCGCGGATCGCATGAACAGCCTCAAAACGATGATCCCTTGTGCAATATGGCATCAGCCAGACCGGTTCACGGTGCGGCATACAGGTATAGGCGATGGCATAGTCGGGATAAGTTTCAAAATAGACCTCATACATGCTGGTCCACATCAGCATTGTCATGGTATTGGAATTGTATTCATGATAATCGGCAAGTGCAATATACGGCTGCAGCTCCTGCCAGTTTTCCAGTGTTAGTTTTTTCATAGAACCTCGCTTTTCCTGTACATTATAGGACCAGAACACTAAATTTTCAAGATGTTTGCACAAGGAATGTTTACCTGTCTGTTCTTCGGTGATACAGCCGCACGGCAATGATTCGAAAGAATCCATCTCTTCTTATGATGAAGCGGATTTTTCAGGATATGCATGCAGACGTACTTTATATTGGCAAAACGTGACTTCTGTGTGATAAATTGTTCAAGATTTGTTCAAGAAAGGGCGTGCCGTATCGCTATTATTCTTCTGAGATATTATGATATATATAGAATTTTATCAGGGTATGTAGCATTTAAACATTCACATGGGGAACAGTGATGTCAAAAGCGTCATTGTTTTTCTAAGAGAGGAGAAACCATGTATGAGGGCTTTTATGAAAAGAGTAGCGGATATGCCATGGCGGCCGGTATGCTGCTGAATACGATGTCACTGCTTCATGCAAATGACAATTCGGTACAGGCGGATGAGGGGGCAAAAGGCACAACGTAGGAACAGTAGCATTCAGGGTACTCTAAAGGCGGATGAAGACATGAGTGCAAGGCATCCATCCGGGTGGAAAATGATAAAAGGGCTGTGACACCAAATGAAAAAACGAATGCCGCTGCACCGAATACAGCAGCTGCGACTTCCGCGGGAATGCTGCTTTGCACATTTACGGTTTCCGGTGCCGGTATTGCAGTTCTATATAAATAAAGAAGAGCGCTGAGCAGACTGTAGCTTCATACAACACTTGATACGGAAAACAGATGCGATCAGACAGCGAGTAGCTGTCGGAAAGGACAAGGATATGAAAAGAAGATTGTTGAAAAGAACAGGAGCATCCTGTATGGCGCTGGCCATGCTGTTCATGATGAGCGGGGGTGTAAGCATCCATGCGGATGAAGTGAGTGCCGAGACACCGCTTACAGCACAGGAGAAGGCAGCACCTGCGGCATCACTGGACACAATGGCATTGAAAAATGCGGACGCAACCTTAAAAACAGAAGCCGATGGTAAGCTTACCCTGACTGTCAGAGCGAAGGACGGATATTACTTTACGGACAGTCCGCTTGCTCGTAGCGATAACAGCAATGTAACAATACGAAGGAAAAGTGATAGTACCGCCATGGTTTATAACTATGACGTCTCTATATACGGCGATGTCACTGATTCCTACACGATTTCAGTGAAGGGGGAAGCAGTCGTACTGACTTCTTCCAAATTGATTCTGAATATTGATAACTTAAAAAATGCAACTGCCACATTGGAAAAAAATGAAGGAGTCACCCCACTGGATAATGTAATTCTTACGCTGAATGCAGATGAGAAAACAGCATTTGAATCCGTGCCGTATGCTGTCATCGATGGTGAAAAGCGTGCCATGAGATCATTTGCCGATGAGAAAACGATGTATACTCTCAGTATCATGAATATTCATAAAGACACCACGATTGAGGTTTATGGTACAGCAGCTTCTACCGAGGCAAGAGGAACGCTGGATAGGATCAAAGTTACCGGTTATGTAAATGAAGAAATTGCAAGCTACAGCACGATTACGTTGACAAATGCAGCCTTCCATAAACTGGCAAAGGGCAGCGATATTTCCTCCTGGTTTTACTCTTTACCAAAAGGAATGCGGGTGATTGCAGCGGATGGAGTAGCAAAAGGTGATACGAGAATGCAATAAAATTCTGTGGAAAACCGACGGAATTAAGCAATGCTTCCATTGATATCATGATAGAAGATCAATACATCACCAATTCCAATAACGGAATCCTGAAGGTTGATCCTGCCGGCAGTACATGGCTTATCCAAGCTAGAATGAAAACACCTGTGATCACGAAAGGAAACCAAACCTATATCATGGGAAGCAATAAGCCCCTGGAGCTGATCTGTTCCGGAGAGCTGAGAGATCTGTATGGTATTTTTATCAACGGCAGTGCACTCAGTAGTGATTACTATACACTCACATCCGGAAGCACGGTGTTAACCCTGAAGCCGGAGTATCTGAATACGCTGGAAAAGGGAAGCTACACGGTACGTTTTACGTATCATGACGGAAATTATGCAGAAACAAAGTTTACCGTAGGTGATAAGAAGCAGGAAGCATCCAAGCAAACGAATCAGGAGGAAGCGCCGAATACAGCGGATGCGACTTCCACGGGTCTGCTGCTGGTTACCTTATTGACATCCGGTGCAGGTATGGCGGCAGTATCCGCAAAAAGAAAAAGAGCACGACAGTAGATACTCATGCAAAATGAAAATTTGTAGAAATGTGCTTTGCAAATGACACACCATATGATATGGAAATGATCATACATGCATACACTCTTTCAGGAACTGAAAGCAGGTATACAGTGCTACCGGCAAAATGCTTATGTATGCAGAGGGCTCTGCCTACACAGCCCTTTAAAAACCTGGCAACAGAAAGATGATCCGGTAACAGTAACCTGATCTGCTTCCATTTATGAAAGCAAAGAGTAAGCTTCACGTTCACTGTACAAAAATTGCACTATCTAAAAAGCTGAATCCGATACAGGAATCAGCTTTTTCATATGGACATTATGCAGACGTTGTATTCGTAAGCCTGGCTTTTACAGCATCCTACGTATCGCATACCAGAAGATAGACTGCCGCATCCTTCATCTGCAATTCTGTATGAAAAGGGGTAAACTCCTAAAATGTTATGGTTTTTATGAACTTTTTCTTTTTTAAAGGATACCTCTATGATGAAAGAAAAAATATCGCCTGTCTGTGTCAATAAAAGAGCGGTCACCGTGCGGCTCTGTTCAGGGGATTCACTGAAAAACAACCGGGAATTCATCGATAACCGCATATAAAAACACCTGCAAAAAAATGCAGATGTTTACGTATATCCAAACAAGTTCCTATGCCGGAACAACCTCCAGCCAGTAGTCATCCGGATCATGAATAAAATAAATTCCCATCTCTTTGTTCTCAAAGCAGATACAGCCCATCTCCTCATGCAGTCTGTGCGCTGCCTCAAAATCATCTGTTGCAAAAGCGATATGACTCTCATTCTCGCCCAGCTCATAGGGCTGCGGATGATCTTTGAGCCAGGTCAGCTCAATCTGAAAGCTGCCGGTATCATCCTGCAAATAACAAAGCGTGAAGCTTCCATCCTCCGCCTCCAGCTTTCTGGCGACCTGCAGTCCCAGTGCCTGCTCATAAAAGGCGATGCTTTTATTCAAATCAGTTACATTGATATTACAGTGTACAATGCGAAATGCCATATTTCCACCTCCGTCTACCTCTGTATTATACCGTGTTCTTTCAGGAATGAACAGAGTAGTGCAAAAAAACAATGCTGTAGTCATAAGCTTCTGCAAGTACAAAAAGGTATCCGGTCAACACCGGATACCTCGCACGTACTATTTAACCTCGTTTAAAATACTCTGCACCTTCGGTATGACATAATGGCTTTCACCAATATCCTTGGTATCATCAATCATAACGGTAACCGCTATGTTATCATTGACTGCACTCAGCCAGCCGATTTCCTGTTCCCCGTGATTCACCTGTGCAGTACCGGTTTTCCCGGCTGCTTTGGTAGGGTTATCCCCATATCCGGACATGGAAGCCTGCAGGTCTTCAAACACTGTTTTCGCAGTAGCTGCGCTGTACGCGTTCTTCACCATGGTTTTTGCTTTTCCATCCTCATATACCAGATATGGCTGCAGGATGCTGCCGTCATTGACATAGGCGGTATACAGGGCCGTCAGATGAAGCGAGGATACCAGCAGATCACCCTGTCCATAGCCGGTTGCCGCAAGCTTCTGTGCATTCTCCAGCTCATCCCCATACGTGGACTTCGCAACTGTGAACGGAAAATCCATCTGCTTGCGGAATCCGATTTTATCGAGATAGCTGGTGTATGTCTCTGCACCGATCTTATCCGCTACCTGTGCAAAGAAGATATTATCGGAATAGATATAGGCATTTTTCAGATTGCTTGGCTCTGTATAGGACTGCGTCGTCGTTACATAATTCTTCCCCCAGCTGGAATCCTTCTGCCACTTATCTGTTTTTTCAAAGGTGGTTTCCGCTGTGATCGTCTTGGAATCCAGAGCGATGGCTCCGGTAATCGCCTTAAAGGTAGAACCCGGACAATAGGTGGAAACAAAGCGGTTCAACAGCGGCTTCTGCTTGTTATTGTTCAGGGAGTCCCATGTTTTGCTATCCATGCCCATTGCGAAATCATTGGGATCATAAGCCGGTGTACTGACCATTGCCAGAACCTCACCGGTATGGGAATTTATGATTACCGCACTTCCGGCATCCTTCTTCAGCTGATTGTATGCGGAGCGCTGTGCTTCGATATCAATGGTCGTACGAATATCCTGACCGTTTCTGGCCTTCTGTTCGGCAACGGTATCCTTCAGATCACCATTTTCATCCACAATAATGATCTTACAGCCGCTGACTGCCCTCAGCTTGCTTTCATAAATACTTTCCAGACCGCTCTTACCGATGATACTGGTTGCGGTATAGCCTTCCTTCTTATGCTTTTCCAAATCCTCAGCGGTGACATTCTGCACATATCCGGTGATATGCGCTGTCATTTCGCCATACGGATACACGCGTCCGGTGGTTTCCTGTACAAAGGCACCGACAATTTTTCGAAGCTCCTCAATGATTTCCGCACGCTTCGCTGCCGTGATCGTTTTGATTGGTACAAACATATCATCCTGTACCCAGGAGGCTGACAGTGCTTTTTTGATACTGTCCTCACTGACATCCAGAACTCTGGCCATGGCAGAAACCGTGTCCGCCTCATTTCCCAGCTTTCCTGCTATCAGGCCAACCTGAAATACACTTCCCTGCTGTGCCAGTGCTTTTCCGTTCCGGTCAAGAATCGATCCTCTTTCCCCCTCGGTAACGGACACATTCACCTTATCCGAATCATGCAGCTGCGGAAATATCTGCGTGCTGTCCCATACAATACGGTAATCACCGTCTTCCTTAACCACCGTCGCCTTATTGTCAAAATCAATGGTTCCGGCTGCACTCTTCATACGAACATGATAGCTGATTTCGCTTCCGTCATCCCCTGTATCCGAACTGTCTTTGATTTCCATCGAGAAATCAGATGCGTCGATCCCCTCATAAATATTTTTGTTTCGCGTAATAAAATCTTCTTTCTTCCATTTCTTTTTCGCGTCGCTGCTGATCAGGGAATACATGTCCTTGTATTTGCCTTCTTTCAAAAGATCAGTATAGGAAAGCAATACGGACTCCGGCTTTGAACCGCCGCTGAATAAGAAATACGCCGCAACCGCAACGATTGCAACTGCCGCAACGATACCGGCGATCCCCCAGAGTTTCTTTTTATCTGTCATAAAGCAAGCACCTCCTCATTTTATGTTTCTATTTTACCATGGTCAGGTAAGCATTTCCATGCCGGTTTTACCTTTACAAAGAACCTTCCATAAATTGTAAGAAATTAAGTGAGGTTCCTACTCTGCCGGTTTTCTTTCTAGTATATGGCAGAAATCTCAGTTTTTGATTTGTTTCGTCATCTTTTTGTTGTACAATGAAAGAAGAAACAAAAAGGTGGTGACGTCTATGCAAAGCAAAGGCAAGGCAAACAGTAAGGCGGACATACAGCATGATCATCTCACTGCTCTGTGGAATAAGGAGGCAGGGGAGGAGCTTCTGGATTCCTGTATCCGTACAGCCAAAGCGCAGAGTACCTCCTTTCTTGCGGTCCTTCTGGATATCAATGATCTGGATACCATAAACAAACGCTGTGGACATCAGGAGGGGGATCGGATCCTGCAAAGGGTAGCGGAAAAAATTCGCAGCAGTCTGCAGACCGGGGATTTCGCAATCCGTCTGGGCGGTGATGAGTTTCTCCTTGTTTTTCAACAGCTTTCCAAAAAAGAGGTACGCAACCTGCTGGATCAAATTCTGAATGAACTGGAGGAAGAAAGCAGGGAGTTTCCCTATACCATGGGCTTCTGCTTCGGAATTACACAGATCATGGCGGATATGGAGCTGTCAGTGAAAAAAATCATTATGCGTGCAGATGATGAAATGTATCTGTCAAAACGCCGCTATCATCTGGAGCAGTCAAGAAAAGCCTTTGCGCTGCGCCCTTACCATGAAAGTGAGGAGGTGCGCCAGTTTTCCTATGATAAGGATCTGCTGCTGAGTGCCCTGATGCAGAGCAGCGATGATTATATCTATGTATGCAATATGAAGGAGGACCCTTCCTGCTTCCGATATTCCCGTGCCATGGTTGAGGAATTTGATCTCCCATCGGAAATCGTGCATGATGCTGCCAATGTATGGGGCGCAAGAATTCATGAGGCAGACCAGAAGATATTTCTGGAAGGGAATCAGGAAATTGCCGATGACCGTGTGGATTTTCACAATGTGGAGTATCGTGCCAGAAACCGCAGAGGCGAGTGGGTGTGGCTCAGATGCCGCGGTCATGTGGAGCGGGATGAGGATGGTCAGCCGGTTTTGTTTGCCGGCATTATCACCAATCTGGGACGTAAGAATAAAATCGATTATCTGAGCGGTCAGTTTAACAAATATGAGCTGGAGGATACGCTGCAGATGATAGTTGCCAAGGAGGAGCATTTCTTCATGATGATCCTGGATCTGGATGGTTTTTCCAGCATCAACAAGCTGTACAATCACCAGTTTGGAGATGAGGTGCTGGCCAAGACGGCGCAGATCATCCAGTCTGTTCTTCCGGAATATGCAAGGCTGTACCGCAATGATGGTGATGAATTTATCGTTCTTCTCAGGAGCTGTACCGATTCCAACGAGATTGCCGGCTTTTATCACAGGCTCCAGCAGGAGCTGGGGCATCAGCGCATTCTGAACGGAAAGAAATACCACTGCACGATTTCTGCCGGCTGTGCCTGCTTTCCAAAGGATGGCGATGATATGATGTCACTGACGAAGAACGTCGGTTATGCACTGGAGGCAAGCAAGCGCAATGGTAAGAACAGACTGACGTTCTATGAGAAGAAAATGTCGGAAACAGAGCTGCAGGAGCTGGATATGCTGGAACAGCTGCGTTACAGCATGGAACATGATTTCGAAGGCTTTTCCCTGCAGTATCAGCCGCAGGTGGAGGCAGACAGCGGCCGTATAATCGCTGCGGAGGCACTGGCCAGATGGCACAGCAGCATGTATGGCAATGTATCGCCTGTGGTGTTCATTCCCTTGCTGGAAAAGAGCGGGATGATACTCACCATCGGTAAATGGATATTTGAAACAGCCCTCAGGCAATGTGCAGCGTGGCTGAAAAAGTGTCCGGATTTCTGTGTCAGTGTGAATTTATCCTACCTGCAGCTGTATGAGGAAGGATTCATCACATTCATGAAGGAAACGCTGAAGAAGTGCCATGTTCCCAGCCGCAATATCATTGTGGAAATGACGGAGAGCTATATGGTGAAAAGCAGTGAGGAGCTGCAGGCGATCTTTCAGGAGATACGAAGCATCGGTGTGCGTATCGCCATGGATGATTTTGGAACCGGATACTCCTCTCTCGGTGTTTTGAAAAATTCCCCTGCGGATATTGTGAAAATCGACCGGATTTTCATTAAGGATATTTTAAACAGTGAATTTGATGCGACCTTTATTCAGTTTGTTGTCAGATTGTGCCATGATGTGAATATTCGTGTTCTGCTGGAGGGTGTGGAGACAAAGGCGGAATATGAGAAGGTAAAAACCATGGGACTGGACGATATTCAAGGCTATTATTTTGGAAAACCGATGCATCCCGAGAAACTGGAGGAGCTTTTGCGGTAGATGACAGGCTGCCATGCTGCCTGCAGCTTTTATGGAAATCAGATAAAAAAACAGGAAGTCATGTGAACATCCGGGTACGGAACATATCCGTTCAGGATGAAGCAGACTTCCTGTTTGCCATTTATAAAAGCATCTCCGCATGTCCAAAGAAAGATAACAGGGCAAGGTGCGAAAAACGTTTTATCAGGCATCGGCTTTCCTTCTTGACGCCATCCGCTTTATGATACCGTGTTCCAGTGGGCGGGTATGTGCAGGTGATTGGGGAGCCTTGTCAAGCTGTCACCGATGGCGGTGTTCAGCTGCATCTGGGTCAGAAAGAAACAATTACGCAAATCACTGCCGGCAATGCGGCAGTCCCGCATATCACTTCCCAGAAAACAGGAGCCCTGCAGGTCGCAGCCTGACAAATCAGCGGCAAGCAGAGACTTCATACTGAAATCCGTGCTTCGCAGTCTTTTATTGGTGAACCGCTTTCCCATTGGATGCTTATGAGGAGAAGGATGCCGAAGCTGCTTTTGCTGCATCGTCTTTTTTAACAGGCGGTTGGTCTGCTCATGCAGGGAGTCGATATCAGCGGTAAGTACCGTTTTCCAGGGCTGTCTGCGTACCGTGTCCAATGTTTGAATCAGCATCTGCAATTCCCCATGGAAGGAAGCAGTTTCCTTCTGCAGCAGTGCTTCCCCGAGATACCAGAGCATCTGATGCAGGGAAAACAGCTTTCTGTATACTGCAAACATATCCTGGTTCGCAGGTACATTCTTTTGGACAGCAAATTGTCCCGCTCCCAGGCAGTCGTAGCCAAGACAGCCCTTCATGCCCTTCTGCTTCAGCTCATGATGAATATTGCAGGTATGATCGCTGCATAAATAGCTGCAGGATACACCGCAAGGCTTATCCTGCGGAAAACCATCCAGCTTTGAAAAATAAAGTGCTCTGCAGCAAAGTCCCCTGCATAGAGAACAGTCTGCATATAGGGCCAGTTCTTCGAGAATCATGAAGCCACATCCTTACAGCTGCAAAACGCAAGAGCCAGATACAGCAGATAGGAGCTGAAGCAAAACAGTACAAACAGCCATACCGGAATTCGCAGCACGATGATATTCTGAAACAGCAGCATACAGCCAACACTGATGCATAATGTAAACAGCCACAGGAGCAGCAACCGCCGTTTTACTGCCTTATCGTCGTTTTCAAAGCTGCTGCGGCAAAACCACTGCACAATGCATACGGCGCTTATGCCCAGCAGGATATCCAGCAGCAGTGTTGATAAGGAAAGCGGATAGGTGCTTTGTATATCGAGCTGCAGCAATGCATGAAGGCCGTCCTTTGAAAGAAACAGATTGATAACGCCCAGAATGGCAATCAGGAGAAAGACAATCTGCAAACGCTCCCGCAGCTTTTCCAGCTGTGAGCGCGGTGGCAGCTCTTTGATAACCGTGTCACAGAATGCCTTGTAATCCTCGGGAAACACCTCATCCAGAGGTGCATTGCGCTGCTGTGCCTCCAGCAGCATCAGTGTCAAATCATAGCGGACCTTTTCCTGCTGCAGCTCACTGATATCGGCACCTCGCAGATAACATACGATATCCGTCATAAGCCTTTGGTAATCTTCACATAAAGTCTTATCCAGACGATTATTTTCGTTGTGCAGCATTCGCATGTTACGATTCATATGCATATCCTCCCATCACAGCGGCAACACCCTGCTGCAATTCCTTCCAATGCTTCATAAAATCCTGTATTTCCAGATGACCGGCTTTTGTAATGGTATAGTATTTTCGATTGGGGCCGTAAGCCGATTTGCGAAATTCACTGTTGATACATCCGTTTTTCTCCAGTCGAAGAAGCAGCGGATAAATCGTACCCTCCGATATATTGGAAAATCCGTAGCTCTTCAGCTTTTGCGAAATATCATACCCATAGGTATCCTCCTGTGCAATCACGATCAGGATACAGTTATCCAGAATACCCTTCATCATCTGACTTGGCAGCATGGCGTCACCTCCTCACTATCTTGTTATACAAGTTACAGCTATATTGTAAAACAAGATAGCGCATCCGTCAAGACCCTATTCTCTGTTTTCAGCGTTGTTATACGGAGGGAACGTGTCTCTTTCATCTGCATGATCGCTGCACTTTACCTCACCGCATCATCCTTCTGCCTTTCCTCGCACTTGTCCACCAGGTGCCCTTTGGGGATGAATGTATCATCAGCGAAAACTTTGCATCAGCTTTTATGGAAAATGGCTGTCTTCTCCGATATATTTCTAGTATAATATAGAAAAGCACAGAAAGAAGGAACCGGTATGAGCGCTTATATTGAATTTCAGAATGTGAAAAAGATATATAAAATGGGGGAAGTGGAAATCCAGGCACTTGCCGGTGTGGATTTTACCATTGATAAAGGGGAGTTTGTAGTAATTGCAGGAGCCAGCGGTGCCGGTAAAAGCACAATACTGAATATTCTTGGCGGCATGGACTCCTCAACAAGCGGCAATATTTTTGTGGATGGAACTGAAATCAGTAAATTTAATGCCAAGCAGCTGACAACGTACCGGCGCTATGATATTGGGTTTGTTTTTCAGTTTTATAATCTTGTGCAGAATCTGACTGTAAAGGAAAATGTGGAGCTGGCCACTCAGATTTGTAAGCAGCCGCTGGATATCGATGAAACGATTGAAGCTGTCGGACTGAAGGAGCGTGCCTCCAATTTCCCGGCACAGCTGTCCGGTGGAGAACAGCAGCGTGTGGCAATTGCCCGCGCACTTGCCAAAAATCCGAAGCTTTTGCTGTGTGATGAGCCGACAGGGGCACTGGATTACAATACCGGAAAACAGATTTTGAAGCTTTTGCAGGATACCTGCCGGCAGCGCGGAGTCAGTGTTGTAGTGATTACACACAATCTGGCATTGACTGCCATGGGAGATAAGGTAATCAAGGTACGAAACGGAAAAATTGACAGCATCACGATCAATGAGCATCCTTTACCGGTAGAAAGGATTGAATACTGATATGAAAAAGAAAGCCCTTCTGAAAGATACCCTGCGGGAAATCCGCAAATCCTTCGGTCGCTTCTTTTCCATCTTTGCCATCGTCGGCATCGGAGTCGCCTTCTTCGCCGGAGTACGGGACAGTGTACCGGTGATGAAAAATACTGCGGATACTTATTTTGATGACTATAATTTCATGGATCTGAAGATTATGTCGACCATCGGCATGACAAAGGAGGATGTTTCCGCTATCCGTCAGGTGGATGGAGTGGCCGGCGTGTATGGCAGCTACAGCATGGATGTACTCAATACGCATAACAATCAGCAGCGTGTCTACAAGCTGCTGTCTTATCCGATGAATGCGAAGGCAGAGGATGAAAACTATATCAATCAGATGCGGCTGATCAAGGGGCGGCTTCCCCGGAAAGCGGATGAATGCGTCATCGAATACACCAACATCAAGGGAGCAGATTCCAGAATCGGAGAAATGATAACCTTTGCGAGCGGTACGGACGAAAAACTGGATGCGTCATTAAAGCGCTCAACCTATAAAATCGTCGGAGAGGTAACGATGCCGTATTATCTGTCCTATGAAAAGGGCAGCTCCGCCATCGGCAGCGGCAGTATTGATAATTATGCGGTGATTCCGGATACCAACTTCAAATCCTCCTATTATACGGAGGTGTATGTGACGGTTGACGGCGCAAAGAAGCCCAACTCCTATGCGGATGCTTATTTCGATATCATCGATCCCAAAAAGACCACAATCACAGCACTGGGAGAGGAGCGTGCACAGGAGCGCTTTGACGATATCAAAAAGGAAGCCCTTGCCAAGGTGGAAGCCGGTCGTAAGGAATATGAGAAGAATAAAAAGAAATATGAGACAGAAATAAAAAATGCCAAGGACAAGCTGGAGAATGCAAAAGATGAACTGCTTGTTGGACAGGCCACCCTGAATGCAGAGAAAAGCAGTGCGGAAAGAACCATACAGGAAAAGGAAGCACAGCTGCAGCAGAGTGAACAGACCCTGTCCCAGCTGAAATCTCAGTACTCCAGTGCGAAAAGCTATCTGGACGCGCAGCAGAAAAAGCTGGATGACAATCTGCCGCAGATACAAAAGCAGATAGCGGAAGCCAAAGCAAAGCTGTCCTCACTGGATGAGGAACTTGCCAAAGTGGATACGCAGCTGCAGGATCCGAATCTAACAGAGCTGGAAAAACAGCTGCTGCAGGAGAAAAAGGCGGCACTGGAAACCTCGCGGCAGGTTGCTTCTCCTGCATTAACGATGCTGGAAGCACAGATATCAACAATGCAGGAAATGGTAACCATGGCAGCCTCTCAGCTGCATGCACTCGAAACCCAGATTGCGACTGCCCAGCAGCAGATTGAGACGGGAAAGCAGCAGCTGGCATCCGCCAGAGTGAGCGCACAGCAGGAAAGTGCGGCCGCACAAGATAAGATAACAAACGGACAAAAGGAAATCGCGCTGGGAAAGCTGGAGCTTGAGAAGCAGGAAAGGGACGGTGCTGCCAAGCTGCAGGAGGCAAAGGAAAAGCTGGATCGGTCAGAGGAAGACATCAACAGCATGGAAACGCCGAAATGGTATGTACTGGACCGCCATTCGCATTACTCCTATATGGATTATGGAAGTGCTGCGGACCGCATGGGAGCAATCGCCAAGGTGTTTCCGCTGTTCTTCTTCCTTGTTGCGGCTCTGGTATGTCTGACGACGATGACCCGTATGGTCGATGAAGAACGTCAGGAAATCGGTACCCTGAAGGCACTGGGATATTCCAAGCCGGATATCGCGATGAAATTTGTAGCCTATGCGGCGATTGCCAGTATCCTTGGTGGAATCTGCGGGGCAGTAATTGGCATGATTGTCTTCCCGACAGTGATATTCAATGCCTGGGGAATTATGTATACACTGCCGGATGTTCAGCTGCAGGCGGATATCGGACTGGCGGCCCTTGCCATCGGGCTTGCCTCCGTGATAACGGTAGCTGCAGCACTTGCGGCCTGTTATAAGGAACTGGTGGAAACGCCGGCCCTCCTCATGCGTCCCAAGGCTCCGAAAAACGGTAAGAAGATTTTACTGGAGCGTATTCCATTTATATGGAAGCGATTCAATTTTATTTACAAGGTGACCGCGCGGAATATCTTTCGCTATAAAAAGCGTTTCCTCATGACGGTGATTGGAATCAGCGGCTGCAGTGCCCTGCTGGTAGCCGGCTTTGGTATTCAGGATTCCATCGGGGAAATTGCGGTGAAGCAGTATGGGGATATCTTCAAATTTGATGTCACCATGACATATAAAGGTGAGGATACGCTCAGCCAGAAGGAACAGGATTTGAACGAGCTGCAAAAGGACTCCCGTGTGAAGTCTGCCACTGCTATGGCGGTATATCACGGCTTCTATGCGGATGAGGGGGAGGATAAGGGAATCGACCTGTATGTTCCTCAGGATGTGGAAAGCCTGCATACGTATATCTCCCTGCGTCAGCGCGGTTCCAATGAAGCAATCAGCTTAAACAATGACGGAGCAGTTATCACAGAGAAAATCGCCAAGGATAAACATCTGAAGGTCGGCGATACCTTCCCGATTGACAATGGGGACGGTGTAAAGAAGGATGTGAAAATTGCGGCTGTCACAGAGAACTATGTGGGGCATATCGTATATATGACACCCTCCTATTATAAGAGTGTCTATCACAAGACACCGCAAAATACCGGCATGTTTGCCATCATGCGGGACAGCAGTGAAAAGGATGAACAGGCGCTGGGAAATGCCTTTATGAAAAAGGATACCATTGATTCTGTATCCTTCTATTCCGGAATTGCAGCATCCTTCCAGGATACGATTGCATCCCTTTCCTTCATTGTTGTTGTATTGATTATCTCAGCCGGACTGCTGGCATTTGTCGTACTTTACAATCTGACGAATGTCAATATATCGGAGAGACTGCGTGAGATTGCGACCATTAAGGTACTGGGCTTTTATGACAAGGAGGTCAGTGCCTATGTATACAGAGAGAATATTTTCCTGACACTGATCGGTGCGCTGGCAGGGCTGGTGCTGGGAATCGTCCTGCACTCCTTGATTATGTCGCTGGCAGAGCTGGATACGGTGATGTTCGGAAGAAATATCGAAAAGCTTTCCTTCCTGTATTCCGTGGCAATCACGATGGTGTTCGCCATCATTGTGAATCTGGTAATGTATCGCAAGCTGAAAAAAATACCGATGGTGGAATCCCTGAAATCGGTGGAATAGAAGCTGAAAAACAGACATTGGCAGAGCAGGAAAACGAATATACAATCGATGGAAGAGGTGTTTGATATATCCGTAACCTCATGTTTTGGATACTGCCGCATGCGTCCCAGAGCAGTGCATAAGCAGGATACCGGACAGACCTGGTCCACATAGGATGATATTTGAAAAATAGTTATGTGCAGCATTTCACAGCAGTTGCCTTCCTTTTGAAGGGAGCTGCTGTTTTTCTTTTCTGCGATACACTAAAGTCATGGATATTTTACCTCGCTTATAGTAAAATAAAGGAACGAATGTTTGAAAGGTGGGCTTGCATGTCCTTATTTGAGAAAATGGATCCATCCTTCTTTACCATACTGGTATCGAAGAACCGGGATATTTATGTGGATCTGCTTCTGCAGATTCATGACTGCATTTATCGCAATCAGACCATGAGTATGGAGCGTGCCCTGCTTCAGGATTTACTGGAAGATTATGTGCAGGATAAAAAATATGAAATCGACTTTCAGGAGGAAGCGGAATACAGCGATATCGAGAATGAGCTGCGCAGTGAGAAGGATGTTTATGACCGGGATATCCAGTTTCTGTTACGGCTGTTTGAGAAGCATACCTGGATCAATGTCGATCTGCATATGGATACGATGAAAAAAATGGTGTCTCTGCCCTATCACAGCCGGGTGTTCATCTCCTTCGTGAATGATATTATCAAGGAACGGGAACAGATCGGCTATCTGATTCGCATCCATGCCTCCCTGAAGGATATGGATGATCCCGTGAAAATAGAAGACAGCTATCAGCATATCCGTAATGCCTATGCCGATTTCAAGGAGCTGATTCTGACACTGGAACAGACCAATGCCAGAATACGGGATTATTATGCGATTCAGGTGAAAAAGGCATCAACGAAAATCTATCATGATTTCTTTGATGTTTATTATGGTGATATTGTGGAGGGCTATGTTTTTCCAACTCTTGTGGAGGACAGCTTAAAACGGTTTAAAAACCCGGTCGCAGGTATTTTGGAAACCCTTCTGCAGGAGGAAGCAGTCAAGGAGAAAATTGTAGACAGTGCGGTAAGTCACTATCGTGTTGCCAGCCGTGATACGGCAAAAAAGCATATCGAGGAAATGCTGTATGCCATGTACAATGATTTGAATATCGTGGAAACGCTGACTGCCCAGCTGGTGGACAGCGACGCGGGTTACCGCAGACTGGCAAAGCAGAAAATTATGTATCTGTGCAACAGTGATCAGGGGTTAAAGGGAAAGCTGGTGGAACTGATCCATCATATGAAGGAAGAGCCGCAGAGAGTGTGTGAGCAGATCAGTGAATCCATCAATATCCAGCAGACCCGCTACATGGAGCGTGATGAGGTGTACACCTTTGAACGACGCAGGCGTAGGGATGAGCGGGAAGTGATGACCTTCACCTTTGAAGAGAGCACCCAGAATCAGGAGGAGCTTGAAAAGCGCATTGGCTTTGACCGCTACGCTCGCTTTACCCGTGAAAGCATATCGGCTTACTATGCAGAGAAGCTGCATGGGGAAGCGGTAGGAAAGCTGAAGGATATCGGGGTAAAGGATATGGATGACTATATCCGCTCCATTCTGGTGTATGTATATGGAAGAGACCGCAAAATGGATGTGCAGGCAACCCTGATTCCGAATCAGACGGAAGGGATTACAGAAGGGGATTTCCATTATCCCAATCTGTTGATTAAAAGGAAGGTAACAAAATGAAGGTAGAACAACTGGATCTGAAGGACCGCGAGGAATTCGGACGGATCGTCAATATATTACTGGCAGAAAACTGCATTTACCAGTATGCGAAAATCAGACAGTTTGAGAAAAAGGAACGAAATGCAGACTATGTGTTTATCCATGATCACTGGGACTGCTTTGAGGAATATCTCCGCTATGCGGGATGGCTGCTGTGCAGGGAGCGTTCATCTTATATGGGGATGATTTATCTGGTCAATGAGCGGGAGGACTGTAGCTGCCGCTATCGTCTGACAAAGCTGGAAACGCAGCTTCTGCTGATTCTGCGTAATTATTATGAGGAGAAAATGCTGGAGCTGGATGCATCTCTCACCATACGTATTTCTGTCAATGAGCTGCTGCAGCTGCTGGTGGATGTGCATGCGATGGTAAGCGTAAGGCCTTCGATGCAATACATCCATGCGGCATTACAGTCCCTGCAAAGACTGAATATTCTTCAGAAATACACACAGGGGGATGAGGAGCTGATCTGGGTACTGCCTTATATCACCTGTGTTCTCACACCGAAGCGGGTGGAGGAAATTCTGATGAAGCTGCGTAATGAGGAAGGAGAGGAAGACGATGAAGCTGAAGAAAATGCTGCTGGTCAACTGGCTGTATTACGAGAAGACGATCCTGAGCTTTGAGGATATCGTCTTTCTGAGCGGTAAAACCGGAGAGGGAAAGTCAGCGCTGATTGATGCCATGCAGCTGGTTATTCTCGGTCGAACCGACAATTCCATTTTCAATAAATCCGCAAATGATAAAACAACCCGTGATCTGATGGGATATCTGAAGGGCAAATACAAGGATGGTACCTTTAAGCGTGACAAAGGGATGTTCAGCTCACATCTGTGTATGGAATTTGAGGATGAACAGCATAGGATTTACTGCTTTGGTATCGTATTTGATGTAAACGGGCCTACGCGGGGGGATACGGAGCATTGCTACTATATGATGAATCAGCCGATTCCCGGGCATTGCTTTACGGATGAGGGAACGGTATTCAATATCCGTCGTATGAAGAAGCTGCTGGCCAGCTTTCAGGATCGCAGCTGCCGTTCCTTTACCACACATATGGATTACAAAAACTATTTCCGTCAGCGCATGCTGATCAAGGACCAGCGGTTTTTCGATGTCTTTAAAATGGCAGTTGCATACACACCGATGATGAATATTTCCGAATTCATCGTAAAAAATATCTGTCAGGAGGAGGAAGACCTGAATCTGGAAGAGATGCAGGAGGAAATTCAGGATTACCGGCAGATGAAGGAACAGCTGGAAACCGTACAGCAGAAAAAGGCTCAGCTTTCCCTGATCCATGAACAGTATACGGATATATGCGGGGAACAGGAGCGTGTTGCGAACTTGCGTGTGGAGCAAAAGGCAGCTGTATATCACGGTATGCTGGTGGAACATGATGAGGCAGCCGCACAATATGAGGTATATACAAAGAGCTATCAGAAGCTGACAAAGGAATCAAGGGAAACCGAGGAGCAGCGGGCACTGCTGGAACAGAACATGGAAGCCTTACGGGATGCACGCAGGGATAATGCGGCAGATATTCTGGAACGAAAGATACAGGCGCATCTGGAGCAGCGAAACACCCTGCAAAGAGATACGACCGCCGTTCAGCAGCAGCTGGTTACGAAGGGTGAATTTCTGAAGGAACAGATAGAGCAGCTGGAGGAAATCGAGGATTATGACGGCTTGCAGCTGGAGGACTTCGATTTGTCCGGAGTCAAGCTGTCTATACAAAGGTCCGTGCATGCGGCACAGCGGCTGGCTGCGTTTGATCTGGATGCCTATAGGGATATTCAGCGACAGATGAGAGACATCGAGAATACCCTGTCCACGGTGCGCCAAACCATGCAAAGCAGCCTGCAGACATGCAGGGAGGAGCAGGAGGTGCTTGCGGCAAATCGCCGTGCGCTGGAAGCCGGGAAAAAGACATATCCGAAAAAGCTGCTCGTTTTAAAGCAGGAGCTGGAGGAACGGCTTTATCAGCAGGTGGGAAAACCGGTAGAGGTATGCATACTCGCAGACCTGTTCAGCATTCAGGAGGAGGCGTGGACAAATGCGATCGAAGGCTACATCCATAACCAGAAGCTGAATCTGGTGGTTGAGGCAGAATATTTCATGGATGCCTATCGCATTTACCGCTCCATTAAGGAAGAAAAAAAGATTCATACCTATTCCATTGTGGATATCGCAAAGGCAAAGCCGGGGAAACGTCCCGATGCAAAAACACTGTATGACTGCGTGCAGGTGGAACGCGAGGATGTGCGCCCCTATGTGGAATATCTGCTGGGCAGAGTCGTATGCTGTGAAGCGGAGGAGACACTGCGAAGCTATCCGGTAAGCATCACCAGCGACTGTATGCTGTACAGCGGCTATGCAGTGTCGCATATGAATCCGGAATTGTATAAGGTACCCTTTATCGGTGCCGATTCCATAGAAAAGCAGCTGCAGGAGCTGATTATCCGCCAGCAAAAGCTCACCTCCACCTGCCGCAAGCTGGAAACAGTCACAAGGACATTGCAGGCGGTACAGCTGCAAACCGTTATCAGTGATGACTTTATCCGTCAGCTGGAGGATGGACTGTGCAAGGCCAAAGAGGTGGAGCAGCTGGAACAAAAGATCAAAGAGCTGCGTGCCGCTCAGACACCGGAATCCCTGCAGGAGCTTCTGCTGCTGGATCAAAAACTGGATGAGGCAAAGAAAAAGAAAAACGAACTGTATATGCTGCAGGTGGAACAGGAAAGCCGGCGCCGTCAGCTGGAAGAGGATATGAAGCTTTGCAATGCACGTATACAGGAGCTTCAGCAGCAGGTTAAGGAAGCGAAAAAGCCCGAGCAAGGCATACCGGACACAATCGGGGCAATCACCACGGCAGACGGTATCCGCAGGAAACAGAAACAGCTGGAGGAAGCACTGCGGGAGCTGAACAGCCGTGTTGAAATTTCCAAGCAGGAGCTGATAACGAAAAAAACACATTACAATGATACCTTCCGCATTGCCCTCAACCCGAATTTTTTATGCGATGATTATGAGCGGGAATATGAAAAGCATTCGGATAATATTGTTGAGGACTATATCGATAAATGCCGCCTCGCACAGCAGAAGGCATATGAGTGCTTCCAGAATAATTTCTTTAGTGCGCTCAATAGTAAAATCGAAAATGTGCGAATGCAGATTGACCGGTTGAACCGCTCTATCCGCAGGCATAAATTCGGCCGCTCCAGCTATGAATTTGTGTGTACCTGCAATGAGGATTACCGTGAGTATTACAATCTGATCACCAACAAGGAATTAAACGGGCACAATCTGTTGAACACGAAGGTGTATGAGGAAAATGAGGAGCTGATTCATGAGCTGTTTGATAAAATTTCTTCCTTATCCTCCATGCAGGACCCCAAAAAGTATCAGGAGCTGCAAAAAGAGGTTCAGCTGCTTTCCCGCTTCACCACCTATCTGAAATTTGATATTCTGGAAAACGGAAACTCGCTGCGTGCCACGATCGGCTCCAGCTCCGGTGGAGAAACACAGACACCGTTTTATGTCGCTGTACTGGTATCGCTGTTCAGCGTATATGATGCAGGAAACGACGGTCTGCAGCTGGCAATCTTTGATGAGGCCTTCGATAAAATGGATAATGAGCGAATCGAGGAATGCATTTACCTGTTGAAATCACTCGGCTTTCAGGCAATTATCGTAACACCGACGGATAAGATATCCAATCTGAGCAAGGTTGCGGATGCGACGCTGATTGCGACAACGGATGAGAAAAACGGCCAGCGGGTTTCCACCGTTCAGAAATGGAGTCAGAAAGAAAACATAGCCATCCCCGACTCGGAAATGAGACAGGAAGAAGTATAAAAAAAACAGCTCAAAAGCCATCTGTAAATAGATGCTTAGGAAGCCGGATTCGGCAGAGGGATTCCTTTCTGCAAAATAGAAATTCGGCTTCCTTTTTTCTATACCTTATGAAGAAAGAGCGGACCAGTCTTGTATGGAAGTAAGCATTGCGTGTGAACCGTATATATGTAGAAACAGTTTGCTCCTATTTTCAATAAAAATGAAATTCATGATGGAAAACACATTGATGCGCATAGCTTGCTTTCCTATAGTATAATAAAATCAGAAAGGCAGGTATCTATATGTATCGGAATTATGATCATGTTTACTGTCCATCGTGCGGCAGCAGGAATCTGCGCATCATCGAGGAGCGAAACAATGAAAGCTACAATCTGCCAAGCGGCATTCTTGGGGCTATCTGTTTTGGTCCGATCGGGATGCTGTGCGGGCTGTGCTGTGCCGATGGCGAGCGCAGAAGAACCATCTGTATCTGCAATGACTGCGGTACCAGATTTAATCGATGAATCCGGATGACATCTGGCTCTCCCTGATGCATCTGTTTTCCCGTTCCTGCCATCAGAAAGCAGAGCGCAGCTTCTTTATTCACGGCTATCAGTGTCCCGTATGTGCAAGATGCAGCGGACTGTATCTCGGGTATGGCTTTGGCATTCTGCTGTGGATGTTTTCTGTAACGCTGCCGCTTGCTGTTTACGGTCTGTTTATGCTGAGTATGCTGATTGACTGGGGACTTCAGGCGGCAGATGTTCTTCCATCGACGAATGTGCGAAGATTTGTGAGCGGGGTTTTGTGCGGTATTGCCGTGATTGGTATTTTTCATGCCCTTCTGCAGGCTATTTTCTGAAAACTGCTTACGATGATTGAGCAGACTGAAATAAAGTAAAAAGGGTAATCGTATAGAAGGAAAAGGAGTGGTGCTATGAAAAAGAAACAGGAGGATCTGCGTACAAAGAAGCGTTCGGATATTCGGCTGATGCTGGGAGGCTGGTATTATACGTGGCGCAGATATATTGGATGGTATACATCAAAACGGCAGTTTGCCAGCGGACACGGAAGTGAGGACTATCCCAATGTCTGCTTTCAGCATAAAAGTCTGCTGAAGTGAAATCTGACAAAGGAAGAGGAGGTTTATCAGGAGAATAAAATTGTGAACCTTCGCCTAGCGGTGGAGAAGCTGGACGGTATCATCGTCTATCCGCAGGAAACGCTGAGCTATTGGAAAACAATAGGGAAACCGTCGGCATCCAAGGGCTATAAGAAAGGCATGATGCTGAAGGATGGAACAATTGTATACGGAATCGGCGGCGGGCTGTGCCAGCTGTCCAACCTGCTGTTCTGGATTACGATACATACACCGCTACAGGTTGTGGAGCGCCACCGTCATGGGTATGATGTGTTCCCGGATGCCAATCGCACACAGCCCTTCGGCAGCGGGGCCACCTGCTTTTATCCCTATGGTGACCTGATGATCAGCAATCCGACAGATCAGCCCTTTCAGCTGCGGCTTCATGTGGGAAAGACTCATCTGCATGGAGAATGGAGAATGCTGCATCCTCTGCAGGTACGCTATGAAATTGTTGAGCGCAATCATGAAATGCGTAGGGAATGGTGGGGCGGCTACAGTCGTCATAATCAGCTCTACCGTCTGATGCTGTCAAAGGAGGGGACGCTTCTGGAGGAGCAGCTGGTTGCTGAAAACCACGCAATGATGATGTATCAGCCGCTGCTGGACGCACAAGTAAAGGAAAACAACGTCTGAAGGAGAACACACTTTGAAATATTTGTAGTGTGATGTCCTGTTCATAGAAATGAATAATGTGAAACCAGAGGAGGATGTTATATGAAGGATTTCTATGAAGCCCTTGCAAGCAGCGAAAGAAACGCAGCAATTCCTAAGGAGGATGATTTCTTCGGAATGCTGATTGGCAGCTGGTACATCGATTACATGGACACTGCAACAGGCGCAGTGCGAAAAGGGGAATGGCATTTTTCCCGGGTGCTGGAAGGAATGGCAGTGCAGGATGTGATTGTATTGCCGCACTTTGAATACGGAACAACGCTTCGCATGTATAATCCGGCTACCCGTACATGGGAAATTGCCTATGGCTATACCGGAAGAATCATGCGCTTTGAGGCGAGAAAGCAGGAAGACAGGATCGTTCTTTCCAGTCTCGAAGACGAGCACAGAAAGTGGGTGTTTGCTGAGATTGCAGAAAATCACTTCCACTGGCAGGATATTATGGTACAGCAGGACGGGGAGTGGCAGGTCAATTATGATTTATATGCAAAAAGGATGGAATGAATGCTGCACGCAGCAGAGAAAAAAGCTTCCTGATAATGAAGTCTCAGGTTGTTTACGAGACTGTGAGCCGGTATGCTTGAGGACAGGGTAGGATTTCCCGATTTCCTGTCAGGCGGACGCTGTCATACAAAAAAATTAGAAAGCATTGCAACGATCAGCCATTGAGGCTGTATGAGGAGATTACACGTATGATGTATACATTCACAGAAAACCTATACAGACAGGGAAACCGGTATTTTATAAGGATCCCCTTCAATGTCTGGGAGACATGTAATCAAAAGGGGATGCTCCCTGCAAGGGTAACGGTGGAAGATACTGTGTTTGAATGCAAGCTGATTTCCAAAGGGGCAGGCACTTATTTTATACCGGTATCGAAGGCTGTTGCACAGCAGCTTAACAGTGATGGTGAGATACCTGTTTCATTTGAAATCATCCGTGAATTAACCAGAATTAACAAGAACGGTCCCTATACAACAGACCATCCTGTACGAAAAATAGATCATATACAGGAGGTGGTATATCCGAAACCGGGATATTGCGGGCAAATCTGTATCGCTATGCTCAGCGGTCTTCCTATAGAAGAGGTTATCGACTTCATGCAGACGAAGCCATGGCAGTGTTCCTTATCGAGAGTGATGGAGGCATTGCATTATTTTGGTATATCTCATGAGGATAGGATGACCTACACAAGAGGAACGGCCTTTGCATTTCCCAAATGCTGTATCGTAACGGTACGGGATAAACCAAAGAACCATCTTGCTTTATATTATAACGGAAGATTTTTTGAAGCAAGACATATTGAATTTGAGGATATTATCGGCTATCTGACTATCCATACGGGATAACCCAGTGCCCGGGATACACATGTGCTGCTGATGCAAGCTGTATGAAATAAGCTTAGGATATAAATGTCTTTACAAAGGCTAAAGGAGAAGGCGAATGGAAAAATACAGATACATGATGATGCTTAAAAAAAGCAAGACCTACAACAGAATGACAAAGAAGGCAGTTACGGAGCATGTGGAAAACATAAGAGGACTGGATGATGCGGGAAAATTGGAAATCTGCGGTGTGTTCAAGGGATATCCGGGAATGGCTGGCATGTATATTCTGAAAACAGACAGTCGTGAGGAAGCGGAAGCGCTATGCGAACAGGAGCCGCTGGTTATCCAGGGATATGCCACCTATCAGCTGGTTACCTTGCAAATTGCGGATCGTGAGAATAATTATTTATTATAATCATATTGTGATATGTGTTCCATGTAAATAAAGAAATGGCATGGACTACATGGATCTCAATAAGCTGGATCATGATCAAGAACAGGGGCTGATACATCGTTCAAACGGTGAATCTGGGCCCTTTTTTTGATGTAAGAAGCAACCATAGCGGCATCGCATACTTTTCCACTGTTTACAGGCGCTATCAACTGCCTCCGGGCAAGCGTATAAACACGGATAAAGGGAAAATCCATTAGAAAAATTACAAAGATGGCTTGCTGTATTACAATTATGAAAGGTGAATGTAAGGGACATCCATGGCACACTTCTGTGAAATTTTCTATAATTTCTGTAGAGATGAGGTGCTGCTATGAAATTTTCAAAATTGGCTTTACGAAATGTAAAGAAAAGCTATAAGGATTATTTTGTCTACTTTATGACACTGATGTTTTCCGTATGTCTGTTTTACACCTTCAATTCCTTTTCCTCTCAGGAGCAGGTATTGAATCTGAGTACGTCGCAGTCAACCGTACTGAAGACGGTCGGACAGTTTATGAATGTACTGTCTGTGTTTGTCGCAATCGTTTTGGCTTTTTTGATTCTGTATGCGAATAACTTTCTGATTCGCAGAAGGAAGCAGGAGTTTGGAATTTATATGCTGCTGGGAATGCCGAAACGGGATATCTCCAGAATTCTTGTATATGAAACAATGGCAGTCGGATTTCTTTCTCTGCTGAGCGGTCTGTTGCTGGGTGCGCTATGCTCCCAGCTGCTGGGAATCTTCAGCGCTGGAATGCTGCAGGTATCGATGAGCTTTCGTGTAATATTTTCCATACCGAGTGCAATAACAACAAGTATATCCTTTACGGTGATATTCGTTATTATCATGCTGTTGAATACCAGAGTGATCGCAAAGGTGAAGCTGATTGATCTGCTGCAATCAAAAAAGAAGATGGAAAAGGCAAGAATCCGCAGACCATGGATGTCCGTGCTTGTTCTGCTGATTTCTCTGACGCTGCTTGCAACGGCCTATTATCTGGCAACATCCTCGCTGCAGACATTTGCTGTCATGCTTGTACCGATTCTGGTGATTGGCGGTATCGGGACAATCCTGTTCTTTATGTCTCTGTCCGGCTTTCTGTTACAGTTTATCCGTCTCAGCAAGCGTACCTATTACCGCAACCTGCATATGGTTGTTTTGCGGCAGATCAACGCGAAAATCAGCTCTGCAAGTACCTCTATGGGAATCGTCTGTCTCATGCTGCTGCTTGCTATCGGTGCATTGTCCTGCGGCTTTTCACTGCATCACAGCCTGGTTGACAGTGTGGATCAGACGACACCGTATATGTATACGTACATGCAGGACGAAAATATAAGCGAAGAAGCTATGAAGCAGCTGCTGAACGTGCAAAAGGCCAAACGCTGGAACAGGGTGAATGTGTATACCGACAGGGATACACTGAAGGCGATTCTTCCGCTTATGGAAGACTATGATACCGGTAAGCTGTATGCCGGTGCACCTTTGGAATATATATCCGTGAGCGACTACAATAAAGCTATGGAATCACAGGGAAATAAGCCCGTATCCATTCATAACAAAGAAGCATTCTTCATTAGCGCAAAGGAAGATATTCTGGATGCTCTCACTGCCGTCGGTGATGCGCATAAGACGATATCCGTATATGGTCACAAGCTCAAGCTGGTAAACGCCCGGGAAACCTCCAGCTTTCTCTGCACCAGTCCCATGCCGGAAATCATGCTGGCAGTCGTTGTACCGGATGCGGTTGTACAATCCAAAGCACCCGTCAGGACCTACTGGAATATCGATCTTGCCAGGGAGGCGCAGGTTTCCGCATATCAAGCGCGGGTTGAAAAAAATATCACGGATTATGCCAGGCAGACAGGAATGCAGGATTACCGGTATTCCGGAATCACACGGGATGAGGTCAGGGAAAACTCTCTCGGCTCCGGTATGCTCTTTGTTTACATCGGCCTGTATCTGGGCATTGTATTCCTTGTCTCCAGTGCAGCTGTTCTGGCACTTCAGCAGCTGAGTGATGCGGATGACAGCAAATCGAACTACGACATCCTGCGTAAAATCGGTACACCGCAAAGGATGATAGATCATTCCATTCTGGGACAGATTGCCATATATTTTATGCTGCCGCTCAGCCTTGCCATTGTGCATGCTATGGTCGGTGTTCCTGTGGTATCCGGTGCCTTCTCCTTCCTGTTTGGACTGCAGAATATGTGGAAAACAAATCTGATGACTGCGGGTATCGTCCTGCTGATTTATGGGACATATTTCCTGATTACGTATTACGGATACCGCATGGCGGTGCAGGGTCCAAGACACAAGCAGAAGAAGCAGTAAGCTTAGCGGAGCAGCTCCCAGTCCTTTGTCTGATTTGACGGATACAGCATCCGACTATTAAGCGCAATACGCTGATTCATGCGATATCTTTCATGCTGCTCCTGAACGCTCTGCTCATGTGTGGAATTCGGAGAATACCTTAGAAGGCGGATTCTCTATTCGGTTGCAGTACGATGACATTTATAAAAAATTTCGGATTTAGGTAACTTTGCTAAGAGGAAGGTCTTAGGTGAGGAAAGATTATGAGGCAGGGTATCGCCGGGTGGAGAGGTTTTTGAGGGAATACACAGATACAGAGGACAGTAAAAGGATAGCCGCAATGTATGTGACAGATGCCTCCTATTGTGGAATACTCAATACTGTTGGATAATCTGGAAGAAGAGGCGTTTACTGTAAAGTATATACTGGTATTATATAAGGAATCAATTTCATTCAAATGAAGTCGATTCCTTTTTAGCATGCTTATCAGGACAACCAAAGCATGCGCTCTATTGAATATTCACCTTTATAGCCTCGTGTCTGAAAGGATATTCAGCATCCTCCTGAATGGTGCTATTGGACACCGAAATAACCTGAACATCATATGGCCCTTTGATATGGGGCTTTCATTTTTATTTGAGAAAGTCCTTTCAAAAAGGAAAACAAAAGGAAAGGGGAAAATGTTATGAGTGGTGATGATTTGTACTGTGCATGTGCATCAAGGGCAATCCTTAGTGACGGTTTGAGGAATGTTTTCCTTCTGAAGTGGTGATTGCGCGTGTAAGCTGTACGATGGGGCATATCCTACAGGATATACAGCTATGCAACCATCGCAATCGGGACCTCTTTCTGATATTTTATGAGGTAAGCCATCCGGAAACAGGCACATAAAAGAAGCGGAGGCGGAGAATCCTGAGCTGATAAGAAAAGGTCATTGCACACAGCTGCGCTATCAAAGCAGAATACACTTAAGGGAGAATGTTAGAGGAATAGCCAGCTGGTATTTCATAGTGATTGAAAATCAACATTGGATGAAAAAGGATACCTGTGTGCAACATGCAGGGGGATAAAGGCATGTAAGGCAACCTGCAATTTTAGCTCGTGCCATTTGTAAAACAGAGATAAGACTTATTGACAGATGATCGTTTGGGCAGTATAGTTAGGTTGCTAATAATTAGGATGCTAATTATGGAGGTGGCACTATGAAAACTGCATTTCACTTTATGATGTTTAAAACATTTCATGCACAGAGAAACAGAATCCGTCAAAATATGCAGGAATTCGGATTATCTCCCGGACAGCCAAAGGTTTTGCGCTATGTGGCAGCGAATCGCAACTGCATGCTGAAGGAAATCGCTGCAGCCTGTGATGTGGAATGTGCGACTGTATCCCGGATTCTCAATAATCTGGAGGAACAGAACATGCTGAAGCGCCACGTTGTGGAAACAAATAAGCGGGCTTTGTCCATGCAGATACTGCCTAAGGGAGAACAGGCACTGGCGGCTTGGGAAACACATTGTCATCAGGTGGAAGCCGAGTCCTTACAGGGCTTTAGTGAACAGGAAAAGGAACAGTTCCGGGAATATCTGGGTAGAATGTATCATAATCTGACTGGTAAACAGCTGGATTGATCATGAAGGAAGGAAAAAAGGAGGAAAACAGATGTTGAAACGAATGTGGCCCTATATGAGCCGATATAAAAAATATCTGGCAATCAGCTGCTTCTGCGTTGTTGCGGAAACAGTATTTGAATTGATTATACCGATCATCATGGCGGATATCATTGATATCGGTGTTGCGAATGCGGATAAGGATTACATCCTTATAAAGGGAGCGCAGATGATTGCCTGTGCATTGATTGCTCTGGTGCTTGGGATACTATATGCCCGATATGCCGCAACCGCCGGACAGGGCTTTGGTGCAGAGCTGAGAAAGGATGAGTTTGCGAAGGTGCAGAGCTTTTCCTTTGCGAATACGGATCATTTTTCCACATCCTCGCTGATAACCAGACTGACGAGTGATGTGACGATTTTGCAGACAGCAATCAGTAACGGAGTTCGTCCGATCGTACGATCCCCTGTTATGCTGCTGACCGCACTGGTGCTGACCTTCACCATCAATGCCCAGCTTGCCGTCGTCTTTTTGATTGCGATTCCCGTTTTAGGAATAGCGCTGTTTGTAATCGTGCGAAGGGTGGGGCCGCTGTATCGGCTGATGCAGGCATCCATCGATAAGGTAAATACCATCGTACAGGAAAATCTGAATGCAATCCGCGTTGTGAAATCCTATGTTCGCGGTACCTATGAAGAAGAAAAATTCGAAGAGGTCAATGACAGTCTGCGCTCAGCAAGTGAACGCGCATTTCGCACCTCTGTATGGAATCTGCCGCTGTTTCAGCTGGTTATGTATACCACGGTTGTCTGTATCATCTGGTTCGGCGGGAATATGATTTTTGCCGGTACGATGAAGGTGGGAGAGCTGACCGGATTTCTGAGCTATGTATTGCAGATTTTGAATTCTCTGATGATGATCAGCAATGTCTTTTTGATGCTGACAAGATCCATTGCCAGCGGTGAGCGTATTCTTGAGGTGCTGGACGAGGAGGTGGATATCCGTGATCTGCCACAGGCAACAGCGTCTGTGCAGCATGGGGATATCGCGTTTGATCATGTGTATTTCAAGTACAGGGAGGAGGCAGAGGAATTCGTTTTGAGTGATATAACGCTGCACATTGAAAAAGGCAGCACGGTCGGTATTCTCGGTGGTACCGGTTCTGCGAAAACCACGCTTGTACAGCTGATTCCACGACTTTATGATGTCAGCGACGGTGAAATTCGCATTGATGGGAGAAATGTTCGAGAGTATCCGGTGGAGCATCTGCGTGATGCCGTAGGAATGGTACTGCAGAAGAATACGCTGTTCAGCGGGACGATTCGTGAGAATCTGTTATGGGGTGACGCACAGGCCAGTGATGCAGATATAGCATGGGCATGCCGTATCGCATGCGTGGACGAGTTTATCAGCAGCTTTCCCAAGGGCTATGATACTGACCTTGGACAGGGCGGTGTCAATGTTTCCGGTGGACAGAAGCAGCGTCTTTGTATTGCACGGGCATTGCTGAAGCGTCCGAAGGTACTGATTTTCGATGATTCCACCAGTGCCGTCGATACCGCTACAGAGGCCAGTATCCGGGAAGGTCTGGCATCCCTGAAGGATACAACGAAAATCATTATCGCACAGCGTGTCACCTCGATTCAGCATGCGGATCAGATCGTTATTCTGGACGATGGGAAAATACATGCCATCGGTACGCATGATACGCTGCTTGCATCGGATCCGATCTATCAGGATATTTACTATTCCCAACAGGAAGGAGCTGGTTTATAATGGCTAAACAGATTACAGGCAAAAAGCCGAAGAATATGAAGAAAACCATACGTACCTTTCTGCGTTATCTGGGTAATCATAAATTTGCACTGCTGCTTGTGGGTGTACTGGTCATTGCCAGTGCCGGGGCAAACCTGTACGGCACCTATCTGCTGAATCCATTGATTGATAATTACATTCTTCCTCATGACTATGACGGACTTGTGCGGGCGGTTCTGTTCATGGGACTTATATATGCAGGAGGAGTTTTATGCACAGCGGTATACAAACAGCTGATGACACATACGGCGCAGAGCATTGTTAAGGAAATTCGGGAGGATTTGTTTTCCAAGATGCAAAAGCTCCCCCTTCGCTTCTTCGATACCAACACACACGGGGATGTCATGAGTCATTTTACCAATGATCTGGATACGGTACAGGATGCCTTGAACAACTGCTTTGATAATCTGATTCAAAGCTTTGTCATGATTACCGGAACACTGCTTGCCATCCTTCTGCTGAACTGGAAGCTGTCACTGATTGTTATGTTCTTCATGGTTATCATGTATCTGATGATTCAATATTTCAGTAAAAAGAGCAAATACTATTTTTCACATCAGCAGGCCGCCATGGGAAAGCTGAACGGCTTTATTGAGGAGATGGTTGACGGTGTCAAGGTGGTTAAGGTATTTAACCATGAACAGAAAAATTATGAGGAATTTGAACGTCGCAATGAACGTCTGCGCAGGGCGAGTACGGAGGCATTGACCTATTCCGGCAGAACGATTCCAACGGTTGTCAGCATTTCCTATTTCAATTATGCCATTGTCGCATGTATCGGTGGATTCTTTGCGATTGGTGGAGAAATCGGACTGGGGGCACTTGCTTCCTATCTGGTGTATGTACGCCAGACAGCGCTGCCTATCAATCAGTTTACCCAGCAGCTGAACTTCATACTGGCCGCAATGGCCGGAGCGGAGCGTATCTTTGAAATGATGGAGGAATGCGAGGAGGTGGATGAAGGCCGTGTTACCCTGACCCGTGTTCGAAAGCTGGAAACCGGCAGATTGCAGGAATGTCAGGAATATACTGGGCACTGGGCATGGCGGCATCCGCATGAGGACGGCAGTGTAGAGCTTGTGGAGCTGCGCGGGGATGTGCGCTTTCATGATGTCGTTTTCGGCTATGAACCAGGGGTCACAATTCTGAAGGGAATCAATCTGTATGCAAAGCCGGGGCAGAAGATTGCATTTGTCGGCAGTACCGGTGCAGGAAAAACGACAATCACCAATCTGATCAATCGGTTTTACGACATCGAAAGCGGCAGCATTACCTATGACGGTATCGATGTCAAGCTGATACACAAGGATGACCTGCGTCGTTCCATTTCCATCGTATTGCAGGATACACATTTATTTACCGGAACGATAGCGGATAATATTCGCTATGGTAATTTGCATGCGGATATGGATGATGTGATCAACGCGGCAAAGCTTGCCAATGCACACAGCTTCATTAAGCGTCTTCCAAACGGCTATGACACGATGCTGAGCGGGGATGGAGCCAATCTTTCTCAGGGACAGCGGCAGCTGCTTGCTATCGCAAGAGCGGCAATCGCTAATCCGCCGGTTCTGATTCTGGATGAGGCAACCAGCTCGATCGATACACGTACAGAGAAGCTGATTGAAAAGGGGATGGACCGGCTGATGGAAAATCGAACGGTTTTTGTGATTGCACACCGCCTGTCCACTGTGCGTAATTCCAATGCAATTATGGTTCTGGATCATGGAGAAATCATTGAGCGCGGAAGTCATGATGAACTGCTGGAGGATAAGGGAAGGTATTATCAGTTATACACAGGACAGTTTGAATTGGATTGATTTAGAATAATCAGGTATCTCATGAAAACGGGATACCTTTTTTTGAAGGCTTTACGGTATTGCGAAAACAGTAGTACAGTATAGTTATTGAAACTAGATTGTACAATTACTTTAATTATGTTATACTGTAAATGTAATGCGAATACTTAGTTTTATTCTTTAGAAAACGGAGGTAACCCTATGAACAAAGAAAAAATTGCTGTCCTCGTCGATACCTGCTGTGATGTCCCGCAGACATTTGTAGAGCAGTACCATATGTATGTCATCCCGTTAAAGGTAGTATATAAGGATGCGGAATACCTCGATGGTGTTGATATTACACCGGAGCAGGTATATCAGGGCTTGGAAAGGGAGGTTCCGAAGACCTCGCTGCCAAGCGGAGAGCGTATAACAGAAATTTTTGACCAGATTCGAGCGGACGGCTTTCAAAAGGTAATTGCAATCACACTGTCCAGCGGTCTGAGCGGAACGAATAATATGATTCATCTGATTGCGGATCAGCTGGAGGATATGGAAGTATTCATCATGGATACGAAAAACATATCGATTGGCGGCGGATTTCATGCCATTCAGGCAGCCCGCTATATTGAGGACGGATTGTCCTTTGATGAAATAAAAGCCAAGCTGATGCGCGGTATTGATCAATGCAAAGTTTTCTTTGTAGTGAAGACTCTGGAATACCTGCAAAAGGGTGGAAGAATCGGTCTGGTCGCATCGCTGTTTGGAAATGCCTTGAATCTAAAGCCGATCATCTCCTGTAATGATGAGGGAATTTATTATACGGTCGCAAAGGTTCGCGGAAGAAAGCAGTCAATCACCAAGACAAAGGAGCTTGCTTTGGATTTTGCGCAGGGACATAAGCGATACAATGTTGCTATTATGCACGGGGATGCACAGGAGATGGCAGAGGAGATTCGTGACTGTATTATGAAAAAGCTTCCGGGTACTGATGTGTTTATCATGAAACAGGTATCTCCTGTACTGGGCGTGCATACCGGTCCGGGTACGCTGGGAATCTGTGTGCAGATACTGGATGAGGCTTAATTAACATAAGAAACAGAAGAACGCTAACTTAGGTGGGCTTCTGTTTTTTATCAGGAATATCGCAGCTTTACAAAGATTGGCAACGATGTATAACCACACGAGTAAATACAATGATTTCTTCCTTTGAAGGAAATAGCTTTAGGATAAGAAAAAAAGACTGAAGAACTCAGGGATTTGTCAGGCTGCGAAACGTATGAAAAAGACGATTAAGTATATTGGAGAATACACAGCTTTGAATATTACTATTCTAAGTAATTGTCAAAATGTAGAAAGCTAGCATTGGCTGTCATTTTCTATGCTTGCTGGATTGGGTTTATGATAGGTATAGCATTGTTTTGATAACTCCACTTACATTTTGCAGTACAGGATGGATTTTTTGATAAAAAAAGAAAAATAAATGTTGACTTACAGCCGGTTTGAATATAAACTATTAGTTAGGCACTTATGCCCTTGTAGCCCCGGAAACTACATAGGAGGATATCAACATGCGCCAAACAACATTTGCAAAACCTGCTGAAGTTGAACGTACTTGGTACGTTGTTGACGGAACAGGTAAGACATTAGGTCGTTTAGCTACAGAAGTAGCATCAGTATTAAGAGGAAAACACAAACCTACTTACACACCAAACGTGGACTGTGGTGATTTCGTTATCGTAACAAACGCTGACAAAATCGAGCTTACAGGAAACAAGCTGGACACTAAAAAATACTACAACCACTCTGGTTATGCAGGAGGACTTCGTACACGTACTGCACGTGTCATGAAGGACAACTATACGGTTGAATGGGTCGAAAGAGCTATTTACGGTATGTTACCTCACACAAAACTGGGTGACAAAATGCGTAGACACCTGTTTGTTTACGAAGGTAGTGAACATCCACACACAGCTCAGAAACCAGTAGAGCTGAAAATCAAAGGTTAGGAGGAATAAGAAATGGCAGCTAAGAAAAATACAGTAACTTACAATGGTACAGGACGCCGTAAAACTTCTGTTGCTCGTGTCTTTATGACTCCGGGTAGTGGTAACATCTCTGTTAATGGGAAAACATTAGACGAGTATTTGCCACTGGAAACTTTACGTATGGTTGTTCGTTCACCACTTGAATTAACAGAAACTTTAGGTCAGTTTGATATTAAAATCAACGTTCAAGGTGGAGGTTATACAGGTCAGGCTGGTGCAATGCGTCACGGTATCACACGTGCTTTAATGGAAGCTAGTGCTGATTATCGTCCTGCACTGAAAGCAGCAGGATTTGTAACACGTGATTCCCGTATGAAAGAGCGTAAGAAATACGGTCTGAAAGCGGCACGTCGTGCTCCTCAGTTCTCAAAGAGATAGAAAGCACTTGTTTTCTATGCTCACGTACACTTACGTGTGCTCACAAAAGCCCCATTTTTATGGGGTTTTTTGTTGTTTGCATGAGTGTGTGTGCGTGATATGGAGGTTCTAGTTAGATAGCATGCCTGCGCAGAGTTTTTGCGTATCCTGTGGTATAAGATTCAATTATGCAGTAGCCTCATCATTAGCTCGTTCCATCTTAAAAAACGCAGTTGCTAATCATCACAAATCAAGGAATACCTTTAAACGAAGAATAGCATAAAATATCATGCATAAAAATAAGAATACTGCTAAACTATTCCTATAAGAAAGTTCTGAAAAGGAAGGGATTCTATGAAGTATACAAAAGCAACAGCACGCACCTTATATCTAACCGGTTCAAGCTATGAAATCGGATTTCGTCTTGGAGACGTAATTTCTAAAGACACTGTTTGGCGGAGAAAGTGTGTATCTCACAATAACAAAATGAATCAGAATAGATTAGAAAAAATAAATAGTCTATTGGATATCTGGTGTCCGGGATTATGTGATGAATTGAAAGGAATTGCAGATGCACTTCATGTTGAGCCCAAGGATTTATATTTCTATCATATGACACATCTGGTACCGAATTGTTCACAAATCGCGGTATGTTTCTCAATCACAAAGGAAAAAAAGCCTCTACTTGCACGCAATTTTGAGTTCTCCGATGAAATTGAGGATTTCACTTTGATAAAAACCTCTGTTACGGGAAAATACACGCATATGGGAACCTCTATTCTGACCGCCGGGCGAGATGATGGCATAAATGAATATGGTCTTGCTGTCACCATGACCTCCTGTGGTATGCCAGTTGTGGATTTGCCATATATGAAAACGCCCTGTATAGAGGGACTGCAATACTGGATTGTTGTTAGAGCTCTTTTGGAAAACTGCCGTAATGTGCAGGAAGCATTATCGTATATAAAGGATATGCCAATTGCCTTTCACATGAATATGATTATTTTTGACAAGGAAGAACATGCCGCTCTGATTCAAACCTATGCCGGTATGAAGGCGATTCGCTGCATCACGACTGAGGAAGCACTGCTATTCACAACAAATCATGCGGTTTTAGACGATTATAAGCATTTGGAATCTGGTGCCTTTAAGCACAGCGTGCGACGGTATCAATATATCGAAGGGAAATTATCCAATAAAACGGATATCACACGAAATACCTTAAAGGAAATGCTGTTATCCGATTATCCTGAGGGGTTGTGCTTTCATCACTACAGGGAAAGCTTTGGCACAACTAAAAGTATGATCTTGTCCCCTTTTGACAATACTATTGAATTATGCTGGGGTGGTCTTGCAAGAAATACTTGGAGATGCTATTCTTTAGATGATATACAGGAGGAGCAAAGGGACATTGCTCTTGCTGTTGAAACAGATTAGAAGGATATATTTGAATGGATTCCTCTGTAAAGGAGCAGCTTATGGACTATAAAAAAGTGCTGGAGCAGGCAGTGATTTATATAGAGCAGCATTTAAATGAAGCGTTGAGTGTAGAAGAGGTCTCTAAGGTTACCGGTTATTCCTATTATCATTTGAATCGTCAGTTTATTGCGGTATTAGGAGAAAGTATAGGAAATTATATTAAGAAGCGCAGATTGGCAAATGCTGCGCAAAAGCTTCTTTACACAGATGAAAAGATTATTACGATTGCGCTTGATAATAATTTTGAATCAGCTGAAGCTTTCAGCCGTGCATTTAAAAGTGTATATAAAGTGAATCCATCAACATATCGAAGCAATCGTATTCATACATTTGCCTCAGGAAAGCAGCGTCTGAATGATGAAAAAATAACACATCTGATGGAGCATATAAATGTTCATCCAAAATTTGTTGAGCTTCCTGAAATTGAAATTGCAGGTATCCGTAACGAAGTATCACTGCATCAGGATGAGCTGAAGGAGCATTGGGAAGCATTTTACAAGCTGCTTCCGGAGCAATACAGAAATCGCAGAAGATTTGGCGTTTATGAATCCTGTGACAATCTGACCCATTACATGATTCATGAGGATATGCAGTTTCATGAGGTATTGGGGGTTCGAGATGAATGCCGCAGATATGATTTCGGACACTTTTGTGCGCCGTAAGATTCAAAAAGGACGTTATGCAGTATTTACCCATCATGGTGGTTTACAAACGCTGTCACAGACAATTAATTATATCTGGGGAACATGGATTCTTTCAACAAAAGAGGTGCTTGCTTCCAGAGATTCTTTTGAGCTGTATGATGAGCGGTTTCACGGTTATGCTGATGCGGATACAGAAATCGATATTTATGTGGCGATACAATGAAAGCAGTTATATAGGGGAATGGATTCACACATATAAAAATGTGCTTTTCGCATATGCCTGTCTGTGAATGGTGTGGTAATTATAAGAAGGGAGGACTCTTATGCTTTACAAAGCGACTTATTTTTCGCCCGTTGGAAAAATAACATTGGCTTCAGATGGTGATAACATAATCGGTTTATGGTTAGAGGGTCAGAAATATTATGGCGGCACACTGACTGAAAAATGCATCACGAGGGAGAATATTCCTGTTTTCCTATCCGCTAAAGCTTGGCTGGATAAATACTTTGCGGGTGAAAGACCTTTGATTGAGAATCTTCCGCTTTTACCAAAAGGTGGAGAATTTCGACAGAATGTGTGGAAGCTTTTATGTCAGATTCCGTACGGAGAGGTGGTGACCTATGGGGATATTGCAAGAAAAATGGCAGTTGTCACAGGTCAGCCGAAGATGTCTGCACAGGCAGTCGGCGGTGCTGTTGGTCATAACCCGATATCCATTATCATCCCATGTCATCGTGTAGTTGGCACAAACGGCAGCTTAACTGGCTATGCAGGAGGAATTGATGTGAAAATCAAATTGCTTACACTGGAGGGGGCAGATATGAAGAGGCTGTTTATTCCGAAAAAAGGTACAGCTCTGTGATTGACAGATTTCCTCTGGAGACTGCGAAATGACAGTGTATCTGGATTATATACTACCAATGCTGTATGCCCTTATAGAACTTACAGTAGGTTCACCTAAAGTAATTGCTTTGGAGAGATAATCTATGCTATGGTCTAACTGGCTGCTACTGCTTTAAGCCGACACACATGTGTTTATGTATGCGTAAGGTTCAGAAAAGCTTTCTGTATACGGATGAGGTGATGACGGATACAATCAAGCATTTATTAAAGCTATTGTTATATTGGGAGTAAGCTTACAAGCATGCTGTATACATGAATTGTAGAAACAATATGTGGCTTTATGAGTAGTGCAGTAGAAATACAGACGCCTGCATATTTGAGTTTTCAGAGCAGAAAAAAAAGGATTATATACGGTCTCATTAATGATTCGTATATAGTCCTTTTCGTTTATTTTTCGCTTTGCGGATAATAGCATTTTAAGAAAGCTTCCTTGAATTCCGCAAACCGATCCTCCAGAATTGCCTGTCTTGTATTCTCTGTAAGGCGAATAATAAAGCGTAGATTATGCAGAGTAGCAAGGTTGAAATATTTGTGCTTACCCTCTGTGCTTCCGGATTTCCACAATGCACGAAGCTCTCCGCGCGTCCATCCGGCTTGACAGGTTGGGCAGTCACAGTTCTCATCCAGCAGAAGCGGACTGTCTGTAAACTTTGACAGCTTGATAGGGCCATGCTTTGTATACAGCTTTCCATGCCTTGCTTCACGGGTTGGCGCAACACAATCAAAGGTATCTGCACCCATTTCTGTACCAATCAGAATATCGTCAGGATGGGAAAGACCAAGCAGATGCCGCGGCTTGGTTTCCGGAAGCTCTTCACAGCACCAGCGCAATATGTCACCAAGGCTTTCCTTTAGAAAAGCACCGCCGAGACCATAACCATCAAAATCCATTTCAGCAAATCTTTTAGCGGTTGAGCGGCGCAGGTCCTCCCAGCGTCCACCCTGTAGAACACCATAAAGTGACTGATGATATCCAAGATCATCACAGTGCTTTTTGTGTTCATTTATACTACGGATTGCCCAGCGCTCTGTACGGGCCAAAGCCTCAACATTATATTCATAACTGTCCGCAAGGGATGTCAGCTCATCATAGGCCATATGAATATCAGCACCGATTCGGCATTGGATTTGCATGGATTCCTCAGGTCCGATAAAATCCTCCTGATCTGTAAACGGGTCATGGAATCTGACACCATCCTCTGTAACATGTGCAAGTCGATCTTTGGGATCTGTATTTATGACATCATTTTCCCGCTTCATACTGACTACTTTTCCCATACCGGATCCCAGAGACATAACCTGAAAACCTCCGGAATCTGTCAGCGTAGGTCCGTTCCAGCCGGACCATGACGCAAGTCCGCCGTTTTCAGCAATTTCAAAGGAGGCATTACGCAAGTGGTATCCGTTACTCAGCATAGCCTGCGCCTGTATCAGGTACAAATCCTCCATAGATACAAATTTCACTTCACCCTTTGTACCAACACTCATAAATGCCGGTGTCTTGATATCCCCATGGGGTGTATGAATAATACCGGCACGGCCAAGCTTGCCTGGTATCCGCTTTATTATTTCAAAGCTGAATGTATTGTTATTTTTATAGTTTGTCATCTGTTATCTTACCTCTTAATAAGTTTGCTATGAATGCTTCTATCGGTGAGAATACAATTTCAAAGCCGATTCCCAGAACATAGGCGAATACTGCCTGTGCAAGAAACTCCTGAAAAGTAAGGACGCCGATAAATGCAATTGTCTCAAATATGACACAATCAATAATATGCGCAAAGGCTGAAGAGCCCAGCGCACGCGCGATAAAGCTGGAAGCGAAAAATCCGTTTCCGTTTTTTAATCTTGTGAATATATAATTGTTCAGGAAATTTGAACAAACATATGCTGTCAGCGAACCGATAATAATGCGGGGAGTAAATCCCAAAACACTTGCCATAGCAGCTTGCATTGTCCATCCTTCATAAGGAGGAAGCGCGATTACTATATAAAACACGATAATCGCAAGTATATTAATAAAGAAACCAGCTAGAATAATATTTTTGGCAATCTTTTTTCCATAAAATTCAACAATCAAATCTCCGATAATATAAGTGATCGGAAATACTACGACACCTCCATCAACTGCAATACCAAAAAAATTCCATAGCTTTACTGCTGCTAAATTTGAAATTAACAGCGTACTCGCAGAAATCGTTGCGAAATAGATTAAAAGCCTGAGTTTAAAATTTGACATGGAAGTATTATAACATAATTTTTTTAGAATGCGAACTATTGAATACAGATCGATACGGTTAGATTACTATCGTTTTATGTTAGTGATGTAGAATTAGAATTAAAAAAATGAAAGGACCTTACAGGGATGCTATCTGTGGAAGTTCGCAGGAGCACGTAAGTTTTCATGCCAATGTGTGTGTTCTCATTACAACGGTTAATTTATATGCAGAACAATGACTTTGGCCTTATTTGAAAAGTGGCGGGTTCTATATATGGTGAGGTATTCTTATAGAAGAAGCCTGACAGAATAATTAGATTTTTAAACTTGGAAAATGACATTCGCAAAGGAAGCATGTATAATGAAGGTATACATAGGAAAGAGGGTATTGTTATGAAACAAGAATTGATGAATGCTATCACAGAAAAAACAAAGGAGCTTATGAATTCTGTTACTTGCAGTGCAGAAGCAAGGGCTGCGGCTCAGACATGGCTTGATGCGGTAGGCACACAGCGCATTGAGGAGGTAACTCAGGCGTATATGAAAGAACTGGAGGAAGATATTGTCACTATTCAGGATTTGATTGCGCTGGCAGAATCAAATCAGGGAAAGCAGATATTTGGTGAAGAGAAGGCAGTTCAGGTAGCGGAGCATGCAAAGGAAATCAAACAGCAGGGAGCGCTATACTGCGATTGTCCTGCATGTACAGCGGCTGCCTATATTCTGGAGAAAAAGGATGAGCTTCTCAAAGCAGTGAGAGATAAGTAAAGAGCAGCAATTTGATTTGTCTGAAACCATAAGTAGGGCAGGAAAAAGGTTTCTGATCTATTGAAAACACAATAGAACAGGAACCTTTTCCTGTGTGAAAGATTCTGACTTTTTCATCCTTTTTCATAATTGCTGAATAAGTAAAATGAAAATTCTGAAGCCGGTGAAATAAATTGATGAAAGACTGTCACAATAAAAGAAATTTACCGTCTAATAAGATGTAGGAAAATAAGGAGGATGTATGGACAAATTTTTTATAACCTGTATGTTAGGTATTGCAGTCGGGGCAGTAGATATTCTGCCCATGGTGAAAATGAAGCTGGATAAGTATTCAATAGCATCGGCATTTGTATTTTATTTCACCTTGCCGTTTATCATATTGAATACAGAGTTGTTTCATGTGGTATGGTGGATAAAGGGAGGGCTGATTGGCGGAATACTGGCTCTTCCCATGATTATCATCGTATCCAAGGAGGACAAGAAATCTGGACTACCTATGCTGATTATGTCAACCATGCTGGGCGAGGTTATCGCGATTTTGGCACACCTGTTTTCATTGTAAATTTATTTACTGTATAAATACTCCCGGATTGCTGTCAACATGCACAGTGTCCGGGAGTTTTATAATAGCAATGAATTTGGTAAAGCTACTGTATCTGTAAAATACTGAAGACACCAGATGGAGAGTTTGCAAGCAGTGAAGATGTATATAGGAAAGAGACCTGAACATCTGCACTAATCAGCGTATTTACAAGAAATGTTCCGCTGACACTTACTGTTGGTGCCGTTAATGTAGCGTTGGCGCTTGTCGCAAAGCCTGTTTGGGAAACACCGTTTAGCTGAGGTGTAACACCGATTGCACCTGCTACAGTTACAGATGCTTTTACCAAAAAAGAAACCTGATAGACATGTCCGGCACTCAGATTGATTGCAGTTGTACTTGCTGCTGAAATAGTTGTTCCGTTGATAAATGCAGTAGAAAATGTAATGAGAGAGTTGCTGGATATGGACGATGCATTGACAGAAAATTGTCCATTTTGCGCTGTTGCGGTCGCCCCCGTGCTACCGGTTGCTCCTGTTGGTCCGGCAATTCCATTGGCTCCGGTTACACCGGTATTACCCTGTGGTCCGGTTGCGCCTGTGACTCCGTTAGTACCAGTTGCCCCGGTATTACCGATAGAGCCTGTAGCTCCCGTTGGACCAGTCGGTCCCGTGCTTCCATTGGCTCCTGTATTACCGGTCGCTCCTGTGGCACCCTGTATGCCGGAAAGTCCTGTAGCTCCCGTGCTGCCGGTTGCACCTGTCGGTCCTGTGATGCCGTTCGCGCCTGTGCTGCCTGTGGCCCCGGTAGGACCTGTAGCTCCGTCTGCGCCTGTTATACCACTTATCCCGGTCGCTCCGGTTATTCCAGTTGCTCCGGTTGAACCTGTGGGCCCGATGGGACCTGTAGATCCCTGTATGCCATCAGCTCCTGTATTGCCGGTCGCTCCGGTTGCTCCAGTATTTCCATCATTGCCAGTCGCTCCGGTATTTCCCGTAGGACCTGTATCCCCGGTGGCACCCGTAACTCCGGTATTGCCAGCAGGACCTGTCGGTCCTGCTTCTCCGTTTTGTCCGGTTGCTCCAATCGGTCCTGTAACACCAATGGCCCCAGTAGGACCTGTATTGCCGGTTGCCCCTGTGGGCCCGCTAACGCCATCCGCGCCCGTTGCGCCTGTCGCGCCTGTGCTGCCTGCTGCCCCGGTTTCTCCGGTTGCACCTGTCGCTCCATCACTTCCAGTCGGTCCTGTGTTTCCGGTTGCACCTGTAGGTCCGCTCGCTCCTGGTAAACCAGGTTCACCACTTGCCCCTGTAGCCCCCGTTGCTCCATTCTCTCCCGTAGCTCCGGTAGCTCCCTGTATACCGGTGTTTCCAGTTGCTCCTGTTGGTCCTGTATTGCCTCTGGAACCTGTTGGTCCTGCTGTTCCGTTCGCGCCAGTAGGCCCCGTCGCACCGCTGATTCCTGTCGCTCCTGTTAACCCTGTCGCACCGGTTGTGCCTTTCGGTCCTGTTTCGCCCGTTGCACCATTTGGTCCTGTTGCACCTCGTGCTCCGGTAGGACCTGTACTTCCATTAGCACCAGTAGGCCCCGTCGCACCACTGATACCTGTAGCGCCGTTTGCTCCTGTGCTTCCTGTAATACCTCGCGGACCTGTCGGTCCAGTGGGACCTGTAGGCCCGGTAGGACCTGTAATCCCAGTATCCTCCAGCATCTTCAGCATATTCTTCACCTCCAGTCTATGTTATGTCGCTTTTCTTAAGTATCATAGGTATTCTGCTTGGTTACCAAGAGGTTTCTCCATGCTTATGGTTGTTTGAATGTATTCAATGCAAAAGGGGGTTCTGAAAAAGAAGGTTGTTTTTTCTATTTTACCGTGTTTGACGCTTGCTCTTGCTTTGTACATTCGAAAGGCTATTGCTGTGTTACTTCATAACAGGATTTTCTTAAATAGTGTGCAGTTATAGTGTCAGCCTGTTCAAGCATTTGCTTTGGTGTCCCCATGAAAACAACCTCTCCACCTGCAGTACCGCCATCCGGTCCGATATCTATGATATAATCTGCCTGCTTCATCACATCCAGATTATGCTCGATAATGATAACTGTATTACCTCGTTCTACAAAGCCTTCCAGCAGTTTCATGATACTTTTGATATCGGATGCATGAAGACCAGTAGTTGGCTCATCCAGTATAAAAATATTTCCTTTATTTTTAAGATGCTTTGCAAGCTTAATTCTCTGACGCTCACCACCGGAAAGTGTTGAAAGTGGTTGTCCGAGTGACAGATAGGATAAACCTACCTCGTGCAGGGTGCGCAGTTTTCTGAAAATCTTTGGCTTGTCATTGAAGAATTCCAATGCATCTTCAACGGTTAATTCCATAATGTCGGCTATGTTATGTCCACGGTACTCATAAGATAATGCCTCCTCGCTGTAGCGTTTTCCTTCGCACATTTCGCATACGGTTGTTACAGGGTCCATAAATACGAGCTCTGTAACAACAATTCCCTTTCCATGGCAATGCGGACATGCTCCTTTGCTGTTGAAGGAAAACATACCGACATCAATGTGATGTTCATTTGCCATCAGCTTTCTGATATCATTACTGAAATCCAGGAAGGTTGCCGGTGTAGACCGGCCGGTTGCAGTTATTGGCGTCTGATCCACGAGGACTACACGGTCTTCGTATTGCTTTGCAAAGACATCACGGATAAGAGAGCTTTTTCCTGAACCTGCCACGCCGCTCACCACTGTAAGAATATGCAGAGGAATATCCACAGAGACATGCTTCAGATTGTGTAGTGATGCGTTATTTATGGAAAGATATTCAGTTGGGATTCTGGGCTGATTTTTTATCCTGATTTGCTCACGCATTGCATGACCGGTTCGTGTATCTGAACATAAAAGCTGCTCATAGCTTCCCTGAAACATAATCCTCCCGCCATTTCTTCCTGCCAGTGGGCCTACATCTATTATTTCATCTGCTATTCTGATGACATCCTTATCGTGTTCTACTACCAGAACTGTATTTCCTCTATCTCTCAGCTTGCGAAGCAAATCTGTCATTCTGTATACATCTCTTGGATGCATGCCTGTGCTTGGTTCATCAAATATATAGGTTAAACCTGTCAAGGAGCTCCCCATATAACGGACCAGCTTCAGTCTCTGTGCTTCACCCCCTGATAGTGTGGAGGATTCTCTGTTCATGCTCAGATACGGAAGCCCGATATCAATCATACGGCTCAGAGATGCTGTTAGAGCCTCTATGATTGTGGTTACTCTTGCATCCTTTATTCCACTGATAACATCCCGTAACTTCAGAAACTCCATGTTACAAAGATCAGCAATTGTAAATCCGTTGATTTTACAGGACAAAGCATGCTCATTTAATCGCTTACCATGACAAAGTGGGCATTCTTTTTCCTGTATCATCTCTTCTAAACGTTTTTTTGAAACCTCAGAGGAGCCCGAATGGTCCCGGTTGATAAGAAGTCTTGAAAAATGATTGTGAATACCTTCAACACGTTTATTCAACCGTTTGTCTCCACGTTTGTAGGCTCCGTATAAAAGAAGATTGTATTCCTGTTCGCTATAATTTTTAAGCGGCTTTTCAAGATCAAACAAACCGGATTCTGTGTACTGTCGATAATACCAGTTACCAGGATGGAAGGCAGGAAGATCGACCATTCCCTCCTTCCATGATTTCTCGGGATCTAGTGCTTTACATATATCCAGTTCAATAACTTTTCCAAGCCCTGAGCACTCCGGACACATTCCACTTGGATCGTTGAAGGAGAAACGGGAGGCGCTTCCTATATAGGGGGAGCCTATTCGCGAGAATAGCAGTCGCATAGCAGAGTAAAGATCACTGATGGTGCCAACGGTTGATCTGGCATTCCCCTGTAGTCTGCTTTGATCGATAATAACTGAGGCACTCAAATGATCGATGTGATCTACTTTAGGCTTTTCGAATTTAGGAAGGCGTCCTCGTATGAAAGCAGTATAAGTCTCGTTCATCTGGCGTTGACTCTCTGCAGCAATTGTATCAAATACAATGCTGGATTTTCCAGAGCCGGATACTCCCGTGAATACAACAATTTTGTCTTTAGGTATGGTAAGAGATACATGCTTCAGGTTATTTTGATTCAGTCCTCGAATCACTATGCTGTCTTGTTTTTTCATTTATAACTCCTTTGCTAGTTCATGATAAATATCAATACTCATTATATAGTCTCCCCTAATGGTAGAGTCAATAGGGTTATTCTGTTTTTGAAGCAGATAACATCTTATAGCATGATTTCATATAGCTGTGCCTTCTCGTAATTTTAAGACGATATCATCTGTAGCTTGATGATTTTACTATGAGACAAATTGCTTAACCGTATTACATTGATGTTCATTTACGGATAATGACAAATGAAGATGCAAGACATCATTTACATATTGCTTTTATATGAAACTGTCTGATTTTTATAATGAGACTGGAATACCTGTTCGATCAGCATGTCTTGTGAAAACAGATAGGGCCAATGTTTTTACAGAAGATTCATTGACTTTGTGAAAACGCTATCTTACAATATATAAAGAAATGAATTGCCATAGAAAAGGATGGTGGTAACATGGCAAAGGTTTTAATTAGCCCTGGAAAATATGTACAGGGTGCTGGTGAAATGAAAAAACTGGGAGTATACGCAGAAGGGTATGGAACGAAAGCACTGATTTTGATCAGTGAGGGCGGATATCGCAGAATTGGAAAGGATATTGAAAACAGCTTTGCTGGAACAGGCTGTACGTTTATTTTTGATTATTTTCATGGAGAATGTTCAAAACATGAAATAGAGCGGTTACGTGGAGTTATGAAGAAAAACACATGTAATCTTGTGATAGGTATCGGTGGAGGAAAAATCTTTGATACAGCCAAGGCGGTTGCACATTATGAAAAAACTGCTGTTTTGATTTGTCCAACCATAGCGTCAACAGATGCTCCATGCAGTGCACTTTCCGTAATCTATACAGATGAAGGGGTTTTTGAAGAATATCTCTTTTTACCTGCTAATCCGAATCTGGTCCTGATGGATACAGATATCATTGCAAAATCTCCTGTAAGACTTACTGTAGCTGGGATGGGTGATGCTCTTGCAACCTATTTTGAAGCGCGGGCATGTGAGCAGAGTGATGCGGTGAGCTGCGCAGGCGGTAAGGTTACCGGAGCTGCTATGGTACTTGCAAAGCTGTGCTTTGAAACTTTAATGGAGGAAGGTGTGAAGGCGAAGCTTGCTTTGGAAGCGGGCGTGTGTACTCCTGCTGTTGAAAAGATTATAGAGGCTAATACGCTGCTTAGCGGCATTGGCTTCGAGAGCGCTGGTCTTGCAGGAGCTCATGCGATTCATAATGGTCTGACTGTATTGGAGGAATGCCACCATATGTATCATGGCGAGAAGGTTGCATTTGGCACCATTGCACAGCTGGTTTTAGAAAACGTTGAAACTGCTGAGCTGCAGGAAATCATAGAATTCTGTATTGAGCTTGGATTACCTGTTACACTGGAGGAGCTTGGTGCTGCTGAAATCACAAAAGAGAAAATAATGGCAGTAGCGAAGGCAGCATGTGCGGAAAATGATACACTGCATAACATGCCGTTTGAGGTCACTCCGGATAAGGTGTATGCGGCTATTATCGCGGCAGATGCTTATGGACATTATTTCCTTAATGAAAGCTGATACACACCAAGTAAATGTGTGAATTACATTACAGATTATAGCAAACAGATAGAGTGGATGATGACGCCATTCTGTCTGTTTTTGCTTTTCTGTATATTCAGAAACGACATCCTGAAATGCAGCTGTAGCAAATCGCTGGCATTGTAATGCACTCTTTTCCATTATGAGGCAGCTATTGGATAAACATATCTCTTGTATAATTGATTATCAAAAGGGCATACTCCTGTTACAGAATGATAGTATTATGTTATGCTGATGCAAAGGAGAAGAGATACTATGAGAAATGTAACGTTGTTTATAGCGATGAGTCTTGATGGATATATAGCAAAAAAGGATGGATCTGTTGACTGGCTGCAGGGACAGGAAACTGAACAGGATGATATGGTGTCTTATCAGGAATTCATACAGGATGTGGATACCGTGATAATGGGCTGGAATACCTATCATCAAATAATTACGGAGCTTTCACCAGAACGTTGGCTTTATGAACATTTGGAAAGCTATATATTTACACATCGGAAATTGATCGGTAAGGAAAATATCCATTTCATTCAGGGAGACATATGTGAAAGTATACTGCATATGAAAAGGCAGGAAGGAAAAGATATTTGGATATGCGGTGGTGCAGATATTATTCAGCCCTTAATTGAACAGAATATAATTGATACTTATCATATCTCTGTGATTCCGATTATATTAGGCAGCGGTATACCATTATTTCAAGGGCGAAAAACAATTTTGAAATTAAAGCTTGCTGCCTCTAAATCGTATAACGGCATTACAGATTTGATATATAAACGAAGATAAGGCAGAAAAAACCACACTGCCTCGAATGCATTGAAATACTTTTCAATCAGGCGATATCAGAGCGGCTGTAAAGAACTTTTCCAATAATTTTTACAGGGAGATCTCTCACTTCCTCCTGCGTAAAGTAGCGGGCAGGCACTGTGGGATTGGCTGCCTCCAGAATGAGGAAAGGTTCTTTTTTTATAATGCGTTTTACGGTCACCTCTGTATTTCCAATCAGGATAACAGCGATAGTACCACTTTTTACATCATCACACTGCTTTACATAGATAAGATCCTGATCATGTATATGAGCACCTGTCATGGAGTCACCGCAGACGCGAAGAAAATAATCGCCCCGATAATAATCGCTCTTTGATACCTCCTCATAGCCTGCCAAGTTTTCTTCTGCAAATAATCCATATCCGGCCTTTGCTGTTCCAAGCAGCGGCTTTTCAAATCTGTCAGAATTCTTTAATAAGGATTCTACATCTGTCCCCAGCAGATAAGAAAGCTTTTCAATAACAGCAGGCTTCATGACCTTAGTCTCACCCTTCATCCACCGTGAAACCGTTGATTTATTGACGCCGACATGCTCTGCTATATAGTCATTGGTAACACTCATCCGGCATTTATATTCATTTAATAAATCTTTTAGCTGCATAATGACTCACCTCTTTTCATCATTATAAATTAGAATAACAAAAGTTGCAAGAAATTTCATTAAATTCTTAAAAAATAAAAAATTTGCATTAAAAAGTTGCATTTTATATTGATAAATGCAACTTATGGTAGTATAATCGCAGATGAAGAGGTGGAGATATGATGAAGGCTTATCTATGCATTGATTTAAAAACATTCTTTGCTTCTGTTGAATGTGTGGAGCGCAAGCTCGATCCGTTTGCAGTTAATCTGGTTGTCGCAGACCCCTCTAGAGGTAAAGGTGCGCTCTGTCTGGCAGTATCACCGAAAATGAAAGAACAGGGAGTTCATAACCGGTGCAGAATTTTTGAAATACCGGATAATATCTCCTATATCACTGCCATGCCGCGAATGAATTTGTATATGCAGTATTCTGCTGATATTTATGGGATATACTTAAAATATATATCCAGAGAGGATATTCATGTGTATTCTATAGATGAAGCATTTCTGGATGTTAGCGAATATCTGCAGATGTACAGTGTCAGTGCAAAGGAGCTTGCCCGTATGATATTGCAGGATATCTACACAACAACCGGTATTACGGCAACAGTAGGTATTGGTACAAATCTTTACCTTGCTAAAATTGCATTGGATATAACTGCTAAGCATGCGAAGGATAACATGGGGATACTTGACGAGCAATTGTATAGAGAGACGCTTTGGCATCATAAGCCTGTATCTGACTTTTGGCAGGTTGGACGTGGAATTTCCAAGAGGCTGGAAAAGTACAGTGTGGCTGATATGTATGATATTGCACATATGGATGAGCGAATTCTCTATCGGGAGTTTGGTGTGAATGCAGAATATCTGATCGATCATGCATGGGGCAGGGAACCGACGACCATCAAGGAAATAAAGGCATATAAATCAAAAAGCAACTCATTGTCAAACAGTCAGATTTTATTTGAGGATTATAATTATGAAGAGGCATTGCTGGTCCTGAAGGAGATGGTTGAGCTAAATGTACAGAATCTTGTGGAATCTCACCGGGTAACGGATCATATCGGTCTGTATATCGGTTACTCAGCAAGAAATGTAAAGGCAACCGGAGGCTCCAGAAAATTATCCAATGTAACTAACTCGTATGCATATCTGCGTAATGCATTTATTGAACTGTATAGGGAAACAGTAAATCGTCAGGAGCTGGTACATATGCTGTCTATCAGCTTTGGAAATGTAGTTGATGAGATGTATGAGACATATGATTTATTCACAGATTTCAATGCTCTGGAAAAAGAGAAGAAACTACAGCTTACTTTACTTAATATCAAACACAAATTCGGAAAAAATGCTGTGATAAAGGGGATGAATCTCCTGAATAAGGCAACTGCAATATCTCGCAATAAGCTTGTAGGTGGTCACAATGCAGAATAAACAGAATCATACGAGTCGTGCGAAATTATTCTTGCCCTTTGATTCTTTGAAAGGCTTTCGTGATTACTTGAAATGTAAGGAACGCGTGGTAGTTGACAAAAAGCAGCTTTCTTCGGATGCCTGTGAGGTATTGGATCGTAAATTACAGCAGATTCAAAAGGGACAAATGGTTAAAATTGTTTATTATGATCAGCAGGAATATGTAGAAGTGGAAGGGGTGGTGTCTAAATTTGATCCTGAATATTTGCACATTATTCAGATTGTGGATAAGGTGATACACATTCGTGATATCATTGAAATTCAGGCGGAGAATCTAAAAAATATCAGTTGGGATTAAGGGGATTACTCAACGCTAAGAAATTAAGGATAATTCAACTCTAATGCATCAATGAATTTGAAACATCTACTTTGCCACCCAGAAGTAAGAAAGAACTGAAATGGCAGCTGCTGTTTTAAAAAGAAATCACGTTGAGCTGTTTCTAAAAGATAAATGAGCGGTTTCAGACATGCCTATATAATCTCTTTTCAGCAAACATGTGCAGAGGCAAGAATTTTTGATTAAATTCTAATAACAGGCAATTGCAGGGATATCATAAGCCTACAAAGGAGCCTATAAAATTTCAGAAAATTTCTAGGAATCAAGAGGTGTTGAGGAGTCTGCAAAGTAAGTCTTGATAAATATCTCCATAGTTTTTTTTATATGAGTGTTTGTAAGAATGATATCATTACTAACCTGCGAACGGAGTCATAAACATATATTCATTTTTTAAAATTCGTATCCTTGTAACTGAAGGAGCTGCAAGGCATACATGCCGAGCGCTAAACAGCTGATTTTTTCATAAAAGCATTTGTTGCAAGGTAAATGGTGTGATAAGATAAGGATGAATAAGCGTTAAGGAGGATGATTGGATGAAAGAAGAAATGAGTCTGCATGAGTGGATCTATAATTATATTGAAGAAGCAATCCGCTTTGGGATTTTCCGTCAGGGAGAAAAGCTCCCAACTATTTCACAGTTTGCTGAACGATTTCAGGTTTCCAGGCGTCCCGTCATTCATGCCTTTAAGCTCCTGGAGGAACATCACTACATAGAGATGTCACGTGGCAGGCATTCACGTCTTACACTGGGACTTAACGAAGAGGAGTGTAGAGAGAACTGCATTCAGTTTTTTCTGGAAAGAAAATATGCAGTACAGGATTTGTGTGAGATACGCAATATTTTGCTTCCTGATTTGTTTACCCAGGCTTTGTGTTTGCTTAAAGAGGAACAATATGCCGCAATTCATAAAAGTATTGATCAGATGCAGGGTGAACGTACAGTCGTGGCGTTTGTGGAAACGGTCCTCTCTGTATTTGGAAATCCGCTGGTTTGCTGTCTTTATATGGAGGTCGCAATATTTGGAAGACTGTCTTTTTATGAAAAAATAAAGGATTCTATGGTGTTGCAGGGAATTCGTGCGCATAGTGATACTACGAAGGTACACGCATTTATTGATGCAATACATCAAAAGCAGCTGACTCATCAGGATATATATGAAATAACGAAAAAATACTTTGTGGATGATTCCAGAAAAACACAGGAGTGCTATGCTAAGCTTCCACAGCGAAAACCTGAGCGTAAGGTAAGCTTTCGCTGGAATATATATCGTGGACGGCCACGGCAGATTTATAATATTGCAAGCAGTTTATTGAAGGATATCATTTACCAGATATATCCGGTAGAGAGTCGCCTTCCACGGGTTTTGGATCTTTGCGAGATTTATCAGGTGAGTGAACCGACTCTGCGACGGGCTATGTCAATTCTTCAGGCGACCGGTGTTATACAGCCTATTGGCGGTAAGGGAATGAAAGTAATTCAATGTGAGGAAAACAGAATTCATGAGATGCTGGAAGACAACGGTGTCAGAGAACGTGTGATTGAAGGTATGCAGTGTCTTCAGATTTTACAGTTAACTTGCCAGGCATTTACCACTATGTCTTTTACAAGTATGGTGCAACGCCATGAACAACTCCAACAAGCATTATCAAATACAGAAATCACAAGTATAAATTGGGTGAGACTAATTTGTGAGTATTGTGATTCTATCATGGATGTAAATAAGCAGGAAAGCCTAAAGAGCATTTTTGAAGAGCTAAAACAGCATATTCTATGGGTTTATCCGTTTATTTGCCATTTGGATAAAGAGAGATATCAGTCGATATTTTGTCATACCTTTGATGTGCTTCGATATGCCATGAAAACAAGGGATGAGCAGTTATATGTGAGTGAGATGAAATATCTGTTCTATCTTGTACTGGAAGAGGTTCGCAGTCAGCTGGAATATGCTGGAGTAAAAGAGGCAAAGGATTTGAAAATGATTTCATTCAGAATGGATATATAAACGATTATTCAATGAAAAGGTTTCCTGATTACAAATGCAGAAGTGGAAATAAAAAAATTTAGCGTGGATACAGGTAGAAAAAAGACTGTACACAGAAATCAGAATTGATTTGGTGCGGGCAGTCTTTTGTACGTATCGAAAATAACAAACTATAAACGATGTCAGAAGCAACTCCAATGTCTCAAAGCTATTCAGGCTACTGATATTCCTTGATGTCAGATGCTGCGTGCTGTTTCATAGCCATCATGAATAGCATCCTTGATGGTCCCTGTATGATTTGCATCTCCAATCATGTGATAGGTCATACCGCATTCCTCTAACAGAAGCTTCAAGGTTGGATCACTATGGTAGCCAACTGCAAAAATCAGTGTATCAGCATCATCTATGCATTCCGTCCTACCATTTTTTGTATAATAAATTTTATCCTTTTCAACCTTTTCCACCGTGGCTTCACAAATCAGATTTACATGCTTTTTCAGCATACGCTGTACGAGCAGACTGCGGCCGGGACCGGATTCAGCTACCATGATATCTTTCGTCATTTCCAAAACAGTTATCACCCGATCTCTTGGATAACGGTCATAAACTAGGGGAGCAAGATAATCAGCGGTTTCACATCCTACAGAGCCGCCTCCCAGGATGACAATGTTTTTACCGGGGAATGCGTTTCCTGCCAGAATATCATCGGCGGTAGCCCACTGCTTGAACCCGGTAAAGGCTTTTATAATTGATGGAACGGCACCATTGGAGGCAATCACCTCATAATCAGCAAATTCTCCTTGCAGCATTGCTTTCTCAACTTTGCAATTCAGGCGTACTTCAACACCTGCCTGCATAAGGCGGCGTGCCATATATTTAATAACTCTGCTGAGATCCTGCTTGGCAATAGGTACTGCTGCCAGCTTCATCAATCCTCCCAGCGCATCACTTTGTTCACACAGAATGACATGATGACCTTTTCTTTTCGCCACAAAAGCTGCCTCCATACCAGCAGGTCCTCCACCAATGACCAGAATTTTTTTCTTAACCTCGGCAGGCTTAAGCGTGTCTTCATTTTCCAGCTCAAAGGATGGATTTACCGTACAGGCTACCCGTTTGCCAAACATAATTCCATTTAAACAGCGCAGACAGCCAATGCACGGACGGATATCATCGTCCTTTCCGCATTTTGCTTTATTGGCAAAATCAGGATCACACAGGTTGGCACGACCGATCATGCATATATCTGCTTTTCCATTGGCTATGAGCTCATCCGCAATCCAGGGTTCTGTAATCCGACCTACTGTTGCGACTGGAATATTTACGTGTTTTTTTATTTCCTGAGACAGATGAGCATGCACTCCAGGCTTTGTCCCTGCCGCAGGAATTGCACTGCCGCGCTTAATGGTAGTGCCGCCGGATACATGCAGCATATCTGCCCCATGTGTCTCCAGCTGCTTGGAAACATAAATCATATCATCGAGGTTCAATCCGCCATCACTATATTCATCTCCCGAGATTCTCACATCGATGATGAAATCAGGGCCGCATACACTCCGAACTTCTTCAACAACCTCCAGTGTAAGCTTCAATCTTCCATTGATATCTCCCCCATATTCATCACAGCGTTTGTTGTAAAGCGGTGTCAGAAAACCGCCAAGAAGACCATGCGCATGTGCAGCGTGAATTTCCACACCGTCACCCCCTGCCTGCTTAACACGAAGGGCTGCTTCTCCAAACTGGCGTATGATAACCTTCAGCTCTTCAATTGTAACCGGACGGGGAGCTTCTTTTGCATAGGAAGGTCCCACATTGGAAGGGGCAATCAGACGTGGTGTGCCTGGAATAGGGAATGCCATATAGGCAGGGTGAAACAGCTGTGGAAGGATCTTGGCACCATACTGATGCACTGCATCTGTTAGCTTCTTCCACCCGGGGATAAAGGAATCATCGTGAATCGACATATCCCCGGGCAGATAGATGTAGGTAGGCTCCACAGTTGTCACCTCGGTAACAATCAGTCCGACACCTCCCTTGGCTCTGGCCTCATAATGCTGTATAAGCTCATCCGTAATATAGCCCTTATCTGCCAGATTTGTAGAAATCGGAGGCATAAACACACGATTTTTGATGGTTGTATGCCCTACTTTAATTGGTGAAAATAAATGATGATAGGTGTTCATTTTAACATCTCCTTTACTGATATTTTATCACGAATCAGAATAGTAATCGCTGCCATGCATTGATGATATCCGGCATATTTTGTTGTGTTTTTACATTTGATGAGTTAGAAAAAGACAAAAAAAGGAGGCTGCTGGAAAGCTATTTGCGAATAACCTCCATTACAAGCTCCTCATCTGTCTGTGTTATTGTTGTTTTTGTAATCAGCTCATGCTGAATTCGGCATTGGATATGACCTTCCTGCTGCGTGATTTTTATACCGTCATTTTCATATAAAACCTCCTGTGTATCTGCTATAAGATGCTCCAGTAGTTCTTTTTGTTCAATATCAAAGCTCATACTCTGTTCTTTATGATTTTCATTCATTTTAATGTTTTGTGTGAATTTCTTGCGATAGTCACTGGGTACAATGCCGTATAATTCACGGAATGCGGCAGTATAGGATTTGGAATTCGGCATTCCGCAGTCAGCCGCGATCTGCTCTATGGAATCCTTACCCTCCAGCAAGGCCTCCAAAGAAGCCCGGATTCTGACATATGCGAGATATTTGACAAAGGAGATACCGGTATATTTTTTAAACAGCTTTGATGTGTAGGAAACACTGAAGGACAGTGTTTTAGCGACATCCTCCAAATGCAGTTCACTTGAAAAATGGCAGTCAATGTATTGAATCGCCTTCATATAGTTTTCATGATGGACAGATTGCAGAGGAAGCCGCTCTACCGGATACTGCCGATGATTGCTGGCAATGTAGACAAGCTCCATCATGATGGCGTTCATCTGAAACATACTGCTTTCTCCCCGTAGCAGCATCCGGACCAGTTCTCCTATTTTGTTTCGCAGCCTGCACAGCATCCGGTAATTTTTCGATCGTGTACAGATCATGGATTCAAAGGCTTCCTCTATATTTCCGCACATGCCTGCAGAGAATCGGGAAAAATCAATATGCAAAGTAAGGATAACGCTTTTATCATTATCCATCTGTCGGATCATGTGAATATCGTTTGGCGCAACAATCACCAGTTCATGTTCCTTAATACCTGCTGTAAAATGCTCTGTAACTGCTTCGTAGGCACCCTTTAATACATACGAAATTTCCAGACTCGATTGTCTGGAGAAAACCTGTCGCTTAAAACTGTTAATGCTCAAGCTCAGAGGATATCCGAATTTCTGTCCGGAAAAATCATAATAATGCTGCATATTCTGCATACTGCCGCCTCCCTTGTATCTACACTCTATCTTAGTGTTTTTTCTACCAGGAAACAAGACCTATTCACTTTCCTATGCAAATGTTGAAAGATGCAGCTATTTTTTGTTGCATTTACCTGTGATGCATTTGCCAATGTGTGCTGTTTCTGCGATAATACATACGGATGAAAAACTGAAATGAAATCGGAGGAAACTATATGATCAAGGAAATTGTGAAGGATACATTTTTGCTCAGCCGTCGTTGTGAGGCTGCTACGCTGGATGATCTGCAGACGGTTCAGGATCTGCAGGATACATTGCAGGCACATGCGGATCATTGTGTCGGGATGGCAGCAAATATGATAGGTGTTCTGAAACGTATCATCGTATTTCAGGATGGCGGAAGCTATGTATCAATGCTGAATCCTGTGATAATAAAAACCGGAGATAAGCGCTATACTGCCGAGGAAGGATGTCTCTGCCATAGTACACAGAAGAAAGCCTTACGATATGAGAAAATCAAGGTATCCTACATGGATTGCTGTGGGAAAAAGAAAATTAAAACCTATGAGGGCTTTTGTGCACAGATTATTCAGCACGAGCTGGATCATTGTGACGGTATACTGATATAATGAATTGAAAAAAACCTTGCCTTTTGCTGTAATTTATTCTGAATGGGCAGTATTTGTTTTTCAAATAAGTGATGATCAGTATAATGCTGTCATACCTGCTTGTTCCCAAGGGACATCCGTAAGCGCTGAATAGTCTGCAGGTTCCCTGAGGGCTTTCAGGCATCACACGAAAACAAAGGTGGCAAAGATTTGGCTTCATCCGTCCTTTTGCCTCTCCTGATGCTATATATGGCCATTCTCGAATACGGTTGATCCTGTGGTGATAAGGATTCCATTATTTTATAAAAGTTTACCTTTGTAATATGGAGACGGATATAGGGAAAATGTGTATAATAAAGATAACCAAATAAAGAAGGATGATATTATGAATCATACAGCGGATGCAAAGCAGTTCTGCCATCATCTCTGGCATCAGTATCTGGAGGAACGCTCCTATGAGATACCCGGCGGATATTTCAGTCCGCAAATCAGTGTGATAGGAACCGGTAAGCACGAGGTTTCACACTCGTTACAGGAATTTGCTGTATTACTGGAGAGAGAAGAAAAACAGTGGAACGGCACCTTTGTCATCGAGCAGGAAGCATACCAGGCCAGACAGTTAAGTGACAATGTATATATGGTATACGGAGAACTCGATGTGAATGAGGATGCAAGAGATCGAATCAATTATGAGCTGCACTTTCGTTTTACGATTATTTTGCAGTATACGCCGTCCGGCTGGGAGCTTCTCCATGTACATCAGTCTGTACCGGATATCAACCAGTGCAGCGATGAATTTTTTCCTAAGCGCCTGATTGAACAGAGCAATGAGCAGCTGCGCGAGAAAATCGCACAGAAAACAAGAGAATTGCAGGAAAGCAACAAGGCAGTCCTATATTACTCCCATCATGATTATTTAACGAAGCTTACAAATCGCTATTACTGCGAAAAACAGATTGAAGAACAACTGCGTAACGGGAAGCAGGGAACAATTCTAATGATGGATGTTGACCACTTTAAATTTTATAATGACACATATGGTCATCCTGTGGGAGACCGGATTCTAATTACGCTTGCACAGGCTTTGCAAAAAACCTTTTCAAAGGATATCGTGTCAAGGATTGGCGGGGATGAATTTCTTGTTTACTGCCCCCGACATTTGGACAACTGCATGCTGGAACACATTCTCGCACAATTTCGTGAGCACTGGGAGGATGAACAAAGGCAGTTTCCCTTTACACAGCACATCACGCTCAGCATTGGTGTCACTTATTTTCCGGAGCACGGCAGTACCTATCAGGAGCTGTTTCAAAAGGTCGACACCTCCATGTATAACTCCAAAAAGGGCATGCATAGTTACAGGATTTACGCTGATGAGGAATAGATGAAATCGCATCTCTTAAACAGGGATGTTTTTTCTTACCTGCCGGAAACTCAGGCAGCTGACAGATATGACAACAATGGGAAGATGGAAAGCAGTATTTACTATAGACAGAAGAACGCGTTGCCTTTATAATTAAGAGCGAATGAATGAAAAAAAGCATAACAGGTGTATGAAAATACCGAACAAGGAATGGAAGCGAACATCTTCAGCTGCCCCAGCAACCGTGATATGGACGAAATTCAGAAACCATTGTACCAATCTGGTATGAGAAGGTGAAGAGTAGGATGAAATTAAGCCGGGAGACTTGCCTGTTATGCAAACAGAGTTTTCTGCTGGGTGTGGAGAATATAGTTTTTTTATATGTTTTCTGCCCGCTGTCGTTAAGAAAGTGAGGGTGAAAAAATGAGTGTTGAATATTGTGCATATCCTTTTCTGAAGGAAAAAAGTCACCTGTGCGATTATGAGATAGCAACGGATCGTCTGGCATCCATGCTATCCGTGGCAAGACACCACATCCGTCATATTCCGCAGGAGGACCTCCTTCAACTGATGGAAATGATCTATCACGCCAATGGATCCATCCGGGGAGCGTGTGCCATAGGGGAGGCTGAACTGAAAAAGCTGAATACCTTCTATGCACGTTACCATATTGAGATGGATCGCTTTGTCCTGCCCGACGGCTGTATTGGTGCCAGCCATCTGCATGTGCTGCGTGCAGAAGTCAAGGCTGTTATCCGCATCATGCATCAGATTCAGTGTGAGGGAAAGCCGGTGGAAGCCATCCTGTTTGATTTTATGAATCTGCTATCCAATACCTTTTTCATGATGTGCCTGTATGAGAATGCACAGGACGGTATAAGGGAAAGAGAATTTATTAGCAGGTCCTATGTATGAAGGCAAGAGAGCTTTGCTTCATAGCCGTTATCGCTTCGATTGAAGCTGTCGTGTTTACATCATTTTCATTCATTCTATATCTGGAATGCATTACATTTACCATTGTGGTATTTGCGATGACATTTCAGACAAGGCATGCTGTTCTGGGTGCAGTGGTGTTTACCATACTCAATCTGAGTACCCAGGGGGTAGCCCCATGGTCGATGATGTACTGTCTGATTTATCCGCTGTACAGTCTGTTTATCGGCTGCAGCAGGAAATTCCTGAACAGACATTTCCTCGCGCTGGTATTCACCTGCGGCTTTCTGTCATTTCTGACAGGCCAGCTGGTACAGCTGCCCTTTATGCTGATTTCGGAAAAAATAACAGTGATATATGTTCTTATGGGATTAAAGACCTCTTTGATCCAGGGCTTTATGTCCATGGCGCTTTGTGCCATCTGTTATAAACCGATAGCAGCGGTTTTAAACCATATGGAAAGGAGATTGCAAAATGGGAAAGCTATGTAAAATTTTATTGGTATCTGCCATGCTGCTTGTTGGCGGATGCTCTTCAAAGGAAAGTGAAAAGAAGGAGCCTGTTAGTGACAACACGGAAAAAACAACGCTGAAAATCACGATTCAGGACGAGGTTAACAAAAAGGAGCTGTTTAACGGAAATGTAAGTGTAGAGGGAAAGGTGGAAACACTTGCGGACTTTCTGGAGAAGGCGAAGGATCTGGGTGTGAAAATGGAAGACGGTCAATATGGAAAAACCATTATGGCTATGAAGGGTGTGGAAACCAAGGACTTTAATAAGGGGCCATGGTGGCTGTATGAATCAGAGAATAACGAATCCTGCAAGGCTGCCGGAAGCTGTGATGCTGCAAGCAGTCTGAAAATTAAGGATGGAGATGACTTTACCTTTACGTATACTGCATCCTATTAACCAGCAATTGCTCTTTCATAAAAACCGTAACTGACAGTATTACAACGTTCATAATTGCTTTGCAAGAAAAAGGCGGTATGGAGAAAGACAATTATACAGCATCCTACATGAAAAAGCCGTATCCTTGGTCATCTGTAAAGGCCGTACTGGATACGGCTTTTCATGTGCTCTTTTATTTGAAGAATACCTGCAGAATCTGGAAGATATTGTGAAATTTCAGCCTCTGTGAATGATATTGACGGTTTGCATATACTGTTTCCTGGAATTAAGTGAAATGTAAGGAAGTCTTTCCATAGGCTCTGGTATAATGTGTGTGAAGGATTGCGGAAAGCATTATGCATGGATAACGCAAGCAGTATGATTGACAGAGAAGTACAGGAGGAATGGACATGAATATACTGGTAGTGGATGATGAAAAGGAAATTGCCGGGCTTGTGGAAATTTATTTAAAAAATGAAAATTATAAGGTGGATGTATGCTATACAGGGACACAGGCTCTGCAGAATATACGGACACGTTCCTACGATCTGGCCATATTGGATGTCATGCTTCCGGATATGGATGGCTTTAGCATTTGTAGGACCATTCGTCAGAACTACACATGGCCCATTATCATGCTGACAGCGAAGGAGCAGGATATTGATAAAATCAATGGATTGATGATCGGGGCTGATGATTATATGACCAAGCCGTTTCAGCCGCTGGAGCTGATTGCCCGCGTCAAGGCGCAGCTTAGAAGATACAAGCGCTATAATGTTCAGCAGAAGGCAAAGGAGCTAAGTTATCTGGGACTTGTCATGAATCAGGAACAGCATATATGCAGGTTGAATGAGAAAGACCTGAATCTTACACCGATTGAATTTCGTCTTTTATGGTATCTGTGTGAGCGTCAGGGAAAGGTTGTCAGTGCAAGGGAGCTGTACACCGCAATCTGGCAGGAAGAATATCTCTCATCCAGCAACAATACCCTGATGGTACATATCCGGCATATCCGTGAAAAGATGAAGGATCGCGGAGAACACCCGCGCTATATACAAAATGTCTGGGGTGTGGGCTATAAGCTGGGAGAAACACTATGAAACGCACTGTATGGATACTGCTTGCAGCAATCGCAGTGGTCGCTGGAGTTTATATCGCTGCGGATCTGCTGGGCAACGGTATGCTGCGGGAATTTTTGTCCGAACAGTTTTTCTATATGGAAGAATATACGGATACGACAGGTATCCTGCATCAGTATCTTTCTCCCAACTGGTATCGAATCAAGCAGCTGTTTTTTTTGCTGACGGCACTGGTTGTTGTAATTTGTATTGTCTGCGTGCGGACACAAAGCAGCCGTGTCGCTATGAAGCACAGGGCAGAGATAGAAAAGGCGATGGAAACGGCCCTGCATCAGTTTTTGGAGGATCGCGATTTTTATCTTCCGGAGGGCTTTGGTAATATAGAGGCACTTCTGCTGCAGATTCGAGCAAAGGAACAGAAGCAGCTGGCAATGCTGGAGAAACAGACACGTCAGAAGCATGATTTGATATCGTATCTGGCCCATGACATGAAGACACCGCTGGCTTCAGTCATCGGGTATCTGAACCTATTGAACGATGTATCGGATGTTCCAAAAGCACAGCGGGATACCTACATCCGTATCACCCTTGATAAGGCGGAACGACTGGAACAGCTGATTGATGAATTTTTTGATATAACGCGCTTTAATCTTCATGATATCGTTGTTTCAAGAGGGAGGATTGCGTTGGATTTTCTGCTGGAACAGCTAAAGGAGCAGTTCTATCCGACTCTGCTTGCACAGCATAAGGAGCTGAAGCTGGATATTGCAGAGGGCTCTGTTTGCTACGGTGATGCGGATAAGCTTGCCAGAGCTTTCAATAATGTATTGAAAAACGCTATTTCCTATAGCTATCCCAATACCGTGATACGGGTAGCAGTCAAACAGGAAGCAGAGCATATCCTGCTGGAATTCCACAATCAGGGGGATGAAATTCCAGAACAGAAGCTGGAGATGATTTTCGAAAAATTCTTCCGACTGGATAAGGCCAGATCCACAGCATCCGGTGGAGCCGGTCTTGGTCTTGCAATCGCAAAGGAAATCGTCGAGGCCCACGGAGGCAGCATTTATGCGGACAGTAATATGGAGGAAACAGTTTTCTATATAAAGCTTCCCATGCCCGCAACGGATACAGAGCTGCAGTCAGCATGATTGATGTGCTGCATCTGGAGGCAGAGAATGTACAAGGCTACAAACTGTAACCAATGCTGTTGGTTTATGATGAAAGCACCTGCGGGTGTTTTTTTCTTCGACGAGAAAGCTGTTATGCAGTGAATGCGTTTTTGCTGCGGATAAGATTGGAGAAGACTATTTGATAAACGAAACAGAATACGCTGGCTGATTATGCTGTTTCAATTTACGGATAACATGGATTTCAGACTGAAAAAGGGCATCCGCTGTGTGGGTGCTGCGATGTTTATGTTTACCGCGCTTGTAATTTTTTTATATGGAAGTACTTGCTTTTGACCTCATTCTAATCAACTTCAGCATGTGCCTTTGCCTGAAGCCTTTCAGCGTATGCGAAGTGAACAAACAAGCAACGCAAGGAGTTAAGTGATAATTAAGTAAGTGCTAAGTCTGTGTTTTCAACTATCTGTGCAATTCATGGTTCAATAGAGTCATGAAGGAGCTGATACGATGAAACGATTTAAAAAACTGCTGCTGGCTGGTGTACTGATTACAGGTCTTGTCTGTTATTTACAACCGATGATTTCCAAGGAGGATAAGGTGAATCTTCAAATCAGAAACACAGAAGAGCAGCCGATCAAGATAAGCAGCGAATTATACAGTAAGAATTATATCCTTATCCGGCAAAAGGATAGCAAGGTGATGCTGAAGGAAAGGGAAGAAGAAGCGATTGCTCCGGCATCCTTAACCAAGCTTATGACGGTATATACGGCATTGCAGCATATTGATGATTTGCAGAAAACCGTACGTATTCCAGCCTCCATATTCCCGCAGCTGGAAAAGGAGCAGGCGTCAATGGCCGGTTTTTTACCGGATGAGGAGGTGACCTATGAGGATTTGATTTATGGAGCATTACTGCCAAGCGGCGCTGATGCATGTATGACCCTGGCCATTTCACTGTATGGCAGTGAGGACGCATTTGTTGCCGAAATGAATGCGCAGGCTGAAAAACTGAAGCTGAAGCAAACCAGATTTCAAAACTGTACAGGACTTGATGAAGCCGGGCATGTGAGCAGCGTCCGTGATATTGCATGGATACTGGACGAGGCATTAAAGCTTCCTAAATTTGCAGAGGCTTTTCATGCAACCAACTACGTTATGGCTCCCAGCAATATGCATCCGGAAGGAATGACCATCTATTCCACTATGCGGATGACCATGGATCAAAACGAGTTGTCACAGGATGATATTTTGGGCGGGAAGACCGGATATACAAAGAAAGCCGGTCTATGTCTTGCCACACAGGCACGTATCCATGAGGAAACGTGGTTGTTTGTCAGCGCTCATGCGTCTGGTTCTGCTACAACAAAGCCATATCACATTCTGGATGCGATAAACGTGTATGAAGCTCTCGCAAGGCTTTATGCATAAGTCTGAATCCGGTAATGAAAGTAAGAGACAATCGCAAGGCTGTATGCATAAGCCTGAATCCGGAGGTGGAAATAAGAGGCAATCGCCCGGCACAGCTTGTCTGACTACAGGCAGATTCATCTCAGGAAAAACAAGGCAGACATACAGCTTAAGACTGTGTTCACGGCATTGTCTATGATTCACTGTTAAAGGTGGTATTCTCTGTGCTGCAACATATCCGGTTTAAGATTCAGGAAAATACAAAGGCAGACCATATGCGGTGTATACGGTACGTGGTCTGTCTTTTCTACATATCAGGCATGCACGCAGCATTTCTCTATCATAGTGTCCCTCGGTTCCCTTTTTTTATGGTGTTGCTTTTTCTAATCATACAAAAGATAAAAAAGCACACGATCGGTGGAATACACTGTGCCATGGATTATCAGATGGAAGCACGGATGTTGGAATGTTGGTTGGAAGTGATACATACATAAAGGGTATCGTACTGGTAATGAGGCTTACTGTTATCGCGGGTCTATGAGATATGCACCCCATAAAAGCAATTCCTATAGATATCGGAGTAAAATACCTCAGTTTTTCCGGCATATGCACTGATTTAAAACATGCAATACAACAAATCACCCGTTTTTCAGCTGATTTGTTGTTGCAATCTTTTTACCGTTTTCTCTGACCATCTGAAGCAGGTGGAACCTTAAGCTTATATCCTCTGTTTTATCTACGGTGTAGATAGCTTCTATTATCAAAATGTGAGGATAGCCTAACTTAAAGTTTTTATGATAAACAGTATATAACAGTTGACAACAGTTATATACTGTTATATACTGTTTGTGAACAGAGGAGGTATCTTATGAAAATCATTATTAACAACTCTTCTATGACTCCGATTTATGAACAGGTAGTAGAGCAAATAAAGGCTATGATCCTGAGCGAGGAGCTGGAGGAAGGCGATATTCTGCCATCTGTTCGTTCTCTATCCAAGGAACTGAAAATATCCGCTCTGACAGTCAAGAAAGCGTACGATAATCTGGAGGCTGAAGGATTTGCGGTTACTGTTCATGGCAAGGGCACCTATGTAGCCGGACTGAACAGGGCCCTGGTGATGGAGGAACATAAGAAGGAAATCGAAGCCGATTTGGACAAGGCCATTCAAAAAGGCAGAAGCTGCGGGATGGAGGACAGCGACCTGCTGGAACTGTTCCATCTGCTATTGGAGGAATGAATATGCTGAAACTGCAAAATGTTGTGAAAAACTACGGTGCCTTTTCTCTGCACTGTTCGCTGGAGCTGAAAAGCGGACAGATCAGTGCGCTGATCGGGCAAAATGGTGCTGGTAAAAGCACAACCTTTAAAGCCATTCTGGGATTGATTTCCATTGATGGCGGGGAAATTGAGGTATTGGGAAAGCCTGTACAGGAGCTGACACCGGAGGAAAAAGAATATGTGGGTGTCGTATTATCTGATTCCGGCTTCAGTGGATATCTGAATATCAAGGATATCCTTCCCGTAATGGACAATATGTACACGAAATTTGAAAAAGCGGAATTTCTGCGACAGTGCCAGAGATTTGCGTTGCCGATGGATAAACAGATTCGGGATTTTTCAACCGGAATGAAGGCCAAGCTAAAGGCATTGATTGCTCTTTCCCATCATGCGAAGGTGCTTATTCTTGATGAACCGACAGCCGGTCTGGATGTGGTCGCAAGGGATGAACTGCTGGATTTGCTTCGGGAGTACATGGAACAGCATGAGGATGCCTGTATGCTGGTTAGCTCCCATATCTCTTCCGATCTGGAGGGACTGTGTGATGATCTGTATATGATTCATGAGGGAAAGATTGTTATGCATGAGGATACAGATGTGTTGCTGAGTGATTACGCTTTGCTGAAGATGGATGAACGGCAGTATGCGGATTTGGATAAGCGCTATTTGCTGCGCCGGCGCAAGGAACCCTATGGCTATGCTGTACTGACCAGCCAAAAACAGTTTTATATGGAAAACTATCCGCAGCTTACTGTGGAAAAAGGGTCCATTGATGATGTGATTATGATGATGATACGAGGTGAACAGATATGAAAGGTTTATTGATTAAGGACTTCAAGCTGATGAAAAATCAGAAGAATTTCTTCTTTATCATGATATTTATAGCGGCAGCCATGTTGTTTGCTGAATTTGAATCAACCTTCGTTGTCAGCTATTTCACAATGATCGCTTCTATGTTTGTGCTGAGTACGATCAGCTATGACGAATATGACAACGGCTATGCCTTTCTGTTTTCCATGCCTTTTTCCAGAACGTCCTATGTGAAGGAAAAATATGTATTCTCTATTTTAGTTGGAGGCGGTGCATGGCTGCTTTCGGTGGTACTGTCGGGAATTCTCATTACTATTCGCAATCCGCAGATAAGCGTCATGGACTGGCTGCCGATTGATCTGCTATATATTTGCATCGTCCTTCTGTTTGCGGCTGTCATGATCCCTGTACAGCTGAAATTCGGCGGAGAACGGGGGAGAGTAGCATTGCTGCTTACCGTTGGTGTTGCCGTGCTGGGAAGTATGGGAGTCATAAAGCTTCTTGAAATACTGCAGGTAGATCTGGATGCTGTTCTGGCATCTATGAGTACAATGAATATGATGCAGATCGGAGGTGCTGCAGGGATATTCTCGGTAGTGCTGCTTGCGATATCCTACCGCATCAGCTGTCGTGTTATGAAAAACAAAGAATTCTAAAGCAATCATAAAACGATATATAGGGATAGCCGACACCGGGCTGTCTCTTTTCTTTTGGAAAGGCTTCTAGAAAAAAGGACTCTCAAAGTGTAAAGGGGGGTGACGCAGTCAAGGGTAATTGACAGGGCTGTAATAGCAAAGCGGAAGCAGTCGGATCATAGGAATTTACTACTTTCGGTTTTTCAGCTTTTTATATGCGTACCCTGATTTGCGTAAGAGGCATGGTGAAAATCATACGTGTAGTATTCTGTAAATACCTTTCACGTACATGAAATGTTAAATCAGCTCATGTATCGCTTCATCTCCTCTGCTTCAGCTTTTTCATAATTTCGATACAGGTCACTCAGTACGGACATGGAGGTTTGTGTTCTGCGATTTTTAGCAGTGTGCAAATACTGGTGTGATACGATATACACATCTTTAGCTTTCTTCATGCAGTATTTCTTTAAAGGCTGCCTGCTGTATCCGGAACAATTTAAAAATACAGTGACTGCTTTAAAATTACGGGAAAGCCATTCCTTTTACGGGAATGGCTTTATCAACCTACGATTGCTGCATAGGTTTCATAGATGGAATTCCATGTATAACGTCCGACGAGTCCATCTACGGCCAGACCGAATTCCCGCTGATAGGCACGTACGGCGCGATCCAGTCCTGGTCCGAAGCGGCTGTCAACGGTTACAGATGGAATGGATGGATAGCTTTCTGAGATAATGGAAAGGAAATACTGCAGCTGTTGCACTTCGATGCCGACATCCCCCTGACGCAGCACCTTTCCGGTCCATAAACCGGTAAAATAACCTTCCAATCTGCCAAGACTTCCCAGCTCCGCCAGCTTGCGGACTGCGACATAAATTCGGGAAATCTGATACCAGGTGGACTGCCCGACAATCCCATCTACGGTAAGGTCAAACTGCCGCTGAAAGGCTCTTACCGCACTCTCTGTTTGCGGTCCGAAAACAGCATCGGGTGGATAGATTAACGGAATGTTGGGATAATTGACAGCGATTCCGTTCAACAGCTCCTGAATGATAAACACCGGCTGACCGCTGCTTCCAAGCCGCAGGGCATAGCCGGGATAGGAAGGGGTGTACGGCTGCCAGTTATCTGTTTCCAGAAATTGCATTTGATCACCGTAATAATATCGGATGATGCCATAGGAATCATATCCGCGATTTGCCAGATCGAGTGTTCCCCACTGCTTCAGCCCCGGACACTGAGCTCTTTTTCCATCGCAATATTCCGCATAATACGGCTCCCTGTAAAACGGTTTTTTCAGATAATCTCCCATAACCTCATCCACAACCGCAGCGATATTATCATAGATATTACGACCGGGAACAAATGCCTGATCAAAGGCTGTGGAATTGGTGATATCAAAGGAATACCCTCTGCTTCGATACCATTCCGTGTAAATACGGTTTAGGGCAAGGGACATCTGACACCAGATATTTGCCCGCAAAGCTTCATACGGCCATGTCGGATAGATTTCACTGGATGCGACATTCTTGATATAATCGACAAAGCCAATGGTAACATTCTGTGCACTGGCTGTCGGTCTTCCCAGATGAACGGTAATCGTCGTGGGAAGGATGATTTCTTCTAGCATGAGCGACATCCTCCTCCCTCATGAAGCTGATGCTCACCGATATCGATGGTATTGCTTACACTCCGTACCCCGGAATTTTGCATGATAACGGTCAGCGTTGAATCGGTTTCTGCAAATATCTGTACACCGTTGCGGACTTCTGTATCGTAGCCTTCTTTGGCAACGTGAATATCATACTGACCATACGGGCGTGTCAGTGAGTGAATGTCTGTTGAATGCGAGCTATCCGGAGCATCCAATTCAATACGTTGTGTTTTACCGAATTCATCTGTACTGCATTCCATGATAAATATAGATCCGCGCTCATCCCGTCGAAAGACACTGATCTGCGCATTGGGAATGGGCTGTGCGGTTTCCTCCATGGTTTCAACCATGACATATCCTGTAGTGATAATATCACCTCCTTTACAGCGTATGCCGCAAATGTCCGTGGTATCGGGTCAATCGCCTGTCTGTGCCGGCGCGAATTACAGAAATATTTCATGACTGTGATATTTTTGTGATTAACATTACATATACTTGAAAAGGTGAAGATGATGAAAAGAAAAAAATACCTGCTGGGTGCAGGACTGCTTTGTACCATACTGGCAGCATCCTTCTGTCTGTCGCACATTACCTCCGTTTCCGCGAAACGTGCCTTCCATGCACTGGATGGTGTGGAAATCGTATTGGATCCCGGACATGGGGGAAAGGATGACGGTGCCCGCAGCAACGAAGCGAAGGAACAGGAAATCAATCTGAAAATTGCACAGAAGTTGAAGAAGCTGCTGGAGGAAGGCGGTGCCCATGTGACGATGACCCGTGACGGTGCCTATGATCTGGCAAGCGAAGGTGCTTCGAACCGCAAACGCGAGGATATGAAAAAGCGTATCGAGCTGATCAATCAGGACAAGACGGATCTGTTCATGAGCATCCATTTGAATTCCTATCCCAACACGAGTGTAAAGGGGGCTCAGGCCTTTTATGCTCCAAAGAATGAGGTATCCAAGGTATTTGCGGACATTGTGCAGAAGCATTTCCGCGCACTGACGCAGACGAAGATGACAAGCAAGCCGGGAGATTATTATATTCTGAATAATGCGCAGAAGATCGGTTCTCTTGTAGAGTGCGGATTTCTATCAAATGCAGAGGATCGTGCGAAGCTTATTACCGATGAATATCAGCAAAAGGTGGCGCAGACGCTGTATGACAGTATACTGGAATATTTCAATTTCCTGTCGTGAGAATACCGATAACCGAATGAGAATGTGATTTAAAAGCTGCTGTATAGGCGGGTGTACAGTCTATGGCGAATAGAATGACTGCTTCATAGCAGCCGTAATCTGTAGGACAGGGCAAAGGAGCGCTGTATGTGCTGCTGTAGGATACGTTTATAGCCGGCTTTGCCTTTATTACAGCCTGTACAGAAAACTCTGCATGCTTATCCTATGAAACATACAGAACGAGCTGCTGAACCTTGGATGAGCTCCTGATAGGGATGTTCCCGTTGTGAATGCTATCGGTTATATCTTTGTTATTCAACCGGATTTGTATGGCATCGTTCTTCTGATCTGCATAAAGGTGAAAGGTTCTTCGCTTTCCTTTAAAGAGCGCATATCGTTCACTGCTGTTTCGATGGTGCGCTTTGCCGTCGAACAGAGTACCGCTGCCTCGTACTTCAATCTGCAGCAGACAACGCTCCTGTCTGCCCTGCGGTTCCATGAAAACTGTAATGGCTGAGCAAAGACCCTGTGTTTGCCGCATGAATAGGCAATGCATCACAAACAGAAATAGTCCTGTACAAAGGATAATTTTGGTCAGATAAAAAAATGTTTTTCTCATGTGCTTCCTTTCCTGTGCAAAAATCAAGATACACATCGTGAACAGAAAAGCCCTGTACCACATAATATGCATTATGTAGTACAGGACATTGTTAGTGTGCAGGAGGCAGGACTGCAATCAAAGGCAGGGAAACGGTCAGCTGGGCAAATAATCTGTTTAAGAAAAAAAGATGAATAGCTGATGATATCTTCCTCAGTTATGTAAGAATATATGGTAAAATATACCTGTAAGCAGAACATGAGTGTTACCACATAATGCATATTATGTGGTATTTTTCAACAGAGGCGTACCAGATCCATGCGGGACAGTGTCTTCTCATATTCCTGAAAGCTGGTCATCGTATACACCCTGGTGGTCTCAATGGAGGAGTGCCCGAGGATATCCGCCAGTCGAACCACATCCTTTTCCATACTGTAGAAGGTGAAGGCGAACAAATGCCGCAGATTATGCGGAAAAACCTTGTTGTTGCTGACATTGGCATGGAGACACAGCTTTTTCATCGCTTTCCAGATATTGCTGCGATCCAGCGGTCTTCCGGAATTCGTGACGAAAACACTGCCGGATGTTATCTTTTTTCTTTTACAGTATGCCAGCAGCTGTTTACGCAGTCTGGATGGAAAGAATATATAGCGGAGCTTACCTTTATTCTGCACGGCTGCCTTTCTGCTTTTTACAGCTTCCACAGTAATGAATCGATGCTCAGATACACGGATTCCGGTCGCGCATATGGTTTGAAGCAGCAGATACATACGCTCATTATGGGTATCCTGCGCTGCTTTTAAAAGTCTGGCATAGTCTTTCTTAGTCAGCTCTCTCTCTTTCTCAATACAGGTTCTTTTCTGTATTTTCAATAGCTTTACCCGATATCCGGGCTGATTGATAAAGGTGAAAAAACAGTTAATTGCAACAAGCATGCTGTTGATGCTTACCGAGGTATAGGATTTCATCAGCTCCTCCTTATACTTTATAATACACTGCTTCGTCAGAGTCTTTTCAGAAGAAAGATAGGCAAAGAGTCTTGTAATATCCCGGATGTATTTTTGTACGGTCAATGTACTTTTTTCTTCCTCGATTAAATGGATTCTGAAAATATCGATCTGCTCAAATGCTTCTGTATAGTCCATGCTGGTTCCTCCTGTAATCATTGTTATGTACCCTATCATAGCACAAATCCGGCTTTGATCTCACCGGTGTGGCTTGTGGAAAACAGAGAGCATTTCGACTTGACGGCTTTTTGTGATAAAAAAATTAAAAATATGTTGACATCATGTTTTACTTGTGGTATTATTTACAGGCATTCGATGGAAATGGGCCTGTAGCTCAGGTGGTTAGAGCGCACCCCTGATAAGGGTGAGGTCGTTGGTTCAAGTCCATTCAGGCCCACCATCGAATTTCAATATACATGGGGTGTTAGCTCAGCTGGGAGAGCACCTGCCTTGCACGCAGGGGGTCATCGGTTCGATCCCGATACGCTCCACCATATAACATGATCAGGTTATTTACATTTCGCCGAACGGTTAAAAAAGACCTTAATTAAAGGTTTTGAGAGATGTATAACCTGTTTTTTATTTTGTTCTGATTTCCGTGTTATCCATGTTTACATTTCGTGTTTCAGGCATATACTGTTCACTGCGTTGACCAAAGCTCATAAAAAGCGATGATGATTCAGGTTTAAACTTGAAAAATATAATCATCGCTTTTCTTTAGAGAAAAAGATTTTAAAATACTAATTGAAATGAATAATATGAAGCATAGCAAAGCGTGATGACCAGCTTTTGCTTCCTTCCAAGGCTTGTTTTGTTGTACGAAAATGACAGTCAGGCAGGTGATATCGGTATCGCAGGTTTACGTTAGAAAGGTCAGTTCTCTGTTAGGATAAACTGGAAGATACATGGTTGGATCTTTTATGAGTGTTTGACTGATTACAGGAATACAAACCGACTTTTTGCGTTTCTGAATGATCGTATGGCGTTGTGAAAACAATGCATGCTATAATACAGTTGGTAAAAGGGTGTGATTAAATGGATAAAAGCTATCACTGGATCAACGATTCAGTCAAAATTGATTTTGCCTTGCCTTCCATGATTCAGGAGCTGGTGGATGAGCTGGAGGAAATGGATCGGAAGGAAGACTGGTCATACTTTGACAGATGTGGATTCATTGAGAATATTACAAAAGAATTTGTTATCAATAAAGAAATGACCAGCAAACAGAGGGATATCCTATGTCAAAGATATCGTGGAGGATAAACACATGTATTTGATCGATTTTAACGAGTGTCAGGAAAATAACAAAGCCTATGGTGGGATGGCTGGCAGTAAGCTTGGAATCATTTATCAGGGGGAGGACTGGATTCTGAAATTTCCTAAATCTACAAAGGGAATGAGAAAAACGGAAATTTCTTATACAACCTCTCCGTTATCTGAGTATATAGGCAGTCATATTTATCAGATTCTTGGCTATCCTGTACATGAAACCAAATTAGGGACAAAGGATAACAAACTGGTTGTTGCATGTAAGGATTTTACGGATTCACATGTTCGATTACAGGAATTCAGAGAAATCAAAAACTATTACAATAAAGAACTGGAGGCAATTCTGGAAGATACAGTAACCGATAGCAACAGTGTTGGCAGTACAAGTCTTCACGCGGTAAAGGCACATCTGAACTATAATTCCCTATTGTATATGATTGATGGAATGTCAGAGAGGTTCTGGGATTGTGTCATGATCGACGGGCTGATAAATAATAATGATCGCAATAGCGGAAACTGGGGTATCCTGCGATATTCCGATGGCAGTTTAGCGCTGGCGCCTGTATTTGATAACGGTGCTTCTTTTTCCACGAAGATTTCCGATGAGAAAATAAACGACATGTTGAAGAATGAAGATAGGATTCTCAGCAGTGCAATCAGCACAGTCACCGGATATAATATCGACGGAAAGGCACTGCAGTTCGGTGCGCTATTGAAGCTTGAAGATAAAGATATTCATAATGCAGTAAAGCGTGTCGTTCCACAGATACAGAGGCATATGGATGCGATAACTGCTTTCATTTATGCTATTCCCAATGCAGATAACGGTATAGAAATCATCAGTGAAATACGTAAAGAGTTTTATATAAAGGGAATGGAGCTTCGATTGCAAAAGCTCCTGTTGCCGGCATACGAACATACCATGCGAGCTGTGCTGTAACAGGTAAGTTTTTCACTTCCCGTGCGTTGAATTATCATGTTTGAGAAATCGAGATAATTCAGAAAGAGGAAATATGAGTGTGTTCAGACTTTACGTAATTTGATCCGGCTTTCCTGTGCCTGTCAATGTTTTATCGCAGATCTTTAGACGCAGTTTGTGATACAGACATAAAAAGCAATAACCGAGAGTATACATGACGATATTCATATAGGAAGCGGTATAAGAACTTGCGGCTTCGTAAAATTATCAGCTTTGTGTCTTTAGCATATAAAATCTCTTAAAAGCTTGTGAAAAAATGATAAAAACCTTGTTGACACACGAAAAAAGTAGTGGTATTATATATGAGCATTCGATGGAAACGGGCCTGTAGCTCAGGTGGTTAGAGCGCACCCCTGATAAGGGTGAGGTCGTTGGTTCAAGTCCATTCAGGCCCACCATCGAATTTCAATATACATGGGGTGTTAGCTCAGCTGGGAGAGCACCTGCTTTGCACGCAGGGGGTCATCGGTTCGATCCCGATACGCTCCACCATGATAACATATTGAAGGATTCCAATCCTAACGGTCGGAATCCTTTTTTATTATACACGGCATGCTTGTATCTGAATGAGGATGCCTGTACGATGCAGATTGCTTGTTCTCAGGTCTTTTTCACGGTAAACAATAACTGCGCTTTTGTTGAATTCGGCTCCCGGAAGATGTCCTGAGGCTTTATATTTACATCATCACAAAGATACCAGTACCAGTATTCTGCTGGATTATTCGCAAAACAGATGCACATATCGTCAAGCTGCATATCCGCTATGCGCTGTCCGTCCATGCGAATCAAATGGCTGTAGGTGACGGCATGTTCGCTGTCATCCTGCCTTGTCAGCGTATAGCTTTTTCCTAATGCATCATAGCGTATCAGAAAATCCTGCGTGGAATCCCTCGCATCCTTTATGCGTATCGTTGATAAAGAAACAGTATCCAATCCCTTTAAAAAGGATATCCAGCCACTTCCGTCTACGAGATCATTGGTATCATGCAATGTAAGATCCGGGCACCTTCTGGCGATATCCGGGTAGGCAGTCTCTACTGCTGTCTGTTGAAAAAGATAGCCGCCCATGGAATTTATAAGCATATAAAATATGAGGAACATAGATTTCATGATCTTCGCCTCCTTCTATCCGGTATACGATAAAGTAAGGGAAAATATTTCAACTGTATTTCTTTTTGTCTGAAAATAGTGTACCATAAGGCATGGTGATGAAAAATGAAATATGTGAACAGCAGGGATCTGATGATGTTTTTGCCGCAGCCAATCACAAAGCTGGGTGTATTTGAAGCGGAAACCGTGGATGCTGCACTGACTATGTGTGCGGATGCGTTTCCTAAAATCGAGCAGGAATTTAAAGTGACGGTAGATTTTGCCACCTTTAAATTTCAGCTGTTGAAAACAATGGGGGAATTTTTATATAAATGTGCCGAATGTCCGCATGAATGCCTGAAAAATCCGCGCAAGCATGTGGAGGAGGAACGCTATATCAGAAATCATATCAAGCTTCCTCTGTGGCCGAAGCGTATGCAGAAGAACAATGCAGAAAACTTTTTTCTTATGGAATATATTCTGACCTATGCAGATATCCTGTTCCGCTATCTCCTCGATGCGGGTATACCGCAGGAACAAGCCAATCTCATAGCGACCAATGCGTTGGATCAGCTGGCACTGTGGGTGGATGAGAACTGTATTCGCAAATGCGGGTATGCATGTATCCGTCGTAGCGAATCATCCGGATATTGTACGCTTTGCTCCTATATGATTCAGCCGTTAGCCTGTCCAAACAAAAAGGAAGTCACTCTGCGTCAGCTGGGAATGCAGGAGGAAGACCTTGTGTGCATGCGTCGGGAATTCAAATAGCTTTAACTTTGCAGCCGGAAGCAGGTGGAAATGCCTTGGCTGCTTTTTTTCGGTTAAATCCCTGAAGCAGGGGACAGTGAAAGTGCAATCTTCATAAAAAGTTAAGAAATCTTTTGTTGACCTAAAGTGCACATCATTGTATACAATAAAGGTAGTTATGTGTTTTTAATAGGTAAAAGTAGGATGGCTGAATACTTGAAGGGAGAACGGATGAGAACGAGTGAACGAATATTACAGGAAGTGAAAAAGGCAGTGATCGGAAAGGATGAGCTGCTGGAAAAAATCCTGATGGCAATACTGGCCAATGGTCATATTCTGATGGAGGATATGCCGGGGGTGGGGAAAACAACAATCGCACGAGCGTTTGCGGATGCGATGCAGCTGGATTGCCGGAGAATGCAATTTACAGTGGATGTATTACCGGCAGATGTTACCGGCTTTAGTGTGATTGATCCGCAGACGGGTAAGACACAGATACGCAAGGGGGCAGTTTTTACCAATCTGTTTCTCGCTGATGAAATCAATCGTACCTCCTCCCGTACACAGGCAGCCTTACTGGAGGTAATGGAAGAGGGCAGTGTCAGCGTGGACGGGATAACCATGACGCTGGAACAGCCGTTTCTGGTGATTGCGACACAAAATCCTTACGGCTCTGCAGGAACACAGCAGCTCCCGGAGAGTCAGCTGGACCGTTTCATGATCCGCCTGGAAATCGGTTATCCGCAGGAGCATGATGAAATTGAAATCCTCAAGCGTAAGCAGAATCCGCAAAGCTATCGTGTGCAGTGTGTCGCGCAGCGCACCCAGATTCTGGAAATGCAGAAGGCCTGCAGGGAGGTGTTTGTACACGATTCCCTTTATCATTACATCATTCAGCTGCTGCAGGCGACAAGAAACAATCAGCGCATTTATCGGGGAGCGAGTCCAAGAGCAGGGGTAGCTCTGCTTGACATGTCCAAGGCCTGTGCTCTTTTGCAGGGGCGTGATTATGTGGTACCGGAGGATATTCAGAATGTCTTTGTGGATACCATCGCCCATCGTATTCTCATGCAGCCATCACACAGCATAGATGCCGCAGCGGCAAAGGATGCGCTGACACAGCTCCTGCACCATATACAGCCACCGCACACAAGAAGGAAGGGGCTATGATCCGTTCCTGGCTCGCCTATCTGCTTCTGCTGCTTCTGGATGCTCTGGCATGGATAAGCATTGACGGGTATCTGTATTATCTCCTGCTGCGTGTGCTGCTTATGCTTCCTCTACTCAGCCTGCTTCTGTTTATCGCCGGAAACCGGTTCCTGAAGCTGCAGCTGAAAACGAGTAAAAAGGGCTGTGTAATTCATATGCCAACCAGTCTTCCCCTGCTTGTATGCAGTGGTATTCGGATACAGGGATCGTGGAAGAATTGCTTTTATGAAAGCAGCGAAACGATTTCTCTGGAAGTGAAGCACAGGGAACAGAAATTGCAAATACCGAAGCTGGGAAGTGGAAAGTATGAGCTGCAGCTGACCTCCATCCAGACCAGGGATCTTCTCGGACTGTTTCGCAAAACCCAATCATGGGACAAGGAGGTAACGACCTTTTGTTTCCCGCAGCCCTGTACGGTTACGCAAGTGCAGTATACAAACCTCCTGCAGGAAGCCCGCCAGAGTCTCACCGGTGTTTTCAGCAGTGATTATGAGCTGAAGGAGCACCATGAGGGAGAGCCTGTGCGCCGGATTCACTATAAGGCAAGCTATCGGTTGCAGAAAACGATGGTACGTGAATTTCAGAAGGAGGAATCTGCCGTTGTACTGCTTCATCTTTGTTTTCCACAGGAGCAGAAAATCTGTGAGCGCCTTCTGGCAATCGCCTGTGGAATCTGTCGGAAAGCAAGTCCGCAGGATCTTGTTCGTATTCGCTGGCGGACAGCAGGTGGAAGACAGACGGCAGAGCTGCAAGGTCCTCAGGATATGGAAGGCTTTTTACGAAAACTGCTATCCATGCCGCGCTTTTGTGAAGTATCCCGCGATTCGCAGGATGCCCTGTATCTGGACGAGGCATTTGCGGCTCTTTTCGAACAGGAGGCCGGTATATGAAAAAACAAGTGATACCCGCGCTGTTGCTTTTGATGGGAATGCTTTCCTCTCTCGGTGTGTTTCTGTTCGCCTTTCCTTTTTGGGATGCAGTTCTCTGGATGCTGTACATACCGGTTCTGCTTTTTGCTGTAGTGGTGTATAACCGTCTGCTGCTTCGCCGCAGGAAAAAGGTGATACTGATACTGGCAGGAGGCATGCTTCTGCTTGGGGTACTCAGCTTTTCACTGCTGCAGGAGGGGGCTCATATCGCCTATAATATTATTACTGAGGTGTATCACGATGCCAGCGGCTATGTGTTCTATCCCTACGATGTAACCGATACTGCCATGCTGTACCGGTTTTCGCTGACCTGGCTGCTGCTGTATGTGAGCATATGGCTGTTTTGCGGTATGCTGACCTTCTGGAATACGCATCGTTATTTTGCGTTATTTATGCTCTCCTTTCTCCCGGTGTTTTTTACACTGCTTTATCAGACACCGATTCCCTGGCTGTTTGCCGTTTCGCTTATCATATTCTGGTTTATGCTGCTTCTCTCGCGAAACGGAGTGACAAACGGACATGGGGGATATGTACGGCTGAGTGCTTTCGGATTAAGCGTGATCTGCGTGCTGCTTACCTTTTTTACCTCGCTGCCGGATACCTATGAAATGCGAAGCACCAGCGGTTCGCTCCGTGAGCGGTTGCTGCAGCGTGTGGATGAGCTTGCCTATTTCCTAACCCATGCCGGGGAAGATGAGGGAGAGGTGGATCTGGGAAAGGCGGCAAATCGGTATTACACCGGTGCAACGCAGCTGGTTGTGCGATCTGAGGATGCACGCGGAACCATCTACCTGAAAAGCTACAGCGGCGCGCTGTATGAGGATAATCGCTGGCAGTCGCTGCCGGAATCCAGCTATGCAGCTCTGAAATCCTATGACTGGAAGGATGTGGATACGTGGCTTGATAAGAAAAATCCCGCCTTTACACAGATTTTGCAAAAAACAGGGGCTTTGATGCATCTGGAGATAGAGGATCATCGCGCATCCAAACGCTATGCCCTGACACCGTATCTGATGAAGGAGGCTTTGCCGGAAACAAAACCGTGGTATGACGCTTACCGTCTGGAGCATGATGATACCATGCGTTATACTGCCTATGCATTATCCAGTACGACCATAAATGGTGATTCCACTGTGAAAGCAGATGCATATCCCGCCTTTGTCAAGGAGCACTATCTCCAGATTCCCGCCAATCTAAAAAGGCTGTTTGATGAACGTAAGCCTTTTAAAAAGCTCACCTCCCTAACGGGTGAACATCTGACATATGATATTCAGACGACCATACAGGAATACTTAAGAGAAACGACCAGCTATACACTGAAGCCCGGAAGAACCCCGGATGACCGGGATTTTGTAGAATTTTTTCTGACGGAGAATAAGAAGGGCTATTGCGTGCATTATGCGACCACGGCAGTTATGCTGTTTCGTTATATGGGGATACCTGCACGTTATGCGGAAGGCTTTTCCTTTCAGGCCGGAGCTATGAGTGGCGGCAGTATGGAGGTACCGGATGAAAGTGCACATGCATGGGTGGAAATTTTCGATTCGGAAAAAGGGTGGATTCCGGTTGAGGTGACACCGGGCTTTGAGAGTGAAAGCAAGCCGTCCTCCCAAACAACTGTGCAGGGACAGGAGCAGGGCGGCACGACGACAGCAAAGACGGAAACACCAAAAAAGCAGACAGACAGGAAAACGGGGAACGCTGCGGAGAATCAACAAATCGAAAAGGAGCAAGGCGATACGCCTGCAGGCTTTGCCAAGGTTGGTCTTGCAGCCTTACTGGTAGCTTTGCCGGTGTTGATCTGTGTGCTTCAACGACGGCTGCGTATTGCCTACAGAGAAAGACAGTGTCTGCAGCGGGATGCAAAAAAGGCGATAAATTACAGCTATCGTTATCTGCTCAGCTTTATGAAGGATGAAAGCCTGCCGAAGACTATACGCGCCCTGTGTGAGAAAGCCTTATATTCCCCGCATGCGATGACAAGGCAGGAGGCAGAGCTTGTTTACGGCTACGCACAAAAGCAGGCAGGAAAGCTGCTGCATTCATCTCCTCTCAGGAAACGGTGGAAGCTTCTCTATCTTAGGGCAATTGGCTGATACAGACTTGTATGTGCACAAAGGCATGCAGGAAGAAACTGTCCAGCGTTTGCGTGACGATAAGCGAAAGCCCAAAACAGTGCCTTTAAAATCATCTGCATTCGCTTATTCATACATGTACATATGGTAAAGGTTCTGTATCCCGTTCACAGGAGTTTGCTGTTCAGGAAGGGGCTGCCTGTGTCAATACCATCATCACAACGGCAGGCAGATATAGAAAAAGCAGCTGCTTTAACGGGGTCCTCCTTACGTTGGGGTGTATGCAAAAGGGAGACTTCAACTTCTATTGATGAATACAATCGAGTTGAAGTCTCCCTGCTTTAAGTTTACCCACAAACGTGAAAGAATCCTGAACGGCGGCTGCACATGTATTTATGAATTCTCCAGCTTGCTTAGCGCCTTTGCTTCAAAGGCTTCTTTTTTTACTATGAAGCGATCGTGGTCTGCTGTACCGATCAAATCCCTCTCATCCCTAGCTATGATGTGAAAGGAAACCTTTTTGCGGTCTACAGCTGTGATTTCCACTTCAGCCGTTACCGTCATACCAGCAGGAGTTGCTGCATCGTGAGTTGTCCGCATCATAACGCCGACGCTGGTTTCTCCTTCCTCCAGAAACTGATTCAGACAGGCTGCAGCGGTATTCTCCATAAGCGCAATCATCATCGGTGTCGCATAGACATCTACAATTCCGCTGCCAACATGGGAGGCCAGCATGCTTTCTTCCACTGTGATCTTTTTGGTTAGCTTTGTATGCAATTTGATTTCTTTCATAAACGTACCTTCCTTTTTATGCTTCATATTATAGCATAATCCAGGGAAAAGCTTCCATACTAACGGTAGAAATTGGAGGTATGCATATGTTTATTTATGATACAAAACTGCCCTTTGAGGTGCGGATTACGCGACCGGATATGAAATACTACCTTTTGCTGGATCGCCAGCTGAAGGGCTGCAGCAGCGGTTTGAAGCAGGCGGCAGTCTATATACGACAGAGCTTCATGATCAACAATCCGACCTTCCATGATATTTTTATGCGTCTGGGTGCACGACAGATCAGTGATATGGAGGTACTCAGCTGTATTATTCATCAAATGCATGGGGAGGATGACCGTTATTATGACGAATCCAACGATGATACACCTGTTTTTGAATTTATCAAGCCGTGCCATACGCAGGAGGAGCACTGTAGCTGTCAGCCGGAATCAGAAGAGGAACAGCACCATGTGAACAATGATTTAACTGCTGCAGTGATGCGGGATATGCAGTATGAGGAAGAACAGATTCATATATATGAGGAGCTGATTCGCTATATTCAGGATGATGGTGCGGATGAAGCCTTTTCCTATCTGCTGAACAGTGCGAAAAAAGCGATGGATACCTTACGGAATCTGCTGCATATTCTAACGACGCATACGGAAATGAAGGATTTTGGAGAAGGGGATACCCATAATGCCTGGGATCTGGATACATCCAATTATTTTGACAAACCGAATCCAACCTTTGTGAATCCTTCGGATATCGAGGATTTTCCGTTTAAAAAATAGTATCTTCCGATACAGAAAAAAGCTGGCTATATGTTGAAAACAAACAGCAGGTGCATCCCGATTGCTTTACAGGATGTCCTGCTTTTCTATATTTTGGATGGTTACACAAAAGGTTATATTGGTATAGATGACAGCAGCCTTTTCTTCCCTTTACAACTTGTATATGTCACACTGCTTATGTGCTGTGCAAATGGTATGCTTTTCCTGTATAATAAGGACAGGTGATGATATCGATGAGAGAAGAAAATCTGCGGGAACGTAAAAAACAGCGCAGAGCCTGTGTTCGCCGTCTGCGAATGCTACTGGTGCTGTTTTCTATATTTTTAATTGCTTATATGGTGTTTTCCTATTTTCTGCTGAAGCTGATGCTGGAGGATGTTCATATAGCTTTTCTGCGCAATTTCCTGTTTCACAGTGTCGCTTTGCTGGTATGGCTTGCGGTGATTCGTATGCTGTGGAGCTGCCGCAGGCTGGGGAGGCTGTTATTTCAGGTGCTGTCTCTTGTTAATCTCTATACGCTGTATGAGCTGCCTGCGCTGTTTCGAATTGATATCGCAAAGGAAAATTCCTTTCTGCGAATCGTATTTACCCTTATGGTGGCGGGGAAAGCAGCTTTGGCATTGTATATGTCGTGGAGCCTGCAAAGAAATCCGCAGATAATCTACATATGGAAACCGCATAGCACGGAAGCGGACAATGAATTGCAGGGAAAAGCGATGAGCCCGGTCAATTTTTCACAGAAGGAGCATATACAGCATGATCACCGGCTGGATATACGGGCAAGAAACCGCATCCGCGCCTGCTCTGTTGCCTTGCTGCTATATCAGTATGGTATGCTGGTTCTGCTGTATCTTCTCATGTTTGTTTTCCGATATTACAGCAGCGATCATGAAGGGATGCAGTTTATGCAGCGAACCTTGCTGCTGGCTTCTCTGTTTTCCGCCTTGATCTGGTCTCTTCCGGCGGTATCACTGTTTCTCTATAAGCCATGGAGCCGATGGATTATACCCGTTATGTGGGGGATGGAGCTGCTGCGGCTGCTTTTCACCCTTCCGCAGCTTGCCGATGTGTTTCAGACGCAGAACTATCAGCTGCTTTCCTGGGGAATCCTTATTGTAACGGAGCTGCTGCGCTACCTTTTGCTGTATCGTCTGCTGCAGTATTTTCTGAAGGACCCCTTTGTTCGCGTCTATTGGATGCGCAGATATCATGAAGGCATTCAGGAAGACCAGGAATTGTAACTAGTGATGAAGAGAAATGAACTTCATATTCTATGGGTTCCATGATATACTAAAAGTACATTGGAAAGATAATGCAGGAGGTTATTTTATGGAAATGAACAAGTATATCGATCATACACTGCTGAAAGCAGATGCTACGTATGACAAAATTGAAACACTGTGTGCAGAAGCGAAGGAATATGATTTTGCAAGCGTATGTGTTAACAGCTACTGGGTATCAGCATGTGCAGAGCTGCTGAAGGGAACAGACGTTAAGGTTTGTACCGTGGTAGGCTTCCCGCTGGGAGCTATGAGTACCAAAGCCAAGGCTTTTGAAACAGCTGCTGCTATTGCAGACGGCGCTAAGGAAATCGATATGGTTTTGAATATCGGAGAAATGAAGGCCGGACATTACGATGCGGTACGCGCTGATGTAAAAGCTGTTGTGGAAGCAGCTGAAGGTAACTGTGTCAAGGTCATTCTGGAAAATTGTCTGCTGACAAAGGAAGAAATCGTAAAAGCATGCGAGCTTTGTGTGGAAGCCGGTGCTGCATTTGTTAAAACATCAACCGGGTTCTCAACAAGCGGAGCCACACCTGAGGATGTCAAGCTGATGAAGGATACCGTGAAGGGGCGTTGTCTGGTGAAAGCAGCCGGAGGAGTACGCTGCTATGAGGATATGGAGAAAATGGTGGAAGCCGGAGCAGATCGTATCGGTACAAGTGCCGGTGTGAAGCTGATGCAGAAAGAAACTAGTGACGGTGGATATTAACAGCGGGAAACCGCTGTTTTTTGCTATTTGAAGAACGCTGAATCCTTTGGAAGCTGCTTCTCTAAATTGCTTTTCATAGGAGGATGCGGATACAGTAGCCGGAATCATTCGGTTATAAATATAATCTAAATTCAGGATAACTTGCCATGGCAGGGCTTCCGCTTTCATCCGCATGGCTGTGGACAGAAATAAAACCATAAAAAATCCTAAAAAAATCCTAAAAAATTTGCTATTTTTTCTTGCCAAACACAAAATCTTATGATATTATATCTAAGCACTTAAGAAACGCCTTAATAGCTCAGTTGGTAGAGCATCCGGCTGTTAACCGGCAGGTCACAGGTTCAAGTCCTGTTTAAGGCGCCATGATAACAGGTAACCCCGTAGATATCGGGGTTTTTTTTATTTTCAGGAACATGCTGACGTTCGTTTTGACGTACGATATGCAGCGGATGCGTTATACTAAGAGCTTGGAAAATCAATCAACGAATAGACAGTATCGCCGCGGGTTACGATGCAGTTGACGCTGTTCGATGGATGAAGCAACACGTTGCGTGCAATGCATTCTATGTGAATTGTTTCATTGGCGCTGTGCGGTGTTTTGCTGTGAGCGCTTGCAATTTGTATTCTCCTTCTGTATAATGAACGCAAGAGGTGATGTGAAGTGAGCAAATAATCCAGACGGTTTTTTGAATCAGACATACAGATGTACGCCTGTTCACCAATGGATTACAGACTCTTTTTCACATGACGCTGCCAAAATTTTTTTCCATAGCTTTTTTAGTGTGAATTTATAGAGCCTTCGAATCCTGTTTGAACAGGTGCAGAAGGTTTTTTTATAGGAGGACTGTATATGAAAGCAGCAGTTTGTTTATACGACGGTTTTTGTAATTTCGAATTTAGTGTTTTGCTGGAATCCCTTGCTTTGGCCGATTGTCAGATCGACTACATAGCCAAGACATTGAAACCGGTGCGTGCGGAGGAGGGCTTCCTTGCTCTTGGCGAATATACCTGGGGAACGATTTGTGCGGAGGATTATGATGTGCTGGTTTTAACCGGTATCGGAGCAAAGGATGACAGCAGTGACTGGATTCTGGCAGACGAGGAGCTGTTATCTTTGATTCGCTCCTTTGATAAAGCAGGGAAGCTGATTGCGGCGATTTCCTGTGCTCCCATGATTCTGGTGAATGCCGGCATTATGAAGGAACGGCGCTATGTTGCTTCCGTTGATCGGGAATGCTTCATGGCGGGCGGTGCCTGTACCTCGGTGGAGCTCAGTGCTGGGCAGATGAAGGGATTGCTTGATATGAAGGAGCAGAAAAAGCATCCCGAGCTTCACGGCTATGTGCAGGACGGGAATGTTATAACCGCGAACGGCTGGTGGTTCCGGGAATGGGCGATGGCTGTCTGCAAGGCTCTGCAGCTGCCTTTCTATCCGAAATCATTTGGTCTGGAGACAGAAGAAGCTGAAGAAGAATAGGAGTTCCGGATGAACTCTTTCGCATTCTCTGCTATAATAGGGAATAGAAAAGAGGATGAGAATACGATATGAAACAAATTGATAGAATCAGAAAATTTTCGGATGCCTTTGGACCCAGCGGTTTTGAAGATGCTGTAGTTGCGTATGCACAGGAAGAGGTACGTGAAATCTGTACGTGTAAAGAGGACCATATGCGCAATCTGTATATGAATTTGAAGGGAAACAGTCAGGGTGGTGTAAATATCATGCTGGATGCGCACAGTGATGAGGTAGGGTTCATCGTTCAGGCGGTGAAAAGCAACGGGCTCCTGCGGTTTCTGCCGCTGGGCGGCTGGGATGTGAAGAACATCATTGCGAATAAGGTGCTCATTAAAAACAGAGACGGCAAACTGATTCCGGGGATTGTCTGCAGCAAGCCGGTACACTTTATGAATGCTTCCGAGCAGGGAAAGGCTCTGGATTTTGCCGATGTATTGATTGATGTCGGTGCGACGAGTGCACAGGAGGTACAGGAATCCTTCCGCATCGGTATTGGTGCACCGATCGTTCCTGATGTTACCTGTACCTATGACGAAGAGCATAAAACGTTTATGGGAAAGGCATTTGATAATCGTATCGGATGTGCCGCCGTTGTGGAAACACTCTGTCGACTGCATGGACGTACACTCACGAATACCGTCAGTGCAACCCTGTCCTCCCAGGAGGAGGTTGGCGAACGCGGTATGACCTGTGTGATGAACAACGTGAAGCCCGATGTTGTGATTTGTTTTGAAGGATGCCCTGCAGATGACAGCTTCGAAGAGGAATATATGATTCAAAGTGCCTTGAAAAAGGGACCGATGCTGCGGCATTTCGACCGTTCCATGATTACATCCCCAAGATTTCAACGCTTTGCTTTAGAGCTTGCCCATGCAAATGACATTCCGGTTCAGGAGAGTGTACGAAAAGGGGGAGGTACCAATGGCGGTATTACACATACGGCACAATTCGGCATTCCAACAATCGTCATCGGTGTACCGGTTCGCTATGCACATTCCTCCTATGGGATTCTGGCTTATCAGGACTATGAGCATGCTGTTGAACTGGCAGTTCAGATTGTTGAAGGGCTGAGTAAAGATATCGCAGAGAGCTTTTGATTCCTTCCGCCGTGCCTGCAGAAAAGGACAAGCCTGTGTTCAGGTATTCCGGATTTATAAAAAATTTACAATTCCATCTGGTGCTGGCTCTTTACATATGCCACAACCTCTGATACAATAGCAATCAAATTCATAATAGAAAAGGAGAGATATTATTTTATGGACGCAGACCCCGCGCAATCTTCCATTACACTGCAGCTGCTGCTGATTGTCATACTGACACTGATCAACGCCTATTTCGCGGCGAGTGAAATGGCCATCGTATCCGTTAACAAAAACAGGATTCACCGCAAGGTGGAGGAGGGAAACCGCAAGGCAATGCTTGTGGAAAAGCTTCTTCAGGAGCCTACCAGCTTCTTATCCACCATTCAGGTGGCAATCACTCTTGCCGGCTTCTTCAACTCCGCCAGTGCCGCAACCGGTATATCCGTACGCCTTGGTGCTGTTCTGGAGGCCTGGGCCATTCCTTATGGAGAAACGATCTCCATGGTGGTGGTTACCATCCTGTTATCCTTCGTGACATTGATTTTCGGAGAGCTTGTTCCCAAGCGGATCGCTCTGCAGAATGCGGAAGCCTATTCCATGTTCTGCGCAAAGCCGATTCTCATTATTTCAAAAATCGCATCGCCCTTCATCAAAATTTTATCCTGGTCAACACGGTTTGTACTCCGTCTGTTCGGCATGAAGGATGAAAATGTTGAAGAATCTCTTTCCCGTGAGGAAATTCGTTCCATGGTGGAAAGCGGGCAGGAGAGCGGTCTCTTCGATGAGGATGAAGCTGATATGATCGACAGCGTATTCGCCTTCGATGATATTCTGGCAGAAGAGGTGATGACTCCGAGACCGGATGTATTCTGCATCGATATTGATGATCCTCAGAGTGAATATCTGGATGAGCTGATGGAAATGCGCTACAGCCGTATTCCGGTTTACCGGGATTCCATCGACAATATCATCGGCATCCTGAACATCAAGGATTTTGTAGTCGAGGCAAGGAAAAACGGCTTCGAGCATGTGGATATATCGCGCATCCTGCGCAAGCCGTTCTTTGTGCTGGAAAGCAAAAACATTGACGATCTGTTTCGGGAGATGCAGAGCAAGCATCAGCATATAGCCATTTTGATTGATGAATATGGAGGCTTCAGCGGTATCGTAACCATGGAGGACCTTGTTGAGGAAATTATGGGAGATATCGAGGATGAGTACGATGAGGATGATGAAGCGCAGATTGAAAAGCTTGACGAGCATACGTACGTGCTGGACGGCGGCATGCCGATAGATGATATCAATGAGGAGCTTGGACTGCAGCTTGAAAATGACAATCATGAAACCATATCCGGATTTCTGCTGGATCTGATTGGACAGATACCAGAGGACGGAGAGGAACGTGAGGTTATCTGGAACCATATCAAATTCCAGGTGAAGGAAGTAAAGTACAAGCGAATCCATAAAGTACAGCTGGTTCTTATGCAGGAAGAAGGAAACAGCGAGGAAGTATAAACAGCGGATTCTCTGCCGATAAGGGTGGGGAATCCGTTTTTTATAGACACTGAACAGCGTGCGCAGGCATTTAGCATCTGCAGAAAAAAAGCCTGTATTCGTACAGGCAGATCCTTTCGGATGAGACAGGAAGAGAATGCTTTATGGCTTCAAACCTTCTTCTTACCGGATAATCTGCGTTGGAGCTGCAGATCGGCTTCCTATTTTTTTAATAATGATTTCGTATTGATATCATACGTGTTTCGTGACAAAATCAGCAGCATTTCCTCAAAGGTAGCTAAGTAGGAACAGGCGATGACCAGTGCAACCGGAATCAGCGGCAGACTTTTGGTTACCACGCAAAGCGGAACGAGCAGAAACAGCAGCAACCCGGTCAGCTTATTGCCTATGGTGTGCATACTCGCCCAGATATGATGCTTCCATCTTGTCAGCAGCAGCGCCGCAAGCTTCAGTACGAAGACACACAGCACCAGCATGGAAATCAGATTCATGATTTTCAAATTCATCTGAAAGAAAACGATGTATAGTGAAATGCAGTAGAATGCCAGATCACCGATAGAATCAAGACGGGCACCCAGCTCACTCTGCACATGCAGGGACCTGGCGAGCCATCCGTCCAGGACATCGCTGATTCCTATGATGAAATAGACAATCAGAAACAAGGTTGTATCCTTTGTCAGAGCCAGCAGCAGAAATGACAGTAAGATCCTGACTGCGGACAGTATATTCGGTATTTGCTTCATAATGTTTCGCACCTTCCCAACAGCATGTACATTATATCATATTCAATTGTATTCCACTATCACAAAAATGTAAGGCTTTATGTAATCATTCGAATGCAGCTTTAATTTTCACCCGTATGAGAGAAGCTACAGACTTGGAAGAATGGAATTTGATGGGCTGTATTCGATAGCAAGGGGACGACATGAAAAAAGCATACCGAATCGTATGCTTTCACAGTTTTTCTGTCTATATCATACCACAAATGGGCCGGTTTTTCCAGTCTTGTATGCAAACAGTGTCCGTGATATATCTATTAGACACGGATAAGGAGGTATGCAAAATGAGAAGGCAGAACATACTGGAGGTATTACAGGAAGGGGAAAGCGGTCTTAGAAGGGAGCTTGCCTGCATCGGACTGGAGCTGCGTAAGGAGCAGATGCAGGAATTGTATCAATCACAGCAGCTGGCATTGCGACAGTATCGATGGGTGGAAACAAAAGAGGACCGTCTGTTCGACATACTGGGGCCGTTTTTAAAATCTCCCTACATGGCACTTCCAACATATATGCTGCACTTAAAACAGTCGATCTGGCTGTATTACCATGTGCGCAGTCATATAAGCTGGCAGGTATCGGATGAGGAGCTGTGTGAAATACTGTATGAAGAGTATCTTCTTTATCACGGTGAAATCAGCCGGCAGCTCGCTTTGCGTATTTTACAGCGAGTGAAAAGGTCACAGGAGGAGTAGTGTATGGGATATATTGTTGGAAAACAGCGTGTTCGCGATTCGCTGTATGTCTTGCTGCAGCATGCACAGGAGGCAGGAGAAATCACAAAAAAGCGCAGGGAATATCTGTTAAAGCAGTGCGAACAGCTGGCGCAGGAGCTTGTCCTTTTGCTCAACCATAAGCAGAGCACCTCTTTGAGCATGGCGGATCATAAACGTATTTTAAACACCATCAGCTATGTGGTTTTACAGGGACTGGAGGAGATGGAAGAACGGTCTTTGCAGGAACTGGAAATAGATGCATGCTTTGAACGCGGTCTGCTTGTTTTACAGAATAAGGAGCAGCAGACAAGAAACCTGTTGAATCAGCTGCGCAGAAACCGTCTGCCGTTTTGCAATGAGCGCTACAACAGTGTGATGGATGAACAGATACCGCACTATCTCGAGCAGCTGAGCACCTATGAGGGGATTTTATACTACAGTCACACCACAGAGGATCTGGACTATCCGCTGGTGGACGGGATTCCTCTGTTTCATGATATGTATCACCTCGATGGGATGGATCTTGTCCTGTATTATATGGAACGCTTTGCACTGGAGCATACCTTTTGCGAATACTTTCGTGAAGAGCTGCCGGAATTTCTCCGACGCTATGAACTGCAAAAGGGAGTGACTGTGGAATATTTAGGCTTGAATCTTTGTGAGCTGCTCTGGTATCAGTGCTTTGCATCCCTCATGCTGTTTCAGCAGCCCTCGCTTTTGCTGGCAGAGCAGGATGTAAAGCGTCTGCGGGCGCTGCTGCGGCATTGTTCACTGCAGGAGGCTGTTGGGCAGGTCAATCATGCAATCGCTGTCCGTATGGGGAAAAGCGTGGCAGACTATCTCACACTGTTTGAAGAACAGCTGCAGGCGCAGCTACAGGTCTTCACAGAAGATGCTTATGCTCTGCTTGTATATGAGGAAGCAGTAGATGATCGTTTCGTCATCGACCTGACACAGGGAGTAGATGAGGAAACGTTTCTGGCGCTGCTGGAGGAGGTGGAGAAATATGCCTGCCTGCAGGACAAAATTCAGTATGTACGCTCCCAGAAGATCAGTGCCTATGACCTGATCGATCTGTTGGAGAATGCTGTTTTTATGAATGAGGAGTATGATGCGTATTATGAACAGATGTCACTGGAGGAAATCGCTGTCCTGTTAAAGCTGCTGCATCCTGCCGGTGGTAATTTTCATGAGGCATGGAAGCTGGATGATGCCGATTTGAGGGAGATCGAGCAGGAGCAGGAGTGGCAGAGCCGGTTTATCCATCATATCCGTCAGCGGTCACAAAAGGAGCGTGAAATGCTGTGTGAGCTGTTAAATAAATTAAGGATACGCAGCTGAAGGAAACCGTAACCGCTGCTTTGAATTCCTAGAATGAAGCTGCTGTTTGATAAGCCTCACGGTTTTGGCAGAGGCTTCGCCGAATAAGGAAACCGCCGCAGCCTTACCTTGCATGGCGGAAAGACGCCTTTTCGATTCATTTTTTGCGTAGAAAAAGCCGATGTCTACAGGATAGCTTCGCATTCCTGTGAGCATTGGCTTTTATATATATGCTCTTTTATTTTGCCAGCCGCTTTAAAAAAGCCTGCAGGATGTCCTCCCCGTCATCCTTCTCGTAGCCGTATTCTCCCATTCGAATTTTCGGCTTCATCTTCCCATGAAAATCACTGCCGCAGGTCATCAGGACACCATGCCGGCGGCAATAGGTATCATAATAGCGGTTATGCTTTGCTTCATGATAATTGCTGTAGGCCTCGATTCCATCGATTCCCTCATCCAGTGCTTTTTGCAGACGTTCCTCCTTTTGATAGAAGTTCAGCCATGGGTGTGCCAGTACGGCAATACCCCCGGCATCGTGAATGCGCTGTACGGTGTCCTTCAGGGATGGATATTCCACACGGACATAGCAGGGCTTTCCGGCACTGCACATATCCCAGTAGAAATTCACCGGCTGAGGCTCACAGCGTCTGCCTCCGGGCTGATAATCCGCAAACTCTTTCTTATCCTTATACTGTTCCATGATATGGTGCACAATTGCAGGAAACGGATTTTTACCTGCATATCGCTTTAAAAGCGCAGCGGGATCGATATCTAGGTCAAAGACTTCCCTGATTTTTTCCACACGTTTTATCTGCACGGCTTTTTTTCGTTCACTTAAAGCATTAAAAAGGCTTTGAAAATAAGGCTGCTCATAGTCGATGCCGTAGCCGAGCACGTGTACCTCCAGCTCCTCAAACAGCGTATCAAATTCCATGGCGGGAATTACGCGGATGCCCTTTGCCTCTGCCAGACGGACCATCTCCGCAATTCCTTTCGGCGTGTTGTGATCACTCAGTGCAATCGTTGTTAAATGGGCTTCCTCAGCCATATGAATCAGCTCCTGTGGTGTAAATTCACCATCGTTGCTGTAACAGGAATGCATATGTAAGTCAAAAGAATTCATGCGATTTCCTCCTTTAAACCAAGAGTATTATAGCACAGTCAACAAAAAAGAATATGTTTCAAATACTAAAAACCAAAACTTTGCGATTTTTCGCAGTATTTCGTCTTAAAACCAATTTTTTATGCTTCTTTTTTTGGAAAACTGCGAAATCAGATTGACGATAGGCAAAGAAAAACGTACACTAACCATGTGCAAAGGTGGTGAAGCGACATGTCGAAAGCAAGTGAAGCCAGACGAAACGCGCTGTATCAGCGAGTTTTGGGAGAAGGCAGAGTACGGGTCGGAGAGCTCGCCCGGCAGCTGGATGTGACAACGGAAACGATACGTAAGGATCTCAAGGTGCTGGAGGAACGCGGCGTGCTGACAAAGAAGCATGGAAGTGCAGTCGTTCGCAATGCCTATTATCAGCTGCCCTTTGATGTAAAGCTGCAGGAGCATACGCTGGAAAAACAGCTGATAGCCCGTAAGGCACTGGAATTTATCGAGGATGATGCCATTGTCTACATGGATCCAGGCAGCACCTGTCTGCAGCTGGCGAAGCTGCTGCGTCTGAAGAAGAACATCACGGTACTGACCAATTCCCTGCCGATTGCGGATATCATCTGTGACAGCGGGCTGGATCTGATTATGACCGGGGGAAAGCTTCAGAAAAAAGGACGTGCGCTTGTCGGATATTACGCCACCAATGTCATTGATACGGTTCGTATTGACATTGCGTTTATGGGATGCGACGGCTTTATGGATATGGATGGTCCGATGACCTTTTCCATGGAGCATGCGGAGGTAAACCGTCATATTCTGGCGCATTCCAGAAAGAACATCCTGCTTTGTGATTCCAGTAAATTCACAAAGACAGCCACCTATCAGTTCGCCAAGTTTTCAGACTATGATGTCATGATTACCAACGAGCTGCAGGAAGGGCAGCAGGACTGCGTGAGTGAGGTCAAACAACTGATTATGGTAAAGGAGAACTAGGATTATGAAATTACAGCTGGCATTGGATACACTGACACTGGAGGAATGCATGACCCTGCTGCAAGAAACAAGAGGCAGCGTTGATATTGCAGAGGTGGGAACACCGTTTATCATTGAGGAGGGCATGCGCCCGGTGAGAGAGTTTAAGCAGCATTTCCCGGAAATTGAAATTCTGGCAGATGCGAAAATCATGGATGCAGGAGAACTGGAGGCGGAAACAGCATTTAAAGCCGGTGCGGATATCGTTACTGTTTTGGGAGCGAGCAACGATGAAACCATTCTGGGGGCTGTGAAAGCCGCAAAGAAATACAATGGAAAAATTATGATCGATATGATCGCGGTAAAGGATTTGGAAACAAGAGCAAAGGAAATTGATGCCATGGGTGTGGATTATATCTGTGTACATACGGCATTTGATGTACAGCAGACCGGAAAGAATCCGCTGGATGAGCTGATGATCGTCAACCGTGTGATTACCCATGCGAAATCTGCGGTTGCCGGCGGTGTGAAGCTTGCGACCATTGATGCGATTGCATCCGAGGGTGCTGCGGTTGTCGTTGTCGGCGGTGCCATCTGCAATGCAGAAGACCGTGCAGCTGCCGCAAAAGAGATGAAGCAGCATCTGAAATAGGAGGACAGGTTGATGAACAATAAAGAATATGCAGCAATCGTAGTGCAGGAGCTTACACACACACTGACCGCCATTGATGAGGAACAGGCAGAAAAATTCGTAGAGCTGATCGATGAGGCAGACGAGGTATTCTGTGCCGGAGCAGGAAGGAGCGGCTTTCAGGTAAAGGGCTTTGCCATGCGCCTGATGCATATGGGAGTGGCTTCCTATGTCGTTGGGGAAACGTGTACACCGAATATCAAGGAAGGCGGCGTATTGGTGGTATGCAGTGGCAGCGGAGAGACAAAATCACTTGTCAACCATGCTGCGAAAGCAAAGGAAATGGGAGCACGGGTAGCACTCATCACCATCAATCCTAACTCCAGCATCGCCGGTATGGCGGATGTCGTTATCGAAATCAGCGCACCTTCACCGAAAAGTGCAAAGCAGGGGGATATCAAATCCATTCAGCCAATGGGATCTCTGTTTGAACAAAGCGAGGGAATCTTCATGGATATTGCTGTTATGATGCTGATGGAGCGAAGAGGCAAGGATTCCGATACGATGTTTGGAAGACATGCCAATATGGAATAATTCAACAAACGGATAATCGTGAAAGCCTGTACAGGGAACTGACCATTCCAAAGCGCTTCGGCTGTCGTCCGTCGCAAGACGCGGGTACAGGATAAGAAAATATCTGATGGGAAAACGCCATCAATGCGGGCTGGCGGATGCAGATTCGCCGGTCCTTTTCTATAAAAGGGAGAATAACTATGCGAAGTCAAAAGAAAAACGTGGCCATGCTGTGCCTGTTCTACTTTCTGTCTTATATCGCTTTCGTATTGCCTTACGGCTATATGCAGACCTTTCTGGAATATGTCGGCTATGATGTTGTAGAGCGCGGTATCATTTTGTCCGGGACGGCTGTTGTGGCTATTATCACGCAGTTTTTTATCGGTTATTTATGCGATAAGTACAAAACGGATAAGAAATTCTTTAACCTCTGTCTGATTGTCTTTGTGCTATCCACGCTGGTGATGTATCAGGTGACACAGCGGAATTTCTTTCTGCATCTGATTTTTATATCTCTGGTAGGCGGTATGTTTCGTACCACGCTGGCTGTACAGGATACCTGGACATTGGAGACAAGTGAAACCTGCCGCAATAATTTTGGCCCGATACGTGCGTTCGGGGCGATTGGCTGGATGATTGGCAGTCCAATCGGTGCTCTGGTTGTCGAGCATTACGGCTATCCGGCTCTGGGGTATGTGTTTGCGGGTCTTGCGGTTTTAAACATCGTACTGACAATGTTCATGCAGGATGCGGTCAAGGTGGAAAAAAGCGGCGGGATTCATGCAACGGATTTAAAGGAGCTGCTGCTGGATAAGAAATATGTTGTCGTGGTTCTGATTTTTCTGTTTATCAATGTGATAGCGACTGCGGATATCTACACGACGGTGGATAAAATGATGGCGCTGGGCGCAAAGGAGGGCATGGTCGGTGCCAGATGGAGCATTCAGGCCTTTACCGAGCTGCCGCTGTTTTTTGCGGGAACCTGGCTGTTGAAGAAATTCGGTGATTATAAGCTGATGATGTTTGGTACCTTTATGTATATCATCCGCTTTCTGGGCTATGCCGTTGTACAGAGTCCGGAAATGATGATCGTGGTGACGCTGATGCAGTGTATTACCTATCCGCTGATCATGATTACCAGCAAAACACTGGTGGATGATACAACACCGATTCATCTGCGAAGCAGCGGGCAGACGATCGCTTCTGCCTTTTATGTGGGACTTTCCCTGCTGATCACCCCGGTGATTGCCGGAGCGATGGTATCCTCCCTGGGTGCCGATTTGACACTGGCGCTGATCGGTCTGAGTGGATTTGTACCGCTGGGACTTGGTATTTTATACAAACGTCTGGATTAACAAATGTAACCGGTTATCACCTGCTCCTTAATTTCTGTGAAAAAATAGTGTATAATACGAATTAGAAATGTGAGGAGAGTTCATATGAGTAAATTTGATACAATGGATTATATTATCTGTGCCGCAGTTCTGTGCTACGGAATTTATCTGACCGTACAGAATGTGCGCCTGTTTCTTGCCAATCAGAAGGTGAGAAAGGAATATCTGAAGAAGCATAAGGACGGCTATACCATGGTGAATCAGTATCTGCCGTATATGATTTTTTTCCTGGGCTTTTCTGTCATTGGCATCATTGGTATCTTTGTGATGGAAAAGAATACAAAGGATGAGTTGTATGTCTGCTTTGCGCTCGCATTGATGGCGATTATCTGTGCGGGAATGGCACTGGATTCCATCGTGAAGCGGCGGGCAATCGTGGATGATGACGGCTTTGTATATGAAAAAGCGCATTATCGCTTTCGCTCCATTCTGTCAATGGATCCTATGAAATCCATTATCAAAAATATTGATATTCTGACAACGGAGCGCCAGCATGTTGTGGTATCCAAAAAGATGGGTGTCTATCTGCATGAATGCTTTCTGGAATGGAAGAAACGCAAGAAGAATAAAAATAAATAAAGAAATCTGGAGGAGGAAGCTATGATTAAACTAGCGGTATTTGATGTTGACGGTACTCTGGTAACGAAAGGGAACCGCAGGGTTCCTGCATCGTGTGTCCATGCTCTGAATGAGCTGTCAAGGAAGGGAGTGAAGTTGGCAATCGCCAGTGGCAGACCTCCTTTTGCTATGGAACAGAGTCTGCTGGAGCAGGTGAGCTTTGATTACTTCGTCTGCAGCAACGGCGCATTTGTGCGCAATGCACAGCATGAGGTGCTCTATCATTACAGCTTTTCCATGGAGGAAACACGAAGTCTGATCCATGCCTTTAAAAAGACGGATAATGCATTGATGTTTCAGTGTCAGGATGCGGCACACTGCTATCACGGCTATAAGCGGATTGCCAATATGCTGCAGAATTTTCTGGGACGACTGGATATTCTGGTGGATGAGCGGGAATCCGAGGGCTATCTGCAGGATACCATGCCCCTGGCAGCTGTCGCTAAAATAGAGGATGCTGATCTGGAAATGATGAAACAGCGCTTCCCGCAGTTTTTGTTTACACCGTTTGATACCTGCTTTTACGATATCAACGGTGCCCATGACAAGGCAACGGGCGTATCGCATATATGTGAAGCGATGGGCTGGAGCATGCAGGATGTGATCAGCTTCGGGGATGATTACAACGATCTGGAAATGATAAAAGCATGTGGCATCGGCGTTGCGATGGGGGATGCCAGAGAGGCTGTGAAGGAAGCAGCGGATTATGTGAGCGGGCTGTGCAGCAGAAACGGAATTGCACAGGCACTTTTACATTATGGATTGATTGACAGGGTGTGTGATGATGAAGCTGTTTCTGAGTGATCTGGATGGAACGCTGATCGATGTACATGGCAACATACAACAGCAGGATGTGCAGGCGATTCATACGCTGGCAGAGCGCGGCATTGCTTTTGGTATTGTAACCGGGCGGGATTACGGCTTCTGTCAGAAGTTGATTAGCCGTTATAGACTTGCTGTGGATATGATTATCGGAAATAACGGTGGATCTATCTGGATTCATGATAAGAAGGTCATGGAGGAGCACATTGAAGCCGGGGATGCAGTACGCATTATGGAGTTTTTAAAGGATCATGTGGATGAGATCAATCCCTTTGTCTGCAATGAGCAAAGCACCTTCTTCTTTATGAGGGAGCAGTATGCACCGGAGCACTGGAACGAGGTAAGAGAGCAGCTTGCCTACCTCGGTGATATTGCTGATCGGGATCTGTTGCGATATTTGAAGGAGAAGCAGGAGCCGGTGGTGAAAATCAGTATCCATACGTATACACAGGAACGCCGGGATACCTGGCTGCCGATTCTGCGCAGGCAATTTCAGGATGCCTATGAAATCCTGCCGACATCCTTTGATTACATCGAAATCACCCGTAAGGGAATCGATAAGGGAAAATCCTTTTTACAGGCACTGGAGTATTGGAAGCTGTCACAGGAGGAGGTCGCATTCATCGGGGATGGTGCCAACGATATTCCACTGTTTCATGAGGTGGAAGCCAGCTTCTGTATGGCTTCGGCAGCACAGGAAGTGCGCAGGGAAGCTGCACATGTTGTAAAAAGTGTTGCAGAAGCTGTGACTTTTGTTATAGAATAGAGTACAAACAACATAGTAAATAACTTAAAGGAGTGTTTTTATGGCTAAGAAAAAAACAACAACAGGACAGACATCGGCGAGGATGGTTATGGATGTTCTGAAAAAGCATTACGCGTTCACACCGGATACGGCCGTTGGATACGATGCATTTAAAAATCTTCGACTGTCCACCTCGGTGATTGCATACACCATCGCCAATCTGATGGAAACCGATGTCATTATGAAAACCGATGATGACCGGTATTATTTCGTAGAGAAAAACTGGAACAAGGTCGTGCATAAGGTGAATTTCGCCTATGTCATTCTGCTGGGGCTTCCTATCATAATCCTGCTTATTTTCTTAGGCATTCAGATGCTGATGAGTTGATGATAAAAGTAACCCGCTTCTGAAAAGGGCGGGTTTTATCTGCGCTTTTGTATACTTAAATATTTCTTATAAAAAACCTGTTCCTCAAGGCAGCTTGCTCTGCGTAAGGAAAACAGGTTTTTTTAGGCATCAGGTATTATCGGACAATGTAACCCAGTCCTGCATGCGTTTCATACTCTTGAGTGTTTCATTATAATCGGTTTCTGCTTCCAGCGATACGGCATTCTCATATCCGTATTTTCGCAGATTGGAAAAAATCATCATGAAGTCGATATCTCCCATGTCGAAGGCAACATGCTGAAACGGCTTTTCCAGTGCGGCATTGTATGCATAATCCTTAATATGGATGTGATCGATCCAAGGATAGATATAATGCAGCTCCTCCTCGAGTGAAAAGGTCAGATACTCCGCAGGGACATTTTCCTTATAGGCACGGTAGCTGTTTGCCGGATCCCATAGCAGCTTGAGATAGTCACTTTTTATGGCCTTCACGATCTGAATGCTCATATGACCCTTAGGAAGGTGGGAATACGGACAGTTTTCCAGCACCAGCGTCACATGCTCCTCCTCCGCAATCTGCACAGCCTGCCGGACATTTTTCATAATCAGAGCGATATGCTCCTGTGTGCCATAGGCAGGCGGCCGGTTATCCGGAAAGCGGAAAGGAAAGATGCGTACCCTTGGACAGTTCAGCTTTTTAGCAATGCGGCATGCATTTTTCAAATAGCGAAGATGTGTAGGGACATCCCCTTCAATCGCATGAAATGCCGGATTAAACAGACTTACTTTATCGTTCTCCATCAGCGGACACAGAAAGAAGACGGTACTGGCGATACAGGAAACCTTGAGTTCATAGGTATCCAGCAAGGTGCGAATGGTGTTGATTTCCTTTAGGCTGCACTCTTCAATACTTTTCCCAAATACATTATGCAGCTCTATGTGCGTATAACCATAAAGCTTGGCTATACGTAAGGCGGTTTCCAGATCTTCATCAATCTGGTCAGTAATTACAGATGTGTACATAAGCTCACCTCTCTGACAATATTATAACATTATAACAATATACTTGCAATCGGCTTCAAATAAATTCTTAAAAAATGTTATAATGTAATTACAATTTGTTGATTTTTGATAGGTTCCATTGTATAATCTGTTTGAAAAAGGAATAAGAAAAGAGGTAGATCGTATGTATCCTATGAAGTTAAAGCCTATATATGACAAAACAATATGGGCAAACGACCGTCTGACAACCATGCGCGGTATGGAAGAAAAAGGGATGGGCACCTGCTGGGAGATCAGTGCCCATCCATATGCAAAAAATGTTATCTTGAATGGAGAATATGCAGGGAAAACGCTGGATGAGGTGATTCAGGCGAATCCGCAATCTATACTGGGAGAAAAACAGCTGCATCAGATGCTTCGCCTTGCATATCTGGACGCCAGAGAGGATTTATCCATTCAGGTACATCCGTATGACGAATATGCAAGAGCGCATGAAAACGATGAAGGGAAAACAGAATCCTGGTATATTCTGGAAGCAGATAAGGGAGCTACGCTGGTGGCCGGAACGACTGCGTCGGATGCAGCGGTGATCAAAGCTGCTGTCGAAAATGATCAGGTGGAGGATTATGTGCGCAAGGTCGAGGTGGAGGCCGGTGATTTCGTATGCATTGATGCCGGTATGCTGCATGCACTGGGAAAAGGCATTCTCGCACTCGAGATTGGACAGAATTCCAATACGACCTATCGGTTTTATGATTATCATCGTCAGGATGCGAATGGCAGGGAGCGAGAGCTGCATATCGATAAAAGCTTTGATGTCGCAGATTTCGGACTGCACTGTAATAAAGTGGCAACACCTTTTACGGATGCGGATACCACACAGGAGAAGCTGCTGGTTGACCGGCGGGAATTCAGTGTGCGCCTGGTGGATGTTGCGGGAAGCTACGTGCTGCCGCAGGATGAAAAGCGCTTTTACTGTCTGAGCAATGTTTCCGCAGACTGTGTCCTTCGCTATCAGGGAGAAGAGCTTCCATTTGCATTTACTGAGAATATTTTCGTACCGGCGGGCTGTGCGGACATTGAAATCTGTGGGAAGGCACGTATTCTGGTAAGTTTTGTAAGATAAATTTTTCACACAATATTCACATAAAAACGTGTATACTGCTAAAAATAGCTGTAAATATGCGTTTTTTTCTATTTCAGATAGGACATTTTGGTTAAAATGTGTGATTACATTTGTAATTATGTGAGAAAAATTTATCAAAACAGTTGAAATTACGAGGAACGTGGTGTAAGATTACAATGTAAATAGCGGAGGTAAGCGATTACATTTCAACGAAAGCTGGTCACTTCGAAATGTGAAAGCTGCCATAACACAGACAGAGCTGGTATGGTCTGGTGTTTCAAAACGTATACCTTATGAGACATGCTGAAAAATCCCTGTTTTCTATGCAAAAGCATAAAAAAACAGATGATTTTCCACGATTATCATCTGTACTGTTAAGTATAGGTAAATGCATAAGGCAGGTAAGAAAAAGGATTTGGTAGGGAAGCCAAAATATTTTTTTGGCCTTTCACACCGTAGTTTTGTTCTGTGTCCGTGAAAAAAAGGAGGACGACAAATGAAATACGTGATTATGGTAAGTCATGGTGAATTTGCACCGGGATTGCATTCCGCTGTCAAAATGATGACAGGGGAACGTGACGATGTCCTGAGTACAAGTCTGAAGGCAGATATGAGTGCTGATGAATTTGCAGCTAACTTCAGAACACTGGTTGAGCCGCTGAATGCAGACGACAGTGTTATTCTGCTGGCAGACATTCTGAGTGGATCTCCATTCACCAACGCACTGGCTGTTCTTGATGAAAAAGGCCTGATGCCAAACACATTAGTGATTGCAGGTATGAATATGCCGCTGGCAATCACCGCCGTATTGATGAAAGATAATTTTGACGATGCAGAGCTGTTGAAAGAAACGCTGCTGAGCGAGGGTCATGCCGGTCTTACCGAATTCAAGGTAGAGAGCGATGACGCGGAAGACGATATTTAAACATCGGAATTTAATCTAAGGAGGACATAAATCATGATTAGTTTTGTACGAGTTGACGATCGTATCATTCACGGTCAGATCATCACACGCTGGTCCAAGGAATATCCTTGTGACGGTATTATCGCAGTAAACGACAAGGCTGCTACCACACCTGTTCTGAAACAGTCATTCGTAGCATCCACGGACAAAAAAGTATTTGTATGGACAAAGGAACACTTCCTTGAGAAGGCACAGACGGTGCTTGACAGCAACAAGCGATACTTCCTGATTACGAAGAATCCGGTTGACATGAAAGAGCTGCTGGTTGACAACAAGTTTGTACCAAGTGATGTAAAACGTGTTGTTATCGGACCTTGCAACGACCGTCCGGGCGCTACCAAGCTGGGACAGAACCAGTCCATCACACAGGAAGAAGCAGAAGCATGCGAAGCGATGACAAACGCTGGTTACGATGTATTCTTTGCACTGCTGGAAGAAACTGCTATCGGTTCCTGGCCAAAATTCAGATCTAAATTCGGATACTAATAAATTGGGAGATTTGTGTTCGAATTAGATTAGATAAATTCAAAAAGGAAAAGGAGATGAATTTATGATTTCTTGGGTACAGGCTGCTTTACTCGGTCTTATGAGTTGTTGTGCGGCCTCCACAATTGCATGTTTAGGTACTACAGTTGGTAACTACACATTGAACAGACCATTGATCGCATCCGTATTTGTAGGGTTGATCCTTGGTGACGTTAAGGGATGTATTCAGATTGCAGTCCCTATGCAGATTATTTATATCGCGCTGGTAACTCCAGGTGGTACCGTAGCAGCGGATTTACGTGCCGTTTCTTACATTGGTATCCCTCTGGCTTGGGCTCTTGCAAAATCTCAGGGTCTTGACCTTGGTGGTTCTGAAGCAAGCGGTCTTGCAGGTGCTTTAGGTGCTATGGTTGGTACTGTAGGTACTGTACAGTTCTACGGAACTGCGATGATGAACCTTGTTTGGCAGCACATTGGATGGGCTCGTCTGGACAAGAAAGATTTCAGTATTGTCGGTAAGGTTGAAGTTATTTTCCCTCTTATCTCTCACTTACTGATTTCCTTCATCCCAGTTATGCTGATTGTTTATTATGGTGCAGATGCTGTTGACCAGTTCAAGGAAGCACTGCCTATGGGTTCCTGGTATATGAAATCCCTGTTTACATTAGGTAGCTTGCTGCCTGCAGTCGGAATCGCAATCCTGCTGAAATCCGTTGTAAACAAGGCAACTGACCTGATCTTCTTCTTATTTGGTTTCACACTGGCAGGTTCTATGCACCTGACACTGATCGCTGCAACTGCAGTTGGTGCTGTATTTGCATTGATTAACTACCAGATGACAATGATTAGAAACAGAGCTGCAGCAGGTCCTGCAGGAATTGACGATGATGAGGAGGACATTTAATTATGAAAAAGGTATCGAAAAAGTCATTAAATAGTTCTTTCTGGCGTTGGTTCTATGGTAACCTGACTTGCTTCTCTCATGAGCACATGCAGACATTCGGTTACATGTGGTCCATGTTACCAATTATCCAGGAATTATATGAAACAAAAGATGAACAGGCTGAAAAGCTGCAGACATATTATCCATTCTTCAACACAGAGCCTCAGATTGGTTCTATCGTAGTTGGTATTACCGCTGGTCTTGAAGAAGCTCGTGCAAACGGTGCTGAAGAAATCGATGATGAAATGATCAATGGTATTCGTGCAGGTCTGATGGGTCCTCTGGCTGGTATCGGTGACTCTCTGATCGTTGGTACGTATATTCCAGTTTTATTAGGTATTGCATTAGGTCTTGCGGAAGGCGGATCCATTATTGGTCCTCTGTTCTATATCGTTGTATGGAACGTGACTAGTATCTTCTTCCAGAAATGGATCTATAACAAAGGTTATGAACTTGGTGGTTCTGCTGTAGAAGTTATCGTTGGTGAGCAGGCAACTGCATTACGTGAATCCGTAATCGTTATGGGTCAGGTAATCGTTGGTGCTATGGCTGGTACTTGGGTATCTATTACTACTTCTGTACAGCTGACAACTTCTATTCAGAATAAAACAGAAATGGTTATTGAAGGTTCCAAAGTAATCGAAAAGGTTACAGGAACTCAGGAAGTACCTGTATTACTGCAGGAAAAACTGGATGGCGCATTCCCTGGCGTATTGACTCTGCTGTTCGTACTGGGCTGCTGGTGGTTAATGGCTAAGAAAGCAATTAGTCCAATCAAAATTATGCTGCTGATGGTTGTTGTAGCTATCGTCGGTGTTCTTGTTGGATTCTTCGATCCAAATCTGTCTTACTAATCAACAAAAAAATAGAAATATCATCCCTGCCTCCCAAGTGGGGATGATTTCTTTATAACAGGAGGTATAAGTGATGAAGAAATCAGAGAAGGATGCATTGAAACAGAAAATACAGTCTGAAAATATACTGGTACGACGGCTCGGAAGCTGGGTCAAGGTTGGAGGGATTATTTTCCTTGTGACTGCAGGCCTTTGTGTCTGGGGATTTACCGGCATGAAAGATCCTATTTTACCGGATATCAGTGATACAGTCCGAAATGTAGTTAAATGGATTGCTCTGGTTGGTGCAATTCTATCTGGTGGATTCACCATTATGTCCTTCATGAGCTTCCGTAATGGGAAGAAGCATGTTTTAGCAATGATTGATGAATTGAAAGGGTTTTAAAAAACGTATTGATTTAAGATAAGTAAATATAGAGTTTGTTTGTATAGTTTTATATAAACAATAAATATATTAGTAAACAAAAAAAGCTATGACACGATTTTACAAAGTTGCCATGGCTTTTTTTTCCAGAATGGGTTAATATTATATTCGAGTGTTTAAATCATAACCTTAGCTGTAAAGACCTACAGAATGTGATTTGGTAGTCGGAATGGATCCACTTGAAGCCTCTAAGCGAATAGTCCAGTTTAATCTGGCGCTTAATGAATTATTATTGCTTATCGATTTAGAGACAAATTTCACACCATTGCCAGCTACATATACAGAACCACTACATGAAGAAACTGAGGGCTTAGATGTTTGTACAACATAGCATTTTATAGTTCCTTTTGACCCATGAATCATATCGCCATAATAATATTGGGCACTATTTGTTACCCATCCTTCATCAGCAGCTAATAGATTATATTGATTTCTGATATCTAGAACCCTTACAATATCAGCATTATATGAATCAAATGCATTTTGAACTACACTATTAACCTCAATTTGATTATCCAAATTCGCAAATACAGTGATAATTTTCTCATTATCTCTAACATCATCTGTAAAGGCATGAGTTGCTGGTACAAAGGCTAAATTTAATAAAACTAAGAAGCATGCTAGTGTAAAAATTCTAAAAATCTTTTTCATTTTTCTCACCTCACTTGATATATGCCATTGAACGAAACAGAGGATTATGAGAATATAATAATGAGATTACTTCCCTCCTTTCCATTACCCTCCTTCTAAACTAATTATAGATTATTAATTAGAATTTGTGTTGATTATTGCATTTTTAGCAGAAAAATGGAATAATTAACTTTTTTAACAGTTAAGCTAAGAAAAAAAAGAATAACCGATGATCAGTTATTCTTCCGTTTCTAAATTAGCATTATATATATCGAAATATTTTTCATATAGAGTGAAATCTTCATCTACGAGAATAGCACCCGCAAACAGTGCCTCCGGATATCGGTCAATCGCCTCCTGTGTTGTTGTGCGTGTGTTTTGACTGCGTTCCCATTTTCCGTTTCCTACAACACGATAATCATTATTTACATGCTCAACACATTTATTTCCAAACTTATCCAGCATCATAGGGATATACATTTCCTCGGCATACCAGGATAATTTGAATGTCGTGGAGCAATAGTCAAAATTATCTGCAAGGATCTGTGCACTGGTATGCGTCAGCATAAACCAGGGACTGCCAATTTGAATGACATCATCCAGAGTTCTGCGGATGTGCAAAGCATACAGTAAGCTTCCAAAGCCTCTGGTAATAGCACGTGTCGCTTTTCCTCTGGGAAAGGCCAGAAGATTTGTGAAGGGATAATACTTTAAAGTCTTTTTACGCAGCGCAGGCTCCTCTTTCTCAGATGTTTCCACATAATAGAAATCCTTACCATTCTGTTCTTCCAGAAATGCGGTAATTTCCTCCCTCGTTTTTATCGGCATCATACCATCATTCAAATTGATATAATAATCAAAGCCTATCTGAACAGCTTCCTTCATTTGAATCAGTGTACCCCTTGCCATTGACATATCGCCTTCCTGAGCGAATTCCTGTGTGTGGGAAATATGTACTCTGGAATAATCCATGTACACAAATTGAACCTGCTCTCTGAGATCATCATCATTTATCATGATAAAAACGTGATCCCCTTGTTTGGTAAGCTGATTGATCGTTTCTACAACCTCATCGTATTTCCGGTCTGAATGCATCAGATATGCTATTTTCATAATCATTCCTCCATATACTACCAGTCTATTATATCATTTTCAGATGAAAATTGTAGTGATAATCGTCATTAGAAACTGGAAGGTAGGAAGAAAAGGTATAGCAGGCAGTGATTTGCTGTAATTAAGCATAAAGCTGTTTAAATTCGGAAGGGAAAATGCTGATCTATTGATTTTATTAGGTTGAATTAGATCATATGAAAACGGATAATATAGTATCTATATATAGACATTAAGCTGGTTTATAGAAAAAATGTTATCTATTTATTTCCGCCTAAAGAGTGTGAAGGGGATTATGGAATCAACGCTTTGATCGTATGGAAAAAAAGGCAATCTGATAAGATTACCTATGCGGTTCGTAAGTGCACTCTTTGGTATATTCTGATTTGACGGATTATATTTCTATGTATGCTGATAAAAAATATCCTGTCAACAAAAACAGGATATTCTTTTTCGTGTTATTTCAGCCAGCCGAAATCCTTCAGACAGGCATCCACATTTTCTTCAAAGGTACCAAAATCAATTCCATGTGCTTTCAGCTTTTGAGTATCCAGACGATAATCCCGGAAGCGATCTGCATACCGCTCATGATTCGGAAGGATGCAGGCATCGATCTGTTCCTGTGTGAATCCCAGCTTCTGTGCTACGATTTTAGCGGACTCATAGGTGTTATGCGTGTTGGTATCGGATACATGATAGATACCGGAAGGCAGCTCGATAATTTTATCAAATACATCCGCCAGCTTTTGTGCATACGTCATTCCTCGAATCTCGTTCACCGTAAATTTAGCAGGTGTCTGATAGAACATGGCATTCATAACGTTACGAATAATGTTCGGTGATGCCTTGATTCCCGGACGACTCATGCCAAGCATCCAGGAAAAGCGCAGTATGATGTAGTCCTCCAGCACGGAGGTTATAAAGGCTTCGCATTCCGCCTTGTGATTGCCGTATGCCGTAACCGAGCATAACGGTGTATCCTCTGTGAACGGTCCCTCCTCAGTTTTGCCATTGAAGCATTGCTCGGTACTGATAAAAATCAAGCGGGCATTCTTCTCTTTACAGACCTTGGCGATTTCCTTCGTACCGTCCACATTGATGCGGTGTGTCAGCTCCGGATGATTTTCACAGTCCGCTGTCTGTGCCATAGCTCCGGTATGAAAAACATAATCGTAATCATGGGTGTTAAACCAGCTGCGAACAGCAGCAGTTTCCCCTAAATCCAGCTCTTTTCTTGTAAGTGGGATGATCTCCATGGTGCTTTGCATAGCCTCTTTTACCAGAGATGCGATAAATCCGTTACCTCCTGTAATCACCATTGTTTTCATTTCTGCTGACCTCTTTCGTTTCGGAAGCCTTCCAGAATAGCAATGGAGCTGCTGGTACCGATTCGTTCAGCACCTGCCTCAATCATAGCCTTGCAGGTTTCCCAGTCACGCACACCTCCGGCAGCCTTGACCTTTACATCATCCCCGACTGTTTCCTTCATCAAACGAACATCCTCCAGCGTAGCTCCGCCGGTTCCAAAGCCTGTACTTGTTTTGATATAATCCGGCTTCACCTTTTTTGCGATTTCCGCCAGCTTTTTAATTTCTTCCTTTTCCAGATAGCAGTTTTCAAAGATGACCTTACTGATAACCTTATGCGCACGACAGATTTCTGTAATCTGACGCATTTCCTCTTCAATATAGTCCCAGTGTCCCATCTTTGCTTCACCGATATTGATGACATAATCAATTTCATCAGATCCATCCTGTATTGCTTTTTTTGTTTCCTCCACCTTGATTTCCAAAACAGTCTGTCCCAGCGGGAAGGAAATTGCAGCACCCACATGCACATCGCATCCCTTCAGCAGCTCTTTGCAAACGCGTACCTGTGCGGAGTTGATTGCGACCATTGCAGTACCCAGCTCCCTAGCTTCCTTACATAGCTTTTCAAAGTCTGCTCTTGTCGCATATGCCTTTAAAAAGGTGTGATCGAAATATTTGGCGAGTGATTTTTCTGTTAGTGTATTGATGATATCCATATAATACCCTCCTTTAATGTAATTACATTATAACATTACGAACTTAAGTTGTCAAACAGAAGTCAATCCGTTATAATTAAGATATTGTGAAAAGGAGTCGGACAATTATGGATGAGCGAATCGCAAAACAGTTTACAATCAGTAAGGCATCACCGGTGCCCTTATATTTTCAGCTGAAGACACAGCTGGTGGAGCTGCTGAAGCAGGGGATTTTTCAGGCCGGGGACAAGCTGCCGACCGAAGCGGAGTTCTGTGAGCTGCTGGATATTTCGCGTCCAACTGTGCGGCAGGCCTTTTCCGAACTGATCAATGAAGGCTACATCACACGGCATAAAGCAAAGGGGACCTTTGTGTCACGTCCGAAAATTGAAGGCTACTTCTTTCAGAAGCTGGGAAGCTTTGATGAGGAAATGCGCAGTCTTCATCTGACCCCATCCACCAGAGTGATCGTCAGTGAGGTGATTGAGCTGCCGGAGGAGTGTGTGGAGATTTATCCGAAAAGCAAACGGGTATTTCACCTCCAGCGCCTTCGTTATGCAGATCATGAGGAGATGGTTCTGGTCAATACCTTTGTACCGTATGAGCACTTTTTGGATATCGAGCTGGAGGATTTCGAACAGTCTTCCTTATATGATATCTTCTCACAGAAATATCAGACTGAGGTTGCCTATGTCGATCGTACTGTAGAGGCAAGAAAAGCGGGTCAGCGGGAGCGTACGATTCTGAATATGGAGGAGGACGGCGTCCTGATGCATGTGGAAACGGTTGCCTATACACAGCAGGATGAGCCAGTGGAATATTCGATTGCGGAGTACCGCGGAGATCGTAATAAGTTTAAGATGCGATTGATTCGCAGAGAGAATTAACTGTCATTCAGGTGACGGTTTTTTCTTTTCAGATGAATTGTGAGCAGTATGCAAAGGGATGCAAATTTTGCCTGCTTTTTTTCTTTTTAGCGGTTGACAGAAGAAGGGAAACAGGATACAATACAGGTGTAAATGACATAATGATATAACAACTAGGAGGTGGTTATATGGAATTCTATCCTGGCTTTGATATCGAAAGCAGAGAGAAGGATATGGAATTTGTCTATGGACCGGACGTGTTTGGTCCGAAGCCGGAAAAAAGAACGCTGGAAGCAATCCGCTCCTCCCTGCAGGATCCATCCTGTACAGGTCCTGAAATTCTTTACAGCATTGTTATGGATGTAGGAAGAAAGCAGGATCACACAGCGATTACAGAACGCAATCTGCTGTATGGTGCTGTGACCTATGCAAAGGGAACCCTTGGAAAGGAACCGGTTCGTTCCCAGGGGCATATTCACGCAATATCCCCGTCCTGCCAGTCTTCAACCTGCGAGGTGTATGAGATATGGGACGGTGAAGCCTTTATCTATATGCAGGAATATGGAAAGGACGATGCGGGAAACTGTTACGCAGTCCATGCGAAAGCAGGGGAAGTTGTCATCGTTCCACCGGGCTGGGTGCATGCCACCATCAACGCCAATGTGGAAAAGTCGCTGACCTTCGGTGCATGGTGTGTTCGGGATTTCGGCTTTGATTATGAGGAAGTGCGTGCCCATCATGGAATTGCCTATTTTCCGGTCGTAGAGGCTGGTAATATTACCTGGGAAATAAATCCTGCCTACAAAAATGCAAAGCTGCACGTGATAGCTGCACACGACTATCCGCAATTTGATCTGGAGCCGGGCAAGCCGATCTATACGCAGTTTATTGAAGACCCGGATCGCTTTCTGTTTGTATCAAGACCGCAGCTGAAGGAAAAGGAATGGGAGGAATTTCATAAATGAACGTCATTGAACCAAAAGTCATTCATGATTTTCAGGATGTAATCAGAGGCAGTGAGGTAAACACCTCCGTCAAGCTGTATCAGGATGCGAAAGGCTTCTATCGTACAGAATCTGCACTTGCGGATGATACGCTGATGTATGAGGTATATCACTATACACAGGGGGATGACAAACGCGCAGGCAATCTGAACTGGGGGCTGACTGTATTGTATCCCGTACTGGTAAACGGCGAATGCAATATGACCCGCGGACACTGGCATGAAAACCGGAAATGTGTGGAATTTTATTTCTGCATTGCCGGAGAAGGATTGCTGATGCTGATGGATGAGGATGGGACAACCTGGGCAGAAAAAACCTATCCCGGCTCTCTTCACCATATTGACGGACATCTTGCACACCGGCTGATCAATACCGGTGAGGAGCCGATGAAAATCGGTGCCTGCTGGCCATGTGATGCAGGCCATGATTATGCCGCAGTTGAACGTCAGCCGTTTGGATATCGCGTATATAAAGAAGAAGGAACCCTTCGTTTTGAGAAAGTAGAGGACTAGAGATGAAAAGCAATTACAACAAATTTCCATCAACAAAAATCAAAGGACATGAGCACGCTGCTGTTGTCGGCTACAACAATATTCTGGATACGTTGAAAAAGGAAATCCCATCCGGAAAGTATGTCATCACATGTGATGTGTATCCGGGGGTACGGGATGAGGAAATCCTTACAGAGCTGAAAAAGCTGGAGCCTTCCGTGCTGATCAATATGATTGATGTATTCAAGGAAGAAAAAACAATTACAGAGCAGCTGAAGTATATCCTAACCGATGACCGTGTATTCGGCAAGATGTATTATGGAGAGGTTTCTGATTTTATTGATATGGAGAAGTTGGAGGCTGCGAAACAGCAGGTGGAAAAAGCCGATGGTCTCGTAATCGTGTACGGCTTTGGAGCATCACTGGTACATCCTGGCGATAAGCTGGTGTATTTCGATATGGCACGCTGGGAAATTCAGATGCGTTATCGTGCGGGTATGGGAAATTATAAGTGCAGCAATTATGACGAAGACCCGCTGCGTAAGAATAAGCGCGGATTCTTCATTGAATGGCGGATTGCCGATAAGCACAAGATGTCAGTGTTTGAGGATATCGACTGGCTGATTGATACCAATAAGGCAAATGATCCGAAAATGATTCCTGGTACTGCACTGCGCGATGCATTGAAGCAGATTGCACAGCAGCCGTTCCGTACCGTTCCGTATTTCGACCCGGGTGTATGGGGTGGACAGTGGATGAAGGAGGTCTGTGATCTTGACCGTGAAAAATCCAATTTCGCATGGAGCTTTGACGGTGTACCGGAGGAAAACTCCCTGTATCTGGAATTTGCAGATGCTGTCGTGGAGATTCCGGCAATGGATCTGGTGCTGTATCAGCCAAAGCCGCTGCTTGGTGATCAGGTTTATGCACGCTTCGGTGCGGAATTCCCGATCCGTTTTGACTTCCTGGACACCATGGGCGGACAGAATCTGAGTCTGCAGGTACATCCGCTGACAGAATATATCAAAAAGCAGTTTGGTATGCAGTATACACAGGATGAAAGCTACTATATGCTGGATGCCGGAGAGGGTGCCTGTGTATATCTGGGTCTGAAGGACGGTGTGGATCAAAAGCAGATGATTGAGGATTTACGCCGTGCAAACAAAGGGGAAATTGAATTTGATGCAGAGAAATACATCAATAAGTTCCCTGCGAAGAAGCATGACCACTTCCTGATTCCTGCCGGTACCTGCCACTGCTCCGGTAGTGAGGCGATGGTGCTGGAAATCAGTGCAACTCCGTATATCTTTACCTTCAAGCTGTGGGACTGGGGACGCGTTGGTCTGGATGGCCGCCCGAGACCGGTACATGTGGAGCATGGTAAAGAGGTTATTCAGTGGGACCGTACGACAAAATGGTGTGAGGAAAACCTTGTAAATGCAATTCATGAGGTGAAGCGCACAGAGGACTATGTGGAAGAACACACAGGTCTGCATGAGCTGGAATTCATCGAAACAAGAAGATACTGGACAGAAACCATCACCCATCATGATACCGCCGGTACCGTCAACATGCTGAATCTTGTGGAAGGAAGAGAAGCTGTTGTGGAAAGTGAAGAAGGAAAATTCGAACCGTTTGTTGTCCATTATGCGGAAACCTTCATTGTTCCGGCAAGCACCGGTAAATATACGATTCGTCCTTATGGAGAGTCTGTCGGCAGCAAAATCGGAATTATGAAGGCTTACGTAAGAAATAACTCCTAAAATATACGCATACATGATATAATAGTTACATGGAGGTGACTTCATGGAAAAGCTGGATTTTGGCAAGGGAGCCGTTCCGTTATATATACAGATAAAGAAGATCATCAAGGATAAGATTTTATCAAAGGAATATGCACCTGGTGATTCTTTACCGAGTGAAGCACAGCTGCAGGAAATCTTTCATGTATCCAGAATTACTGCGCGTCAGGCAATCGCACAGCTGGAGAGTGAAGGGCTCGTTGAGCGTGCCCGCGGCAAGGGAACCAGAGTTCTGTTTCAAAATAAAATTGAAGAGCAGCTTGCAGGTATCAAAAGCTTCACAAATGAAATGCTGGAGCGCGGTATACAGCCGGGGACACGCTGGGCACATATCGAGCTTGTAAAGGCAGACCGGCATGTGGCGGATATCTTTGGATGCAAAAAGGGTGATCTGGTGTATCGGCTGGATCGTGTGCGGACCGGGGATGATGTGCCGATTGTGTATTTTGTCAGTTATTTTTCCAGAGACAGAAATCTGCCGCTGGAGGATGAAAAATATACAGGGAGCATGTATGCGCTGCTGGATGAGCTGAATATCCGCAAGCCGGTGAAAACGCGTGAGAATTTCAAGGCGATAACGGCCCGAAAAGAAGAAGCGGAGAAGCTGGATATTAAAAAAGGCGATCCGCTGCTAATTAGAGAACGTGTATCCTATGATCATGAAGGCAACGTTCTGGAGTATACGATTTCCTATTATCCGGGAGAGCGTTATTCCTACTCTATTGAGCTTGGATAAGGGTGCGATTGCTTCGCATCCTTTTTTCAGGATAAGGGATGATAATTTGTAAAGCAGTCAATGCATAACGCTATACATGCGAGAATCGTACGCATGCAGCGTATGAGAATGGAGGAACCTATGACAACCTTAGATAAGCGTATTCCCTATTATCCGGTGCTGATGGTATTGACACAGCCACCGGTGATCACGGATATCCCACTGGCACAGGGGTATTCCTTTCACCCCTATGAGCCTTCCTATAAGGAGGCCTGGATTGCATTGCATGTATCGCTTGGTCAGCTGGATAGCATGGAGGCGGGCAGACGTTATTTTGAAGAAACCTTCGAAGCTCAACCAAAGGAGCTTCAGCAGAATATGATTCTGGTGGTTGATGAAAACGGACAGCTTGCAGGTACATCCTCCGTCTGGGAGGGATATCATTTCGGAGAGCACCGTATGCGGGTGCACTGGGTTGGTGTTGATGAACGGCATCAGAGAAAGGGACTTGCGAAGTCATTGATGCTGAAAACGATTCAGCTGTACAGCAGTCTGCATTGTGAGCATCCTCTGTATCTGACGACACAGACGAACAGCTATGTAGCAATTTCCATGTATCAGCGTCTCGGCTTTACGGCGTATATGGGAAGTATGCCGGTGAATTTTCATGCGAATGCCGAAACCTTTGCAAAGGACAATGAGACCGCCTGGAGGATTATCGGGGAACAGCTGGACAAGCTGTAAGCAGGGAGACATACAGGTCAGCATTCTGACAAGTAAGAGTTGAATGCATTTCAATTAAATAAAAGGAAGCAGGGTCTGTACGCTTAGCGGCAGACATGTGCTTCCTTTTTACATTTCTGTGGTTTTCCTGTCTAAATGGATAAACCGTGAAATTGCCAATACTTATATGTGCAACTCTGTATATGTGATAGCATGAATCGATGCCGTTTCGTTCTTTGGATTATTGCGTATTGCCAGAATGTGCTTTCAGCAGTGAATTACTCGATAATTTCATTTTCTTGGAAGAATTGATGAACAGAAACCGGTGGGGAGTAATAAAAGCCCTGAATCAGCGTGCAGTGCAGGTCTGTGAGAAACTGTACCTGCTCCTGTGTTTCCACACCTTCCGCAAGTATGGGGATGTGAAGCCTGTGCAGCATAGGGATGATGTGCTGTAAGAGTATCTGCTGGCGGCTGTTCCATGGACCGGCAAAAAAGGAATGATCCAGCTTTACCATATCCACATCGATCCAGCTCAGGACATGCAGGTTGCAGCGGGAGCTTCCAAAATCATCCAGGGAACAACGCAGTCCAGCCCCCTTCAGTCTCAACACAAACATCTGTACCTGCTCTTTATGTTCAAAGGGAATATCCTCATGCAGCTCCAGCTCCAGCAAGGAAGGATCAACACCATAGCGTTTACAGATATCGAGGATTTCTCCAAGATAGTAGTGTCCGTCCTCAAAGGAAGCTTTGGATACGTTAATACTGATAGGAAGGAGCGGCTCTCCCTGTGCATGGCGCTGTGCAAGAAGCTGACAGACGCGTTCAAACATATAGGTGTCCAGCAGTCGGATGCAGGTATTCTGATCTGCGACAGGAAGAAATTCCTGCAGGGGTATACAGACGCCGTTATGAATCCAGCGAAGCAGTGCCTCTGCACCAACGACCTGCCGGGTCTTTGTATTGACTTTCGGCTGTAGAAACAGCTCGAATTCCTGTCGGTGCAGGGCGTTTAGAACTTTTTGTTCCAGCTGGTAGCGGTGATGCAGCTGTTCCTTGGCCTGTCTGGAATAAAAGGCATAGGATGTGGAAAACCGCTCGCAGTCCCGATCATGAAGGCGGCAGTATTCCGCACACTGTATTGCATCCTCCAGGGTATCCGAGGTATACGGCAGGCAGATGCCGAACGATAAAGCAAGCCGTGCCGCATACAGCTGCTGCGCGATTGCATCACAGCAGTCATCCAGATCATATACCAGACGCAGCGCATCCAGTCGTGTATAGGACGGCAGCAGAAAAAGCAGACGGTAATCTAAAAGCTGTGCAATCTGCGCTCTTTTGGGAAGCAGGTGCTGTGCCTGTTCAGAAAGCTGATTCATAAGCTGCATCACCCGCGTTTTTCCAAACAGCAGCACAAGCTGTTCTGCATGCTTGATTCCCATGGTCATGACACAGCAGTTCAAAGGCTGCTCCTGTGCATGGCCTGTATTTGTTTTTTTCATAGCGACACCTCTGCTGTAAAGTGTTGCCGCTTTTTCTTTTTTTATGTATGCTTTCTGTGTGTACTGCTTGGAATATGCAGAAGCTTACGATATTTGGTGACGGTCCTGCGTGATACGCTGATATCCATCGTCCTCAGCTTGATGACGAGCTGCTGATCGGAGAACGGATGTGAGGGATCCTCATGGCGCAGGATTTCTGTGATTGCCCGCTGTACCGCATCACTGCTGTCACCCTGTGCAGTGGCTGTACGCAGCAGGCTGCGGATTGGATAGCATTCCCCGTGAAAAAGGTAGTATTTGTGCTGTAAGGCTCGTGATACGGTTGAAACATGCAGACCGAGTTGATCTGCCAGTTGCTGCAGCGTGCAGGATTGCAGCTCATCCCCAAACAGAAAATGATGCTTCTGTATGCTAACAAGCTCATTCATGATCAGTAACAGCGTGGCATTTCTGCGATTCAGTGTTTCAAACAGCAGATTCGCCTCACGGAAATAGGCTTTCAGCTGCTCATTTTGTTCGATTGCCTGCACATACTGCTCCTGCACAAGCGTAGCGCCATAGCGCATGGGTACGATTTGAAGCTGCTGGTCCTGTACACAGTTTTCTACCTCTGGCAATATCGTCTCCACGTGTTCTTTTGCGTACGCTGCACAGGGATCCGGATTACAGGTGCGCAGGGAAGCAATGACCTCCTTTACCTCCCTGACGCTCAGCTGCATCCCTCCTGCGATTGCCGCTAAATCACCCTCAGCAAGCTCCTGTGCATATTCTGAAAGGATTTGTTCTCCCATGGTATTACGGGTTTTCCTGCATTGCAGAATCAGGGCTTCGCGAATACTGCGTGCCGCAATTCCACAGGGCTCAAAACTCTGCAGGATGCGAAGCTGACTCAGCAATGTCTCCTCATCAATTTGCAGGTCCTCACAATATGTGGAAACAGAGCCGCTTAAAAAGCCGTGTTCATCCAGCGATTCAATCAGATAGGCGCAGATAGCTTCATCATAGGGCTCACGCAGCGTGTGCAGCTGCATATACAGATCCTCCTGTAAGGACGGTCGTTGTATCGCATTTTGCAAAAGATAATCGTCACCCTGTGCACTGGGATGGAAATCAAGAAACGGATTCTGCTGTACACATTCGGAAATCAGCTCCAGCAATTCCCGGCTGTCCATCTTCAAAATCTTTAATGCCTGCTGATTCTTGTGTGTCAGGATGTGTGTCTGCTTCATGGTCTGATTCTGCTGCAGGAATTGTGTCATATCATCACCTCTATCACTCTTTTTTATAACCTAGCAAAAAGCGTGCCAACATTTGCACGTTTCCATAAGTTTCCACATTGACTTTCAAATCTTTGCCCTATACACTTATCATAAGGAAAGGGAGTTGGTAACAGTATGTTGGAAAAGGTATATGCCTATGTGGTGGAGGCTACAAAGCTTGAATTGAGCGATCAGGGGAACTCGCTGTATATCAGTGAACAGCTGCAGCTGAGCCGCAATATGGTTTCACAGTATCTCAATCAGCTGTTTGCCGAAGGACGTCTGCTTAAAATCAATACCAGACCGGTCGTTTTTTATGACGGGGATACGATAGAGGATATGTATGGTGTTTCACTGCATCAGCGTGAATTCATTTCCCTTGAGGAATTTCAAAAAGCGCTGCAGCCGCATCAGCCGCAGGATTTTGAGAAGCTGATTGGCTATGATGAAAGTCTGGCTTCGCTGGTAAATCAGTGTAAGGCGACGATATCCTATCCGCCCTCCGGTCTTCCACTTCTGCTGTATGGACCGACAGGAACCGGAAAAAGCTTTCTGGCGCAGCTTATGTATGAGTATGCAATAAATCAGGGACTGATAGCGGAGGATAGAAATTTTCTGATTGTAAACTGCAGTGAATATGCGAACAATCCGGAGCTGCTGACTGCCAACCTGTTTGGTCACAAAAAAGGGGCGTTTACCGGAGCTGACAGGGATAATCCCGGTTTGATCAAGCTGGCAGAGGGCGGTGTTCTGTTTTTGGATGAGGTGCATTGTCTGAAGGCGGAATGCCAGGAAAAGCTGTTTCTGTTTATGGATAAAGGCATCTATCATATGGTTGGCGATAATGAAAAATGGTATACATCCAGTGTCCGTCTGATATTTGCGACTACGGAGAAGCCGCAGGAGGTCCTTTTAAAAACACTGCTGCGAAGGATTCCAATGATTGTCACTGTCCCATCCCTTGCGGAGCGCGGCTCTCACGAGCGGCTGCAGCTGATTCATTCCATATTTCAGGATGAGGAAAAGCGTATTCATAAGTCGATTCATATATCATCGCTTGTATACCGTCTGCTGTTAAGCTGTGAATGCGAAGGAAACATCGGAGAATTAAAGAATGCGATACAGGCAAGCTGTGTAAATGCATTATTTGCATCCGATCAAAAAAGCAGTATTCTGGAAATCCGTGCATTCAATCTTCCGGAGAAGCTGCGGGAAAGAAAGGATAGCGGGAAATCGGTGTCCAGAGAAAGTCAGCGTATGATTCCTGTTCATGAACTGAAAAGCTTTGTATCGAAGGAGCGCCCCATCATTCAGCTGCTGGAGCATATCCTTGCGGCATTTCAGGCACCGCATGAGTTTCCTGTCTGTCTTGATGAAGCAGGGAAAGCGATGCATTCCTATCAGGAGACCACGATGCTGCGAAGCAGTGCAGCATTATCGGGAAATGAGTATGTTCAGGGGATTGTTTCGAATATCTTCGATATGCTGTCTCTGCGCTATGGCTTCAAGTATGTGAACAATGACCTGATCGCCATTACGGCATGTATTGCGGATTGTATGCAGAATACACTGGAGCTTGGCAACTGGCAGGAGGCGAACCGCAAGCAGATGGCAGCTCTGCAGAAATTTCTGAAGCAGAAGCTTGCCAGAGAATATGCGATTGCAGGGGAAATCCGTGAGCATCTTGAAAATAACCTGGATTTGAAATTTGAGGATATGATTTCGGTGATTTTGTGCCTGCACCTGAAGCTGCTGAATCGTATGCAGGATTTGAACAAGCGGATCGGTATCATCATCGCACATGGCTTTTCCACCGCCAGTTCTCTTGCGGATGCCGTGAACAAATTTCTGGGGCGTTATGTCTTTGATTCCATCGATATGCCGCTGCATGTCACGACACAGGAAATCATTGAGCGTCTGAACCGATATCTTAGCAAAATCGGTCGTTTTGAGGAACTGTTTCTATTGGTGGACATGGGCTCTTTGGAGGACCTGTATAAGGGGATAGAAAATCAGAATGCCAATATCGGTATTATGAACAATGTGACAACCAAGCTGGCACTTGAGATTGGAAACGGTATGATTCAGGGAACCGGCATGCAGGAGATATTTGATGCCGTGCAGACCTACAGTGCATATCATTATCATATCGTAGAGCATCGCAGAAAGGAGCAGGTGATTTTATGCTCCTGTGCCAGCGGGATCGGTACGGCAGAGAAGCTGAAAACAATTCTGACGGATTCCCTGCCGCATAACTTTCCGATTCAGGTTTTGACCTATGATTATAATACTTTGCTGGAGAAGCAGATGCACGACGCCTTTTTCGACACGTATGAGGTTATCTGCATTGTAGGCACGCTGAATCCCAATATTGAGGGAATCCGTTTCATTCCGATCGAGGACCTGATTATCAATGATACAATGGATGCATTGAACATCTATTTCCGGGACTATATGCGGGAGGAGGAGATGAAGACCTTCCAGCAAAACATACTGAAGAATTTTTCTTTGTCAAATATTATGAACAATCTGACGATTCTCAATCCAAACAAGCTTCTGGAGCATGTTGCGGATGCGATTGACAAGCTGCAGCTGGAGCTGGGACTGCGCTTTACCAACAATACCTGCTTCGGACTGTATGTGCATATATGCTGTCTGATTGAACGCCTAGTGACAAGAAGAGAAATTGATATTTTTACAGATATCGAGGATTTTGCACAGCAGGAAGCTGCCTTCATTCAGTGTGTGAAGCATGCATTCAGTGTCGTGGAGGAGTATTACGGTGTGGAAATTCCGGTTGAGGAAATCGGGTATATATTCAATTATGTGGAACATGATGACGGTTATTGAAAGCCTTTATATCGGGAGGAATACCCTGTGTTAAAGGCTTTCATTTTATATATAGGATGATATTCGAAAGCCAGAGCGCATAGTAGCCTGATAATACAGGAAAGCATGACATAAAAAGCACTCTTTATACGACGGCTTTCGATTTATAAATAATGAAATGTAGGAGAAGCTGCTTATGTGCATATTTCACAGAAGCATAGACGGTACTCACATGCACGATCGGTATCGAGCGTTTGCAGTATCCGGGGTGGAAAGTGTGTGCATGATGGAGTTTTTTTATATAACAGCACTTCCCTGTTGGATTAGCGTCGATAAAAAGCGGGATAGCGTCGATACATATACATTTTGAAAAGAAACTCATGTGCTATAGCTCACAAAAAGAATCATATTGAGAGAGCTTATAGGGGAGATTGGAAAGAAAAATTGCAGAAAGCAGCAGTTATTTTGTTTTTTTATATGGAGCAGGCTAAGTTGGCACGCTTTTTGCTACGTAAGAAAGTGAAGGGAGATGAGAGATATGGCAAACATAATTCTGGCATCACATGGTGAGCTGGCAAAGGGTATGCTGCATTCCGCATCCATGATCATTGGTGATCTTACAAAGGGTGTGGAAGTGTTCTGCCTGTATCCGGGTCAGAATCCGCAGGATTATGCAGATCAGCTTCGTTTGAAGATAGAAAACAGCAGGGATGCATGGATCATACTGGCTGATATTCTGGGAGGCAGTGTGCATACGGCTTTATCGCAGCTGACAGCCTTTGGCGATGTAACGGTTCTGTCGGGTATGAATTTGAATCTGGTGCTGAGTGTATTGCTGAGCGATCATGATGATGTCAGTGAGAAGCGTATGGCACATATTATGGATGAGGCTAAAACAGGAATCACCTGTAGAAAGAGCATAGATAAACAGGAAGAAGAAGATTTTTAGGAAAGGAAGGAGAGAGACATGAAAAAAGAATTTCTGGCTACGGGATAATTGTGAAGCTTTACAAGATAGTTGCCTAAATATCATTGTAAAGGATGTTAAACTTATTATTCTGTAATAACACATGTAGCAACATAAAAGAACTTTAAAAGGAGGACAAATAAAATGAATAAAAATTTTTTAGAAGCTTTTAATTGGAAAAAACCTATTATCGGAATGTTACATCTTAAAGGAAATACAGATGAAGAAGTATTTGAAATAGCTAAGCAGGAAATCGATACGTATTACAACAATGGTGCTGATGCGGTATTAGTAGAAAACTATTTTGGAACCTATCATCATATGATTCCGGTTTTAGAATATCTTCAGGAAAACTATAAAGATCACATTTATGGAGTTAATTGCTTATACCAGAACACTTTGACATTTGAATTAGCTATTAAATATGAAGCACACTTTGTGCAGATTGACGCTATTGCAGGTAATTTAATTGAGCGTGAAGACATCAGCTTTGCAGAATTCATCAAACTATATCGTTCAAGATATTCCGGATATATCATCGGCGGTGTTCGTTTTAAACATACACCATACTTATCCGGAAAAAGCCTGGAAGAAGATTTGAAAACTGCTATGACACGCTGTGATGCAATTGCGGTTTCACAGGATGAAACCGGTCAGGAAACCAGCATGAAAAAAATTCAGGAATTCAGAGATATTATCGGCGATTTCCCGTTAATCGTAGGTGCCGGCTTGACAGCTGAAAACTGTACCAAGCAATTTGCAGTAGCAGATGGCGGTATTGTTGGAAGCTGGGTCAAAGATACTCATATTGCGACAGGAACTGTCGATGAAAAGAATGTACAGAAATTGATTGCTGTAAGAGATGCTTTAGTAAAGGGAGAATAAGATATGATTGTATTAGTTCGTGTAGACCATAGATTATTACATGGACAGGTTGTGTTTACCTGGACAAAAAGTATCAGTACTGACTGCATTTTAATTGCCAGTGATGCTGTTGTTAAAGATGAATTAAGAATGACAGCTTTAAGATTGTCAAAGCCTAATGGCGTGAAATTGGTCATGAAAAGCATAGATGACTCTATCAAAGCTTTAAATGCCGGAGTTACAGACAAATATAATCTAATGATACTTTGTGAAAACATTGAAGATGTATCCAGATTAGCTTTTGGTTATGACAAAATTACTTCAATCAATCTGGGCGGCATTAAAAATGAAGCAGGAAAACGTCAGATTTCCAAAGCACTTTCTGTCAATGATGAAGAGATTGAATTGCTGAAAAAACTGAATGATAAAGGTATTGAGTTGGAAGTTCGTATGGTTCCGGATGATTCAAAGCAAGATGTAATGACACTTATTTAATGAAAGGAAAGGGTAAGAAAAGATGGATTTATTAGTACAAACATTATTGATTACATTGGTAGCTGCTTTTGGCTTCGCTCATGATGGAGTGGGCAGTACCATGTGGAACAGGCCGATCGTTATGGCTCCGCTAGTTGGTTTGGTTTTGGGGGATATCAGAACTGGAATCATGACAGGAGCTACCTTGGAGCTTATCTGGTTGGGAGCATTCCCGGTAGGAGCAAGCTGTCCTCCGGAAATGGTATCAGGTGCTATTATTGGGACAAGCTTCGTTATTAACAGTGGTGGAGAACCAAGTGCTGCGGTGGCTTTAGCAGTGCCGGTTGCTACTTTGGTACTGATGATTAAAACTGGACTCAGAGTGCTTATTACTTCCCCTGTATTCTGTGGTCATGCAGATAAATGTGCTGCTGCAGGAGATGCTCGCGGTGTTGAAAGAACAGAGACGATTGGATGGATTTTTGAAATTGTTTCCTTATCTGCAATTATAGCTGTTTCTTACTACTTAGGTGCTCCGTTAATTAAAGATATCGTGGCTGCTATTCCGCCATTCATAAATCATGGATTGGAGATTGCTACGGGCATTATTCCTGCAATCGGGTTCGCCATGTTAGTTAGAATGATTATCAGTAAAGATGTCGCTGCTTTCTTCTTTGGTGGCTTCCTGTTATCGGCATATCTGGAAATACCGGTATTCGGCGTAGCATTGATGGCATGTGTTATTGTAGGTGTTATTTTGACGATTAAACAAACAAATAATAATAAGATTTCAGAGGAGGTATTAAGTGATGAAAACGAATTCTAGTGATGTTAAAAAATTAGATCGAAAAGATTTGATGGGAGTTTTCTGGAGGTCTTGGAGACAGGATGCTGTCTGGAATTTTGAGCGACAGCAAAACTTAGGGTCTGCCTATACGATGTCAAGAGTTGTAGGGAAACTGTATGCGGATGATCCGGAAAAACGTGCCCGCGCATTACAGAGACATGTGGAATTTATGGCGATTACTCCACATTTATCAACATTATTATATGGAATTCTAACAGCCATGGAAGAAGAAAATGCAAATAACCCTGACTTTGATGAAACCTCGATCAGTGCTGTTCGAGCCTCCTTGATGGGTCCTATAGCAGGTATCGGTGATTCTTTGATCTGGGGTACCTTACGTATCATCGCTGCAGGTATTGCTATTTCTTTCTCTGCTAATGGCAGTATTCTGGGTCCATTATTATTCCTTCTAATCGTTAATATACCAACCATTCCTTTAAGATATATATGCTTGTTTAAAGGATATGAGTTAGGTACTAATTTCTTTAAACAGTTTTTGAATTCAGGTATCATGGATAATGTTACTTATATTGCTTCTGCTGTAGGTCTGATGGTTATCGGATGTATGACAGCTTCACTGGTAAGCTTTCAACTTCCAATAATGGTAGGTAGTGGTAAATTTGCACAGCCGCTTCAGACTTATCTTGATCAGATTATGCCAGGCTTATTACCTTTGGCAATGTTCGGTATTATGTACTTCTTATTGGGAAAGAAAATAAAAACAACAACGATTCTACTTAGTGTATTTGCATTAAGTATCGCATTAGCATTCTTTGGTATCGTATAGGCTGTATTTCATAAATTAAGGCTAAATTATGATGAATATCTCCCTTGAATTTTAAAAATCAGAAGCAATATTTATGGACAATATAAGAATCAAGGCTCATCCAGGACAAAAGATAAGCTGAATTATGCGTATGAATTAAATGAGCTCACCGTTTAAATGCTTAACAGGAATTAAAAAAGTCTGTGATACTTGCGGATGCAGGTTGAAACCATCAAAGCAGGGATATTAGTATTAAGGTGAAGAATTGTATATAAGATATAATGGACCAGTAGCGGCATACACAGGTAATAAACATAAAGAGTATCTATTTCAATATGAAACAAGCACTGGTCCATGAATGAAAAAGCTGTAAGCTACCTTGCATTATCTAGGGATATAACGGGTAACCATGTGACGCATGTATTATCCCAGGGACAGCGGCAGAACTGTGAGCTTATCCCATTAAAATTGCATTTATTTAATTTATTCCTAATTCTGTACACATAAGTATCGGCTGTACAGAATTATATTTATGAGGAATGCGCGACAAAGTATATAAGCATATTCCAGAATTTACCTTAGCCTTCTTCTGTATATTTTCTCTACTCTATAATACAATATAGCAAGGAGAGTGAGATATGGAAGAAGAAATCAAGATTGATGATGCATGGCACATGCTCATGCACTATCCAAATGTTTGGCTTGGCGATTATCCGGAAGAACTATATCAGGCTTTTCTGGAAATCGGTAGAGAAGAGCTGGTTTTTCACAGCAAAAAACAGAAGACCATTGAGGAAATTACAGAGTTGATGATCAGAGTAAAGCCGGGACTTCGCATTCTGCGTGATGAGGTGGTCAGCGCAGGAAGAATGGGAGAGCATATTCTCCTGTATGATGAAATGTTCGTGTCCGTATTCCGATTAAACAAGGCAGCTTTGTAAGCTCTCTGTTTGATATTTATTTTAGAAATGAACCGAAGGTGATGATGCTTTCGGTTTTTCATTTCCTATCGTTTGACTATGGGATAGAGTTGTGCTAGTATTGCTTACGTAAAATTCCAACGAATGAATGACTGTAACCATGAGCCGTGCCAATGCCATGATACGCAGTTGCTTCATTATTGGAATGTGAGAGGTGATGGAATGAACAAAATATATTCCGGCTTTCATCAGCTGCCGCACGGGAATGCATCCACAATGGTACAGGAAGGCTGCATTGTTCTGGAGGGCGGTGCATTTCGCGGACTGTATGGTGAGGGCGTGTTGGATGCTCTCATGCTGGAAAACATCAATCTGCGCTGTACGATCGGTGTATCCGCAGGAGCCATGAATGGATTGAATTACGTATCCGGTCAGATTGGCAGATCAATCCGCATGAATTTGAAATACCGCCATGACAAGCGGTATGTGGGAAGAAAAGCACTGCAAAACGGGGAAGGTCTGATTGGCTTTGCATTTGCCTTTCATCAGGCAGATCAGGAATACCCGTTTGATAAGAAACGTTTTTTTCAATTTGACCGCCGCTTTATTGCTGTTGCGACCAACTGTGAAACAGCAGAGCCGGCATATTTTGAAAAGGATCACTGCCGCGATATCTTTCAGGCGGTGCAGGCATCAGCCTCTATGCCGTTTATTTCCAAAATGGTATGGATGGAGGGCTATCCGTATCTGGACGGAGGCTGCAGTGATAAAATTCCCTTTGACTGGGCTTTGCGGGAGGGCTATAAAAAAATTATCGTCGTGCGGACGCGACCGCTGTCCTATCGTAAGAAAACGGACAGTATCACCCGAAAGCTGCCATTGGGAAAGACGATCTACAGACCGTACCCGAAATTTATGAAAGCGCTGGAGGAAATGGATGCCAATTATAATCGGCAATGCGAGGCGCTGGAAATTCTGCAGGAGCAAAAACGTGTCTATGTCATCGCACCTTCACAGCCGGTTACAGTGGGAAGACTGGAGCCGGATTTGGAGAAGCTGGGCAGTCTGTACTGGATGGGGTATTATGACACCAGACGGCAGATTCAGGACATCCGCCGCTATTTGCAGCAGGATGGAAGTATTTGAATCCTGCATGAAAAAGACCTGTATTCAATAGGGAAAATGCTTTCCATATCGTTACTTTTCTGCAGGCTGCAGCTGATTACCAGCTTCCTGATTGGAGGAGTGTTTACAGCACTTATTATCAAGCTGCCGGATCATTTCTCTATTTACACGATTTGCTATACTCCATGGATTCTTCAATGTGCTGATCCTTGGCTTTACCACGTATATGCAGACCCTGTAACAGATGTCTCTCTCTTTGATAAAAAACAAAAATCAGAGCCTTCATTGACAGCTCTGATTTTCTTCATATATTGTCTTTGAATACAGATTTTCTATCCGCATTGTAGAATTGAAAATACAGTTCCCTCATCCTAATCAATCATGTGAAGCTCCTTCAGGATCTGATAAATGACCGCTTCGCTGCTGGGTCCGATGACCAGATCGGCATACGGCTTCAAGGCATCCTTTCCATTTCCCATAACAATGCCATACGCTGCCTCCTGTATCATTTCCATATCGTTCAAAGAATCACCGAACGCCATGTAGGAATCATGTGGAAAACCCCAGAAGTCCATCAGCTCCCGAATCCCGGTCGCTTTATTGATGCCGCATTGCATGAAGTCTACGCAGGTGTCATTGGGATGCTGCAGCTCAATACCTTCAATTTCATCGAACATACTCCAGTCAAAGCTTTTTTTCTCATATGCGCTGATGGCGACCAGAGGCTCATCGTGCCAGTCCCGTACCTCGGGAACCTTGCAGTGAAATTCCGCAAAGGTTTGCCGGGCATACGGATTCAGCGGCTTCGTCATGAATTCATACGTTCCATGCGACTGAATACAGATATCATACTGCCTGCCAAGCTCAAATATACGTGCCGTCTGTTCTCTGGTAAAGGCATGCTCGCTGATCAGCTCCATACGTTCGTTGTAGACACTTACTCCGGCACCGCCGACATAGCCATCCCATGCAGTCATTTGTAAAACACCCAGCTGCTCTGCCATTTCCTTGGCACGGCCGCTGCACAAACAGACCTTATAGCCGTTTTCTCTTAGCTTTTTTACGGCTGTCAGTGTTTCCGGAAGCACCATACCGCTCACATGATCGAAAAATGTACCGTCGATATCAAAAAATACAGCGTTTATTTTCATAGCCTGTGCCTCCTGTTTTAGTGAATGAGTCCGTAAGCCTGCAGGGTGTCATGGATAGCAGGTGTATCGCTGCTGCCGCAGATATGATCGGCATAGGCCTTTACGGCATCCATGGCATTCCCCATGGCAACACCAACGGCAGCCTCCTGCAGCATTTCACAGTCATTCATACTGTCACCAAACGCCATATATGCTTCATTTTCCAGCCCCCAGTAAGCCATCAGCTGTTTGATGCCGGTCGCCTTGCAGGTATCTTTTTTCAAAATATCCATGATGTAGTCACAGGACGGCTGCATTCTGATGTTTTCCACCGTTTGAAACATACGGAAGTCATAATCACGGTTTTCAAAAATGCTCAGCACATCCACGCGTTCATGATTCCAGCTTCGTATTTCCGGTACGCCCAAATGAAACAGATCCAGAACAAATTCTTTCTTGGCAGGCAGTGGTCTTGTCAGAAAGGTTTTCTCCCCATTCACATACAAGGGGAGCTCGTGCTTCTCTGCTATCGCAAACAGCTTTTTCAGCTGGTCTTCTGTAAATGCATTTTCCCAAATCAGCTCTCTGTTTTCATCATACACACTAATACCGCTCCCACCGATGAATCCATCCCAGCAGAATTCATCGAATACCGGTAATTCAGCTGCCAGCTGCAGGGGTCTTCCACTGCATAGGGCGACCTTGATGCCCTGTTCCTTCAGCTTTCGTACTGCTTCCTTTGTGGATGGCAGCACACGATTGGTCGTATGGTCGTAAAAGGTACCGTCAATGTCAAAAAATACTGCTTTTATGTTCATATAAATCCTCCCAGCTATTCAACCTTTATTGTAAGGGATTTTTTTATAATGTCTAGTAAATTCACGAGGGACAGTCTAGAATACGAAATCCATTAAGTCTTATGCAACAGTCACAATGTAAGGAAAACAGATTCGAATGTTTTCATACACAAAGCATTCATATAACATAGTTTACAACATGTCCTGCGATCATCATGTTTCCCCTCAAACAAACCCCTCTTCTTTCAGAAATGTCGAGATTCCTGTTTGCAATCCTAACCTGTTTCTCCTATAATTAAACTGTACGGAGGATGATTATGGTAAAAGGACTCGTATTGTACGATTATGACGGAACGCTGGTAGATGAAAGAGATGAAATCTATGTTCCTACGCAGTTGACAAAAGCTGCGATCAGCCGTCTGCAGGATTTGGGATACCTGTGTGTGCTGGCAACCGGAAGAGCATTGAGCTATATTCCAAACGGAGCGAAGGATCTGCATCTGGATGGTTATGTGACAAGCAATGGTGCGCATGTAACTGTGCATGGTAAGGTAATCCACAACGATGTTTTTTCTGATGAGGAACTGCTGTCTCTGCTTCAGTATATGGATAGCTTATCTATCAATTATATACTGGAGGGAACGAAATTCTGTTATGTAAAGGATCTGAAAGAGTCGGAATATCTGCATTTTATGGATAATTTTAAGATACCGGAAGATAACTTCGTCAAATACCGCAGCTTTGAGGATGTCAGGGGCAGGATTGGAAAAATCACACTGACATTCCCAAATCGAAAACAGCTGGAAACAAGCGGCGCAGAGCTGGAAAAAACGTATCTGTGTTCCTATCACCGCAATTGCAATACCTTTGACATCGCAAAGAAGACGATACACAAGGGAGTAGGAGCCAGAGCGATCATCGATTATTTTCACATTCCCATGGACGCGACGATCGCGTTTGGAGATGGGGATAACGATGTAGAGCTGCTCGCTGGTGTGGTGCACGGTGTCGCGATGCGAAAGCATGATCCAAAACTGGACGCAGTGGCAAGCATGGTCACCGGAACCGTAAAAGAAGAGGGGATTTATAAGGCCCTGAAGAAATTGGAGGTAATTTAGTATGGCATTGGTAAGACTGCTCCCTGCATTTAAGGATTATTTGTGGGGTGGAACGAAATTAAAGGAAAACTACAACAAGAAAACCGATCTTGATATTGTGGCAGAGAGCTGGGAGTTATCCACACACAAGGACGGACAGAGTATTGTGGACAGTGGAGAGTACAAGGGACTGACACTGAGTGAGTATGTGGAAAAGCTGGGAAAGGATGCACTTGGCACCAAAGGAAACGCATTTGAATTTTTCCCGATTCTGATCAAATTTATCGATGCAAAAGGCAATCTGTCCATACAGGTTCACCCGGACAATGAGTATGCGCTGCGTGTGGAAAAGGAATATGGGAAAACAGAGATGTGGTATATTCTGGATGCCGAAGAGGGTGCCAGTCTGTATTATGGAACGAATAAGGAAATTACAAAGGATGAATTCCGGGCACGCATTGAAGACAACACCATTCTGGATGTATTGAAGAAGGTGCCGGTACACAAGGGAGATGTGTTCTTCATTGAATCGGGAACCATTCATGCAATCGGTGAAGGAATTGTAATCTGTGAAATTCAGCAGAATTCCAATACGACCTATCGCGTGTATGACTTCGGACGCGTAGGTAAGGATGGAAAGCCGAGAGAGCTGCACATTGAGAAGGCTATTGATGTTTCCAATCTGACACCGCTGGAAAGTGATTTCAAACCGATTGGTGAAGAGAAGGATTACGGTACCTACAAGTGTGCCATGATGGCTACCTGCGAATATTTCACAACCTATGTGTATGATGTGAAAACAGAGTGCAGTGTGAAGGTGGACGAGGAAAGCTTTGCGTCCTTTGTCATTGTGGATGGTGAGGGCAGTATCGAAAGTGATGATACCATGCTGAGCATCCGCAAGGGAGATTCTGTATTCGCCAGTGCAAATACGGGCAAGGTGACCATCAAGGGAAGCTGCCGCTTCATCCTTTCCAAGGTATAAGCAAGGAGTAATCCGTAAAACAGAAAATAATCGTGGGAAATGTAAGTAAGGCAGATTCTCTCAACCGACAGGCGTTGATTGCGTTTTCCTTCTCGACTCATTCCCAAAAAGGCAATATGAAAAAAGTACCTATAGAGAGGTCTGACTTTGGCGGTCAGGTTGAAGCTATAGGTACTTTCTTTATAGATGAATACAATGTGTTTTGTGTGATTATGGGAATGGAAGAAGCTGTATTATGAAGAAATAAAGTCTCTGGCATGCATAGGGAATTGCTTCTTTTTTCTGTCGTTACCTATACACCGACTGAGTGCGGATGCTGCCCCGGTCTATCCTTTCCAGCGTCATATTTCTAAATGTACCAGAGATTATCGAATGTCTGTTGCGGGCTACAGACAAGAAAACCTGCAGATATTTTCATAATCGGTCAAATATTCCTGCAATAATTTGACTGAATGTGATTGACAATGGCGATTATAGAACGTATACTTATAACAAAGAGGAGGAATGAGGATGCTTGCTGAAGAACGCTTTGCGGCAATTCTGTCCATTCTGCAAAAGCAGAGAACTGTCACGGTTCTGGAACTGACACAGGCACTGTCCATCAGTGAATCCACCATACGGCGGGATCTGGTGGCACTGCATAAGATGGGAAAACTGAAAAAGGTACATGGCGGTGCAACGCTGCTGCATAAGGAATACGGGTTATATGAAACTGAGGTGGCTGCGCGCAGTGAGGAGCATGTGGAAGAGAAAAAGCGGATTGCACGCTATGCCGCATCGCTGATTCAGGCGCATGACTTTGTGTATATCGATGCCGGGAGCACAACCCTGCACATGGTGGAATATCTGAAGGAAGAGGAAGCAATTTATGTGACAAACGGGCTGGAGCATGGAAGACGGCTGGCTGCGCAGGGCTTTCGTACCTTCCTGCTGGCCGGTGAGCTGAAAAGCAAAACGGAAGCGGTGGTAGGTCTCGGTGCTGTTTCCTCCCTGCAGAAATACAATTTCAACAAGGCATTTTTCGGAACCAACGGTATAACGGTGGACAGCGGCTTTACCACACCGGATACCAATGAGGCGTATGTCAAGATGGAGGCGATGAAACATGCGCAGAAGTGCTATGTGCTTGCGGATTCCGGTAAATTCGGAACCTGTACCTCTATCACGACGGCGGATATCAGTGATGCGACGATCATCACAGGCAAGGGTGTGGAGAAGGAATATCTGGAGGAAGCGGATATTATCGAGGTGGAAGAATGATCTATACAGTGACATTAAATCCTTCAATTGACTATGTGGTTGAAGTAAACGAGCTGACAGCCGGTGAAATTATGCGCACCAAGGCGGAGGATCTGATCTTCGGGGGAAAGGGAATCAATGTATCCAGTATGCTGGCACAGCTTGGGATGAAATCCTGTGCATTGGGCTTTATCGCAGGCTTTACAGGGGATGCACTGGAACAGGGGGTTGCGGCCATGGGCATTCAGCCGGATTTTCTGAAGGTGGAGCAGGGCTTTACGAGAATCAACGTAAAGGTGCATGCGCAGGAGGAAAGTGAAATCAACGGACAGGGACCGCAGATTCGCTATACGCATCTGGAGCAGCTTATAAAAAAGCTGGATCGATTGAAAAAGGATGATATTCTGGTGCTGTCCGGGAATGTACCCTGCAGTATTCCACAGGATATCTATGCGGATATCATGCAGCATCTGCAGGGGAGCGGCATCCGTGTATGTGTGGATGCAAGGCAGGAAGCACTGATGTCCACGCTTGTCTATCATCCGTTTCTGATCAAGCCCAATCATAAGGAGCTTGCGGAAATGTTTGAGGTAGAGCTTTCCAGCAGGGAGGATCTGCTTGTCTATGCGAAGGAGCTGCAGGCGATGGGTGCACGTAATGTGCTGGTATCCATGGCGGAGCAGGGAGCTTTACTGCTCACTGAAACACAGGAGGTTTATCATGCACCGGCCTGCAGGGGAAAGGTTGTTAATTCCGTTGGTGCCGGTGATTCCATGGTTGCGGGCTTTCTATACGGTTATTTGCGTGAGCAGTCCTATGCGGCGGCACTGCGTTATGGAACAGCATGTGGCAGTGCCAGTGCATTTTCCAAGGGAATTGCGGACAGGGAAACGGTGGAAGAGCTGCTGGTGCAGCTGAAGGAACGGGAAGCCTGCTAAGGGCAGAGGGATACAAGCCCTGAGATACAGGAAAAGGAGATAAGAACATTATGAAAAAACGTTGTGCACAAAAGGCCTTGGCATATATACAGGACGGCATGGTAATCGGCTTGGGAGGGGGATCAACGATCGCTCATCTTGCACGCTTTGTTAAGGAAAGCGGAAAGCAGGTGCAAATCGTAACGCCGTCTCTGGAAACGGAAACGCTTTGTATAAAGCTGGGACTGCCGCTTCTTCCGCTGCGTCAGATATCCCATGTGGATATCGCCTTTGACGGCTGTGATGAAGCAGACCGTCAATTTTATGCGCTGAAAAGCGGAGGCGGAATTCATGTCCGGGAGAAGCTGATTGCCAATATGGCAGAGGAATATATGCTGCTGATTGATGAAAGCAAGCTTTCAGACACCCTGCAGTTTCATGTACCGGTTGTCATGGAGCTTTTGGAGGATGCAACAGCCTATGTGAAACGCAGAGTGGAGGAGCTGCAAGGCCGCTTTGTCTGTAAGCATGGGGAAGGAAAGTACGGTGCTGTAATGAGTGATCATGGCAATGTACTGGCGGATGTATGGTTTGATAAGGTCGGGGATCCGAAGAAACTGAATCATGCATTGAAAAGCATTGCGGGGGTTGTTGATACATCCCTGCTGACAAGAGAGGTCACCGCAATTCTGGTTGTTAGCGATCAGGGCTTTGAGCTATTGAAAAAAGGCAGTGTCTGATAAGAAATAACAGATTGCGTGTATTCCACAGCATGCTGCGGATATTTAAAATGTGAACAGGAAAGGGATGAGAATATGAAAAAATGGAACTGGGGTATTCTTGGTCAGGGTGCAATTGCCGTGCAGATGGCCGAGGCGCTGATGAAGGAGCATGGTACGATTTATGCCGTCGCTGGACGTCATATGGAGAAGGTAACGGCATTTGCAAGTGCATATACGGTTGAGCACTGTTACGATATTGAAAGCCTGCTTGCAGATGAGCAGGTGGATATCATTTATATCGCAACACCGCATACCTATCATTATGACTATATGATGCGCGCTTTGCAGCATGGCAAGCATGTACTTTGCGAAAAGGCAATCACAGTAAACCACAGACAGCTGCAGGAAGCAATGGCACTGGCACAAAAGAAGCAGCTGATTCTGATGGAGGCAATGACGATTTTTCACATGCCGGTGTTTGCCAAAGCAAAAGAGCTGGTTGAGCAGGGCGCAATCGGTAAGCTGAAAATGATACAGGTTAATTTTGGGAGCTGTAAGGAATACGATGTCACGAACAGATTCTTTTCCCCGCAGCTTGCCGGAGGAGCCCTTTTGGATATCGGTACCTATGCGTTATCCTTTGTGCGCTGGTTTCTGCATGCACAGCCTGATACCGTTCTCACGAATATGATTCCCTTTGAAACAGGTGTGGATGAAATGAGCGGTTTCATCCTGCGCAATTCACTGGATGAAATGGCTACGGTTACGTTAACCATGCGAGCCAAGCTGCCAAAGGTAGGTATTGTTGCCGGAGAAGAGGGATATCTGGAAATCCGTGAATATCCAAGAGCAGACAGCCTTCAGATCCGCTATACAAGAGATGGCTGGACAGAAACACTGGATGCGGGAACACGCAGTGATGCACTGGTATATGAGCTACGGGATATGGAGGCTGCCGTCAGCGCAACAGCGAACAACAGCACCCTGAAGCTATCCAGTGATGTAGTAGCCCTGATGGATGAAGTACGCAGACAGTGGGGAATGTGCTATCCGTTTGAAGACGAAGAGGCATAGGCATCAAAAAAGAGATGTATATAACAGACAATAAGCATTGTGCTTCAAGGCGTATGCAAAGAAGCAGGATGCTTTTTTTGTGAGGTTTCCTTACGTTCTGGTGTTTGAAAAAGGGGTATTCAAATATCATTGATAGGTTACAGGGGTATTGCATTCCCTTTTTTGATCTTGCACACTGTCAGTAAAGAATCTTTTTTTGATGCTTCCGTGTGCATGTCAGAGCGAAAGAGCGGTGAATGCTCGAAAAAAATACCGTCGGGCAGGAAAGCGTGATGTATTCGGAAGAATTTTTCATCCTGTCCAGGCAGATTGAATGATTCATACAGCACATGTACATCACCGTATCCATAAATATCAGATGAAAAGTCTGTATCGTACCATGCAGGAAGCGTCCGAAAGTGAGAACCGAAGCAGAAATTCATGGCTTTGCTTCAAGGTGAAAGCAGCAGCTGTCTTGTGATATACTATAAAGACATGCTATACTTAGCGGTGGAAAGAAGGGATGCATATGAAGACATTATCATTTCTGGTCAAGCCGGTATCCGCAGGCTGTCAGCTGAACTGCACCTATTGCTTCTATAAGGATATTGCAGAAAATCGAAGCTGTGCGAACTACGGGCGTATGCGCAATGAGGTAGCTGTGGCATTGCTGGAAAAGGTGTTTCAAGCTGCGGATGCGGATGCCGATATCACCTTCGCCTTTCAGGGCGGAGAGCCGCTGCTTGCCGGATTGCCCTTCTATGAGCAGTTTGCGGATGCCGTAAAACAGCTTCGCCAGCCAAAGCAGAATGTGCGGTATGCCATTCAGACCAACGGCTGTCTGCTGGATGCGGCATGGTGCTCCTTTTTTCATAAGCACAATGTTCTTGTCGGCGTATCTCTGGACGGATGGCGAAAGCAGCATGATTTGTATCGAAAACGCAAGAATGCCGGTACGTATGCGGACGTGATGCGTGCCATACAGCTGTTACGCAGACAACATGTAGACTTCAATATTCTGAGCGTTTTAAGCAGGCAGCTGGCCAGGGAGCCGAAGAAGCTGTTCGCCTTTTATAAGAAGCACGGCTTTTCCCATGTACAGCTGATTCCCTGCCTTGCCCCTTTGCAGGAAAAACAGAGTGCATATTCACTGACACCGGAGCTGTTCTATCAGTTTTATCGCAGCTATTTTGATCTCTGGATACAGGATGTGGAAAACAAGCAGTATCAAAGCGTTGCCCTGTTTGATAACCTGCTGCTGCTCCTGCAGGGAAAAACACCAGGTACCTGCGGAATGCTGGGAGAGTGTCAGTTTCAGTATGTTGTGGAAAGCGACGGCTCTTTGTATCCCTGTGATTTTTATGTACTGGATGAATATCACTGCGGCAATGTTCTGGATACCGATCTGCTTGCGGCACGCGATTGCAGCCGCGCGAAGGCGTTTGCATACAGGGAAGAGCCGCAGCTGTGTGCTGCCTGTCCATTTCAGCCGATGTGCCACGGAAACTGCAAACGTCTGCGCAGTGTTTTTATGAATGAAACACAGTGCGGCTACCAACGGTTTCTTTTATACGCCTATCCGAAGCTGAAGGAAGTAGTCGAAATAGGAGCTGGCAGGAAAAAACGCCGGGAGGTGACAGGATGAGAAGACTTCTTTTATGGGTCAGCACACTGCTGTTTCTCTGCACTGCATTGCTTTTGGGAGGAGCTGTGACCCTGCGGCAGGTGAAGGAACAGGGAATGAGTGCGCTTGTCGTTTCCCATCTGGATATCAAAGAGCCGCTTAAGGATGCGCTGGAACAGGTACCTGGCGGTTTTCTTCTGGAGCAGTCCATCCTGCAGCAGCTTGATACGCTGCAGGAGAATCTTCAGAAGCAAGCAGACTGGACATCCTTTCTGGATACTGCCGGACTTACCTTTATACAATGTGTAGCGGATGAAACAGCACAGCTTCCGGATTTGGATGCACAGTTTTCAGAGCTGCTTTCAAAGGAGCAAACGGCACTGTTTCAGAATATAAATCTAACTGCCTCCCAGCAAAAGCTGCTGCTTCAGATTCTAACCCGTCAGCTGCACCTGAACACCCGTCTGTCTGCACTGGCTGAGGATACACGAGCATCCCTCAGCGTACCCGCCCTTCTGGCTGTGCGGCTTGTGCAGTTCGGTATGCAAAATGATACGATCCGGCTTCTGTGCGGAGCTATGCTGGTATCCTTTGTAAGCATGCTGGTTTCTGCATCAGGGAGGTATCGTGCTTTTCGAAATGCAGCGCTCAGCTGCCTGTTTGCGGCCTTGCTGTTTTTGTGTATCAGCTATGTACTTCCTTTGCTTGTGCGGATATCCTATGTGCAGATGGAGGAGCTGCTGCATACAGCATTACAGCAGCTGCGTGTGCTGGCAGTCTGGTATCTGGGCGCATTTGCTTCGTTGGCACTGCTGTCATTCATAATGAAAAAAAGTATGCGAAGCTGATTTTATTCATACGCGATGGTGAGTAAATTTAAAACAGGAGGATTTAACCCTATTGTATTTATCAATAGGGTTGCATTCTCCCTTTTGCAAACACCCTGAAGTAAGAACCCTGATACCCCGCAGGCTTTTTTATATACAGCATTCCAGAATTCCCAGCAGAATAATCATCCACGCAGCTGTATCTCTTGCATATTTATGAATAAAATAAGCTATGCAGCTTTTTCCTGCGATTTGCGATACAGCGATAAACAGCAGCGAGCATAGAAAGGTAAACAGGCAGGTTACAGGAATCGGCAGTCCGGTGATGCTTCCGGATATCCCCAGTCCCATGTTATTGATCGTGAGTGCAAATGCCAGAACAACCGCTTCCTTCTGGTCGATTCTGCTGGACGCATCACGGTCATATGCCTTCAGACTTTTCTGCTGTGTCCGGTGATTTTGAAACAGAATCCAACACCCGATCAGCATCAGCAGGACAGCTCCGATTCGGTTGGCAGTATCCGCTGAGCAGAGTGCTGCCAGCGGTTTTCCTGCAAGCATGGAGATCAGGGTACCCGCAGTGGATATCACTGCAATGATCAAATTGCTTCGAGCATCGATTTTTACAGACTGGATGCCATAGGACAGACCTATGGCAAGACAGTCGATATTCGCAGATACGGCAAACAGCAGGGCAGATAGTACATGCATCGTCATTCCCCCTTTAGCGTATACTATGCAGCAGCTGCAAGGGTGTTAGACATTGTGAAAGCAGTCGTGCCGCAGCTGTTTTTCCACTGTATGACAGCGTAAAAAAAAGAACTGCAATGAGTTCTATTTACAAATGATGAAATGCTGCGGCAGCTCCATTTCCCGCATGGACTCAAAGGCATTGATGTATACATCCTGAAAATCAGACAGCACAGCCCATGTACAAAGTGCCCGTATGGAAAGCTTAGAATCGTCAATCAGAAGATGGGAGGAGCGAGAGCGCTGCAGTACCGTGCTTTTCACTTCACTTATTGTGAAATCAATAGCCAGAACCTCCTGAGAATCCAGCTCAACGCCGCTTGCGCTGAAGAAGGCATGGTCAAAATGGAATTTACGTATATGCTCGGTTGTAAGGTAACCGACACTCATATCATAACGCATGTCGTATTTTCCGCCAATCAGAAAAAGCTCGCCGGGAAAGGAGGCAGGCAGCTTGCGTAATGCATAAATGCTGGAGGTGACAAGCTTGATGTTTTTACCTGCAATATATGGAATCAGATAGCTGGGGGTCGTACCGGAATCCACATACACACAATCCCCGTCCTTTACGATAGCGGCTGCCTGTGCGCAGATCATATCCTTTTCCGCACTGTGAATATGTTCTTTATCCATAACGGGCAGCTCCCGATAACTGCTGAGTGTCGCAGGCATTTCTTTTTTTATAGCACCGCCGCGCTCCCGTTGGATCAATCCCTGCTTTTCCAGCTCAATCAGATCGCGGTTGACTGTGGATTTGCTTGCGTTTAAAACCTCCATCAGCTCCTGTATTGTAATGAACGATTTATGATCGAGTAGCTCCAGAATGCGAAAGAAGCGTTCTTTTGTCAGCATAGGATCACCTCCTGTCAGTAAGACACTATCAGATATTTTTCCGGATGTCAATAGACTTCGCATAAGGCGGAGATCTGCGAAGAGGGTACAATAAAATCAGAGATGGAATTCGCTGTTCTCAAAACAGCAGGAAGATGCCTTTCGGTGAAATGCATGCGGATACATGAAATGCCGAAGGTAACCGCACGGATCATGGCGCTGCAAGACGAAAACAGATGCACTGTCATGTATATAGAGCATGATTGGATTTTCTTCTCCAATAATGAATCATGCGCTTCCTGCTGTATGCTTTGCTTGTTTTTAAAAATAACTCAGTAACATCTGTTTTTTTGTTATCGGACTTGTAAATAGCTGCGCTTTTTCAGGTCATCGTGGTATAATGATGAGCATACAGAAGGTATTGTATTATGTAAAAAAGGAGACTTTCCCATGGAAACAATGGATGAATTAAAGAAGCGCCTGAATTCCTCTTCTCAATATCTGCAAAGCAACGATATGCAGGTCGTGGAGGTGAAGGAAGGCTATGCGAAGGTTGAGATGATCATTGATGAACAGATTTTGAATGTACATGGCTTTGTACACGGTGGTGCACTCTATTCTCTCGCAGATACCGCAGCCGGGGCAGCGAGCTTTACCTCGGGTCGGGACAGCGTTACCTTGTCCGGTACGATCAATTATATCAAGCCGGGAAGAGGCGGCAAGCTGATCGGAATCGCACAGAAAATATCAGCCGGCAGAACGACCGGAGTTTACGAGGTTTTTATTTTCAATGACGAAGATGTTTTGCTGTCACGGGCAACCTTTACGATGTTCTTTCTCGATCAGGAACGATATCGCAAGGGAAGCAGGAAATAAAAGAAATATCTGCTGGAGATATCCGGCTTTTTGTATAGGAGGAGCGTATGCGTACAGAAACGATTCAGATACAGCTGCAGGGAAAAGCAACAGGAGCAGTCCTGCAGACGTATTTTATGGATGCATCAAAGGAGCTGTTGAACAGCACAAGGCGTCCGGCAGTGCTGCTGATGCCCGGCGGTGCATACCGCTATACCAGCGATCGGGAGGCGGAACCGCTTGCCATACGGTTAAATGCCATGGGCTTACAGGTAGCCGTGCTTCGTTATTCCTGTGCTCCGGCTGCCTATCCCCGGGCACTGCTTGAGGCTGCGGCGGCGTTTCAGCTGTTGAAGGATAACTGCACGGCTTGGAATATCCGTCAGGACCGTATCTTTCTTATGGGCTGCTCAGCAGGGGGACATCTTGCGGCGAGTCTTGGTATAAACTGGAATCAGCCGATAATCACACAATATATTCAGAGAACGGACCTGCGTCCGTTTGCCCAGATTCTATGCTATCCCGTTATCACTGCCGGTGCCTATGCACATGAGGAAAGCATACAAAATCTATTGCAGGAGCATGCGGAGGATGAGCAGCTGCGAAACCATGTATCACTGGAGCTGCAGGTACATAAGGATGTACCCAGAACCTTTCTGTGGCATACCTATACCGATCCAACGGTTTCCGTACAAAATTCTCTGCTGTTTGCCTCTGCCTTGGTAAAGAAGGGTGTGCTGTGTGAATTTCATATGTATGATAAAGGTGCACATGGCCTGTCTACAGCCGGCAGACTGAGTCAGCGAGCCGACGGAGAGAAGCTGCAGCCGGAATGCGAAGGCTGGATGAGCCTTCTGGAAACGTGGATAAATGCAATTCTGTAAAGATTTTTTAAAAAAGTATCCTTTATGGAAAAAACGGTATACAATAGAACTGACACTATGAAAGCGGTATGCAGAAATGCCTGCACATGTAATAAGCGTATATACTGCTTGGAGGACGAATATGCTGCTTAGATATCAAAACTTAACCATACGGGATGCTGTAGTGCAGGATGCCGGGCAGCTTGCACAATGGTGGAATGATGGCAGGGTGATGGCACATGCAGGATTTCCAAACGGTACAGGGGAAACGGTGCAGGAAATTGCGGAAACGATAAAAAACTGCGATACATCTCATCGCTTATTGATGATAGAAATGGACGATATTGCGATTGGCGAAATGAGTGTGCGATGGAAAGCTGATGCAACAGCCGCCATAGGCATTAAGCTATGCGATGCTTCCCGGCAGAACAAGGGAATCGGAAAAGTTCTGTTGAGTATGCTGATATCCTCCCTCTTTCATGAGCAAGGCTGTCACAGGATTATCCTGTATGTGAATCTTACCAATACAAGAGCACAGCATGTGTATGAACAGCTTGGCTTTACCAGAGTGCGGGTGAATGAAAATTCCTGGACAGATCAGTTGGGAAGACAGCAGTCCTCAGTTGATTATGTCCTGTATCAAAAGGATTTCATCAGCTACCTGAATGGATGATAGCATGGCCGAAGGGAAGCCTTTCGCAAAACGTTACAAGCATAGGAAGACTTCCGGTAATGGATTACATATGCGGATGTATGCTTTTTATAAAAAAGCAAGGGATAGTAAAAAAAGGATGATACAATGAATACACAAATTTGGAAGGAAGATACGGAAAACCAGCTCGGTGCCATGCGCATCGGCGTGTGTAAATATCTTCTCAATGAAGAGTTTTCAACATTATGGGCAAATGATACGTTTTATACGATGTGCGGATACAGTGAAGAGGAATATCACATCCTGTTTCATGACAGCGCGACCTTGTTTTTTCAGCAGACCCCAAAGGATTTTGAAAAGCTGAAGGAAATTGTTGAGCATGCATATCGAAACAAAAGTCAGCAGTACGAATGCTTCTGCCGCCTTCCTGTAAAAGGAGGGAGCTGTCTGCGGATTCATATGACCGGTACCTTTGCGGAAGAACAGATCGACGGCATACCGGTCGTTTATGTCGTTTATACCGATGTTGAGGATATGATGAGGATTCGTCAGAATCTGGAACAGGAGCATGAGCGTCTGAATCTGGCTCTGCAGATGGAAATGAAAACCGTGTCCTGTATCCGTCTGATGTATATATCCAATGATATGCAGAGCTATATGGATCAGCTGTTGAAAGAAATCGGTGAATTCATGCATGCAGAGCGCGCCTATGTGTTTGAGCTGCAGAACGGATGTATGAACAACACCTATGAGTGGTGCAGCGATGGTGTGGAATCATCCATGGAATTCTGTCAGAATATGGATGTTGAGCTGCTCGCAATCTGGAAGGATTTTATCGAGCAGGGGAAAAATGTTTCCATACCGGATGTGGAACGTATACAGAAAAGCTTTCCACAGACCTATGAGGTGCTGCACGTACAGAATATACACAGCATTGCGCTTTCTCCGATCGTTCAGAATAATAAAAGCATCGGATTTATCGGTGTGGATAATCCGGCACCTGACTATATGCGGAATTTCTCCATGCTGGAAACCATCAGCTATTTCATGAGTGTGGCGATGGAGAAAAAGGATTTGAACGACCGCCTGCTGCATAACAGCTATTACGATGATCTAACCGGTGTGTATAATCGAAATCGCTACCTTCAGGATCTGAATCAGCTCAATGGCAGGCAGATTCCCCTTGGTATCGTCTATATGGATATCAACGGATTGAAGGATATCAACGACCATCTGGGACATACCTATGGAGATAAGGTGCTGACAGAAGGAGCATCCATATTGAAAAAGGTGTTTAACACCGGCGCCATCTATCGAATCGGCGGGGATGAATTCGTTGTGTTTGTTCAGGGAATGCAGGAACAGGAATTTCTGGAGCAGGTGGGAATTCTGAAGCAGGCAATCATCGGCAGTGCGAATTGCAAGGGGGCAATCGGACATATATGGACATCCACCTGTCAGGATATATCCTCCAGGATAACAGATGCAGATGAATACATGTATCAGGATAAAATGCAGTTCTATCGGAAAAATCCAAATTCCAACCGGTACCGCTGCTGTAACGATACGGTTTTGCAGCTTGCGGACCGCTCCGTCTTGATGCAGGCATTGGAAAATCAGCGCTTTGAGGTGTATCTGCAGCCGAAGGTGAATTTCAGAAAGGAGCTTATCGGAGGAGAGGCACTGATTCGTTATCACGATGAAACGGGTACCCTGATTATGCCCAATGAGTTTATTCCATCTCTGGAGGAGGCACGCACGATCCGGTACTTGGATTTCTTTGCTTTTGAACAGGTATGCAGACTGCTCAGCCGCTGGCATGCGGAAGGCAGAAGACTTACACCGCTGAGTGTGAACTTTTCACGCTACACCTTGCGTATGGCGGATTTTCTGGGAGAACTGGAACGCATCTGGGGAAACTACAATGTTCCCAAGCAGTATCTGGAGATTGAAATCATAGAAAATGACGAGAGTCTGGACAATGAATTTCTGATTATGATAATGGAGCGCATCAAACGGCAGGGATATTCCATATCCATTGATGATTTCGGCGCACGCTATTCCAATATGGCCTTATTTATCAATGCGCAGCTGGATACGCTGAAGCTGGATCGCAGTATGATGCAGGATTTGCAGAATAACCGCCGTTCACAGATGCTGATATCCTCCCTTGTTCAAATCTGTCACAATCTGCAGATGCAGCTGATTGTGGAGGGAGTTGAAACAAAGGAGCAATTTGATATTTTAAAGCAGCTGGACTGTGACGGTCTGCAGGGGTATTTAATCGACCGTCCGATTCCTGTCTCTATGTTTGAACAGAAATATATTAAGCAGAAATAAGCAAAAGCAGATGCATTCCATTGGAAACCGGCATCTGTTTTTTATGAGCATACGTAGTTTCTCAGTTGATTTTCCACCGTATTCATAGTAAGATTTGACATGTTGTAGAAAGTGGGAGCGATATATGAACAATTCATCCATGAAATCATTTCTGTCTAAATATCATTTGCAGCTGTTTTTCTTCGCAGTTGCTCTGGAGAGTCTGGCTGCTAATTTTGCACATCCGATTACGCCGACACTCATTCAGAATCTTCAGCTACCGGATTATTCCTTCGGTATGCTGTATGCCGGTATGGCATTCACCAATTTTCTTTTTTCTCCCTTCTGGGCAAAGCAGGTCACGCGTATGGGAAGCCGCCGGGTTCTGGGTATCTGCTGTGTGGGCTACGGCATCGGACAGCTGCTGTTTGCCATCATGAAAACACTTCCCACCATTATGCTTGCCCGCCTTTTATCGGGATTCTTTGTCGGTGGTATTATGGTCAGCTTTCTGACCTATATCATTCATACAAGCACAATGGAGAACAGGGGGCGCTATCTGGCGTTATCCGCTACCTTCACGACCGTATTTGCGGCTTTCGGCTATCTGATCGGCGGGTTTGCCGGTGTCGTTTCCATTCCGTTGACCTTTGCATTGCAAAGCGGTGTCCTCATTCTGTGCGGTATGCTGTTTGCGATATGTCTGCGAGAGGATAGGGAGGTAACAGGCAAGTCTGTCAGCATATGGAAGGAAGCAAATCCGTTTCAGGCATTTCTGGATGCCCGTCGCTTTATGACGCTGACATTCGCTGTTTTATTCTTTGCGGTTTTTCTGACCTCAACGGCAACAACGGCATATGATCAGAATTTCAATTATTTTATTAAGGATCAATTTCATTTCAATTCCTCTTATAACGGTATGCTGAAGGCCGTGGTCGGCTTTATATCGCTGTTTGCCAATACTACGATCTGTGTATGGATCATGAAGAGAACCAACGTTAAGAAATCTGTCATCTATGTGCTGGGAGGAGCCGGTGTCACGCTGATCGCCATAACGATGCTGGAGGATATTCTGCCGTTTATCCTTATCAATATCATCTTCTTTGCATTAAATGCTATTTATATCCCTTTACTGCAGGATCTTTGTGCTTCGGCATCCAGTGCTGAGCACAGCAGCATGGTCATGGGCTTTTACAATGCGATGAAAAGTCTGGGGATGATTGCAGGGGCATTGTTCGCAGGATTTATCTATGCAGCGGGACCACGGTTATCCTTTTTGTATGCGGGTATCTTCTTTCTGATTTCCATGCTGGCAGCTATATGGTATTACAGGCGCTCCGGACGAAATCGTGAGAATGCATAATAGCAGAGGAATAATCAGGTTAAGGGAAAAAAGGCCATTACGGTCTTTATGAGAGAATGGAGAAAACAAATGGTACTTTTGATTGTGGATACGCAGACAATGATTATGAATGAAGCATTATATGAATTTCAGCTTCTTGAAAGTCGCATAAAAACATTGATAGCGCAAGCCAGAAGGCATGGTGTCGAGGTGGTGTATGTTCGTCACGATGATGGTGCTGAAAATGCGTTGACAAAGGGTGCACAGGGCTTTGACATATACGATGAATTCAAGCCGCTTTGCGGAGAAAAAATAGTTGATAAGAATGTAAACAGCGCTTTTAAAGACACAGGACTGACGGAATATTTAAGAGATAAAGGAGAGGATACGATCATGATTGCAGGATTGCAGACAGAGTATTGTATCAATGCAACGATCATATGCGGATTTGAACATGGATTTCACATGATTGTTCCTGCTTACACAAACAGCACGGTGGATAACGATTATATGTCGGCAAAGAAAACCTATGATTATTACAATAATTTTATTTGGAAGAACCGATATGCGTCATGCGTACCTTTTGAAAGGGCATTGGAAATGATCAAGCAGAATATGCTTTGCAGGTAGCAGGGAAGAAGTGGCGTGAATGAGGGCTTAAAACACGAGGCGATGCAAGGGAAAGACAATCGTCTCAGGCCTGCCGTGATAAGGCGTTACCTCCCGGATGCATGGACAAGTCCGTTTGTATATATCAAAGAAAGGGAAGCTGAAAATGAAAGAGAAAGTATTTTACAGAATCATAATGGCAGCCGCATTTGTATTAACTGTATGCAGTCTGCTTACACACAACGATTGGATTCTGCTTCTTACTGGCATATTCATGGCATGCTGTGTCATCATTACATTTATCAAAAAGTGATACGACTCTCAGTTGTTTAGGACTCAATTTCGTTTTGATGAAGAAGACAGTATTTCAATTGGCAGAGATGGAAGGACAACATGCTGTATGTACGTTTTAGCTTAATGCTTGCAGCGGCAGTCTGCTTTGCTATGGATATGTCCTTGAGAAACCTCTGTACGTATACAGGTCTTTTACATAGCAGATCGTGTGTGGGATAATGAAGTGGAAACGTAGTTGCATATAGAAAAACAGAATGGCAGAGGTCATTCTGTTTTTGATTCGGACACGGGTTGTCCTGCATATGTATGCAGCAGTCTACACATGGTTGTAAGAATTTTCTGTGCATGCATTAGCTGTAACGTGTCTCCTGTGACATGACAGGCTAAGGTACAGGTATCCTTCCATGTAGAGACGGATATCTGAAAGGACGGGTATATGCGGGCTCTGCCCAGAAGATACAGCTGCGTAATCGTGCAGTCGTCAAAATAGATGGATGCCGCATCGATCTTTCCCAGATTTGTGTAGGAGATTTCCGGTGAGTGAAAGCCTGCTTTTGCGACAGCTTTTGTGACGGCAAGAGGAAGGTGCTTCATAATCGGATGTAACAGCTGTATGGTATGCAGGTCAGAACAGCGTGCCTTTTCCTCCTGCATTTGTTGATGGACATCCGCAAGCAGCTCCCGCCAGTCGCGATGATCCAGACCATGCAGTGTTACCTGAAAATCTCCAACGAAATTTGCAATGGACCAGCTTGGCTTTTTCTGCAGATAGGAACGAAGATTTACCGGACAGGGAATTGTCACGGCATTCGCTGCGGAGATGCTGTGCAGTGTCTGGGCATAGGCACATAGCAGAACATCGTTCACTGTACAGGCAGATGGACAAATTTGCTGTAACAGCTTTCGTGGAATGCTTTGATGCAGCTCGCTGGTATGCAGGGGATGGGGAGCAAAAGGAAGTGCGGCAGGAATTGTTTTTCTTCTTTTGGTTTTTATTTTTTTCAGCTTTATGATCGGAAGGGATTCGGGGGTTCGGCAGTTTTGAAAGGAGACAGTCTCCTGGCGATAACAGGCTGTCAGCAGTCGAAGGATTTGTGTAGCTCCATCCCCGTCACACAGAATATGACTGTATCCGATGCATACAAGGTCCTGCTGTTCTTTATGTATAATCTGTATGCAGAGCTGTGCATGGTGCTCAATGTCCCAGCTTGAAAAGTCAAAGTCTTCAACCTCCTGAATCATAGAAAAAGTATCGTCCTTCTGTTTCCTCCAGCAGTTATGCTTTTTATCATAGCGTAAAGCAAGCTCGGGCAGAAACGCTATACACTGACTAACTGCATCCTTTAATCTTTCCATACAGATATGGGGCTGTATCGTCAGCTTCAGAAATAAAACAGGCTGCTCAGGTAGCGTAAGTGCCTCCAGCAAATCCAGCATACCGGCAGAATATTTCATGACAGCACTTCCTTTCCATTTTTTTCTTTATCATAACATTGAGCTAAAAAATGTCAAGAGAGGACGATCTGTATGAAAAAGGGAAATACATGGAGTGGCTCAACACGCGCAGGGTATAGCCTTCTTTTGTAGGATGCAAAAGTTTTATAGCAAGCAGCAGATACATTCTTGTGCAGCATAGGATGCTGAATCAAATAACCATAAACTTTCCTTCGATTTACAGCTCTTTACCGTTTGTCTTAATGACATGCTGATACCAATAGAAGGAATCCTTTTTCAATCGTTTCCCGCTTCCTTTGCCATAATCATCCAGATCCACATAGATATAACCATAGCGCTTACTCATCTCCGCACTGGATGAGGATACCATATCAATCGGTGCCCAGCTCAGATATGCCAGAATATCAACACCATCCTTTCTGCATTCCTGTACCTGTATGATATGCTGACGGAGGTATTCAATACGGTATGTATCGTGTATCCCTCCATCCTCTTCAACAACATCCAAGGCTCCCAAGCCGTTTTCCGCTATCATCAAAGGCTTTTCATAACGATCCCAGTATTGAGGATGTGCTTGCCTTGACAAGAGAGTATGTCCGTATGATTGATAGTCTGTATATGATTGATCTTTCCGCAAACACCTTTATCACACCGTTTGCCCTGCATCTGAAAAATCTGATCTTTCGTGCAAAAACAGGGCGGTCCACAAAGAATCCAATGACGCAGGCGATTAAGAACAATAGTCCGATCGTATTTGATATTGCTATTTATATTGCACTGGATTTGATGGATCGTTATCATTTTATGGTGAATGAGGATGAAACTGCATTTCTTGCGATTCATATCGGTGCTGAGATAGAGAGGCAGTCAGCAAACATATATAAAATACCGGCGATTTTGATATGCCCGGATTATCATGATATGGCATCGGGAATCTTAAATACCATGATGATGAATTTTGGTAATCAGCTGAATCTGATCGGCTCTGTGACGGATGAAACCCAATGCAGGGAAAAGCTGCGGGAGCAAAGAATTGCAATCGTGTTCTCGACAATTCCGCTAACACAGCACGCATATTACGCAAATTCAAAGGTGGTGCAAATATCTCCGATCAATCTTACATCACAGTTCGATCGGATACAGTCTGTTATTTCAAAAGAGCTGGAGGAGGAAAAGAATCAGAAGCTATGTGTTGATTTTCATACCTTTTTTGAAAAAGACCTGTTTCTGTATGAGCCGGCAACTGCATCAAGGGAACAGATCCTGCAACTTTTATGTGCAGCACTGACAGAAAAGAAGTATGTAAACTCTGATTTTTATGATAACGTGTGCCGAAGGGAAAATGCCGCAACAACCGCGTTTGGGGGGATAGCAATTCCACATGCGGTTGAAATGGATGCCATGAAGACAAGCATTGCTGTAGCGATATCAAAAAACGGAATTCAGTGGGGGTCCAATACGGTGTATATTATCTTTTTGCTGGCGATAAACAAAGCAGATAAGCGGGAATTCAGAAGTATTTATGAATCCCTGATTTCTCTGTTCAGTGAACCGGCTATGATGCCGCTCATACGAAGCTGTACGGGTTTTCAGGATTTTGAAAAAATGATCTACAGCAGTATTCATCCGGAGAAATATCCGTAGAAGTAAGAATATTATAAAATCGGTTCTGGCTTTCTTTTATTGGACATGGTCAAGGGAGCAGAAACATGAACCAAGGCAGAAGGCTTCAGCCTTGTGTTTTCATTTTTTTCCTGTATTGCAGAGGGGAGCATCCCTTCTGCTTTTTAAACGCCCGTGAGAAATAGTTGGAGTCATTGAATCCGGACAGCTGCGAAATTTCCGAAACGGAATAAGAGCCGTTCATGAGAAAGCCGATACTTTTCTCAATTCGAAATTCCAGAATAAACTCAAATAGAGACTGATGCATATAGCTCTTAAAGATTCTGCAGCATTCGTTTTTACAGACATGAATCTGACCTGCAATATCATGCAGGGTGAGCTCGCGGTTGTAATTGTTTTCCACATACAGCAGAATGGTACGGATTCTATCGTAATTCAACATATCAGAGGTTGAAAGCTTGCGTGCAGGATGCATATGGAGATGCAGTGTTTCTAATATCGTATAAAGCTCCATCAGGATTGCCAGTTCATAGGCATCCGCTTTTTCCTCATCGTATAGAGCAATGTGCTGAATAGCGGCAGTAATAGCAGAATGCCATGGTGCACTGCCGTTAAAACAGAAGGAGGAAAGGGAGAGGTCATTCACAAGCGGCTTCACATATTTCCTGTGTATCAGACTCCCTTCAAATCCGGACAGAAGTCTGGAATCGAAGGTTACGGAAATATAGGTGCAATCCTGCTCATGATACATGGTACCCGCATGCAGGGCATTTGCATTGCAGAACAAAGCATCCCCTTTTTTGACATGGTATTCCTGATGATTGATTCTGTACAGCATTTCTCCGCTGGTAATCAGTGTCATTTCAATTTCCGGGTGCCAGTGCCAGAGAAAAGAACCGGAATCGTAAGCGGTTATTTTCTCATAGCTGACCAGCAAAGGGAATGTGTGACTTCCATGTGCCTTTATTTCTTTTTTTGTTTCATCCGTTATAATCTGCATATCTGCCTCCGGTATTGATTATGATTATATTCTATCATACTATAAAATCCTGTTTTTTGCGCATTTGATATCAAAAATAAGGGGATATTCTTAAAATAATGCTGTTTTTTATCAAGATAGTTAAGGTCTGTGCGGTTAGGAAAGCTTATGATGTATATGAGGAGTAACCGTTTTCATGCTTTTGTACAGCAGCAGGCGTAACAGATTTGACAAGGCGTTCATCTTTTGATGAAAGCTAAGGTCAGCGTATGTTGTCAAACAGATACAATTCCGTTGTTGGCTGCAGAAGCATGGATATGCGCAAGCTGTTCACACTTCAAGAAAGGTGTGGTGCTGCGAGTCTCTCAGCAATAAAAAAGCACTATGCCTGCTCATAAAAGGCTGTATATCTGAGCAGGGACTAAATCAGGAGGATACTTCATGAAAAAACGATTGATTAAAGAATTTACAGATATATTCGAGGTATCGGGTGAGGCATTGTTCTTTTCCCCGGGACGTGTAAATCTGATTGGAGAGCATACAGACTATAACGGCGGCATGGTGTTTCCATGTGCCATCACGTTTGGTACCTATGCTGTTGTCTCGAAACGAACAGATTCCTGTATGCGTTTATTTTCCAATAATTTTAAAGAGAAAGGGATTATTGACGTTGCATTGCAAACGCTGCACTATGATAAGAAGGATGACTGGGCGAATTATGTAAAAGGCGTCCTGTACTTCCTGCAGCAGGAAGGCTTTGAAATTCCATGTGGTTTAAACATACTGATTGAAGGCAACATACCAAACGGGGCAGGGCTTTCCTCCAGTGCATCGCTGGAGGTCCTAACTGGAACAATTCTGAAAGAAACCTTTCAGCTTCCCATCAGTAAGCTGGATATTATCAAGCTGTCGCAAAAAGCAGAGAATCAGTTTGTCGGCATGAACTGTGGTATCATGGATCAGTTTATCATCGGAATGGGGAAAAAGGATCATGCGATCGCACTGGATACCGGCACATTGGAATATACCTATGCACCCGTTCAGCTAAAACAGGCTAGTATCGTTATCATGAATACCAACAAGCAGCGCGGACTGACGGATTCCAAGTATAACGAACGACGTGCTGAGTGTGAGCATGCGCTTTCCCAGCTCCAAACGGTTGTGAAGATTAAAAATTTATGTGATCTGAAGGAAACGGAATTTGAGAAGGTGCAGCACATCATCACCAGTCCGGTGGAAAGAAAGCGTGCCCGTCATGCTGTGCTGGAAAACATACGTGTGAAAAAAGCGATAGCGGCATTGGAAAAAAACGATATTGAAGAATTTGGTGCTTTGATGAATGCCTCTCATATCTCCCTGCGTGATGATTATGAGGTTACCGGGATAGAACTGGATACGCTTGTGGAAAGTGCATGGAACCAGTCAGGGACAATCGGGGCACGGATGACAGGTGCAGGATTTGGAGGCTGTGCGATTGCAATTGTCAGAAATGATGATATTGAGGACTTCACATCTGCAGTGCGCAAAGAGTATACACAGGCAATCGGATATGAACCGGATTTCTATATCGCATCCATTGGTGACGGTGCAGGGAAACTGGCGGAGCTGTGAAGGCTGAGATTACGTTTTGCTGAGGAATGGTACAGAATGCAATGTCATGTAAAACGGGGTGGAAAGTTTTTAGAAACATCTGACTGTATTCCTGGGGACATCCTTTGCTGCATGCATATATGGAAAATCATTTGAAACAGGTACTGAAGGCTGCGGGTCTATGAACTGTACGTTTGCTTCGATTGTGTAGGAAGGTGCAATGCAGCAATATGCACATGGATATCACTGCATTTGTCCTTTTATATTTGTGTCTGCGCAATATGCGAAAAAGAAATGGAGTAAATCATGAAAAAAAAGGTTGCAGAATTTTCACAAGGTGCTGTTTATGCATATACAATTCAGAATGAGGCTATACATATGACAGCCTTGAATTTCGGTGCTGTGATTACGGAGTTGAAAACCTCGGATCGAAGCGGCAATATGGAGAATGTGGTCGCTGCTTTTTCCGATATCATGGACTATGAGCGACAGCAGGGGCCGTATCTGAATGCAGTCGTCGCACCGGTGGCAGGAAGAATCGCCTATGGCAGCTATTCAATGGAGAACACCGTTCATCAGCTTTCAATCAATAACGGCTGTCATCATCTGCATGGTGGTACGGGTGGTATATCCAGACAGTTGTTTCATGTTGAAGAGGAGGAACAGGCACTGCATTTTCATCTGGAATGCCGTCATGACATGGACGGATTTCCACAGGGTACCTACCGCTATGATATATGGTATCGGCTCAGTGGAAACAATCTGATAATAGAATATCACGGTACACCTCCGCAGAAATCGCTGATGAATATGACTTCCCATATGTATTTCAATCTGTCGGGAAATTTGCGGGAATCCATATTGCAGCATGACCTGCGTATTGACAGTGTGGAAAAACTGAAAATTCATCCGGATGGACATCCGTTTGAAAAAGAGAAAATTGAAGCCGGAAGTGCCTTTGATTTCCGAAATCTGACACCGATACAAAAGCGCTACGAGCTTGGCCATCCCGAGTTTCAATATACCAGAGCATATGATACGCCGTTTTTGCTGGGGCCTAACGGCATCACCTTATATCATGCAGGAAGTGGAAGACGTCTGGATATGACTACTGATGCGCCTTCTCTGGTTTTGTATAGTGCAAATTATTTTGATGATGAGAATCTTGTATTGAATCATCATCGAAGGGGAGAGGCATTTATCGCTCTGGCACTGGAAACACAGGACCTGCCAAACGGTGTAAATATCAGGAATGCCGAAGTGCATCCATTTTATGATGCACGGCATCCGTATAAGCAGAAAACGGTATATACCTTTTCTCATATGTAAAGCTGGTCAACCATCGGCATCAAAATTTGAAAGCAATAGAGATATCGTGTATCCTTCTTTAAAATATCGGACAGATATAGAGGAAGGCATAGGGCTTTCTTTGAATGCAGATGCTCATACAGGCAGTACTGGCGAAGAAGAAAAACGTGCAGGAAACATAAGAATGCTTCAACAACTTGCTTTATCGCAATAAATATGGAACAGCTTGCATTCCACAGGCTGTTCTTTTATACAGAATCTGTGAAACTGCATGATCTGTCAACTTCTTTGATGGCTTTTATTGAAATTTCTGAATATTTAGGTAATTCATAAAAGAAAAGCAGACAGGTCTTCTTGTATAAAAGACACTCAGAAACTGGAGAATAAGCGGCTATCGTATGGTGATTGCATTCGCAGATTAAAAGGGTACTGGCGCTTAAAAGGTAATGAAGCATATAAAATCGTCCGGTAAGATGATGCAGACAAGGGGGAGGCATCATAGTAAGGAAAAACGAAATGAAATTTCATAGGGAAAATATGTTTTTAAGGTAGACAAAATAAAGATTTTAGTGTATTATTGTAGGGCACTCAATCATGCAGGAGTGGTGGAACGGCAGACACGCTGTCTTCAGGCGGCAGTGCGAGCAATCGCGTGAGAGTTCAAATCTCTTCTCCTGCACCATTTGTTGAGTCAGACGCTCTATATCAGCGTCTTTTTTTTGTTTTGAAAAATATATGTCCTGCCATGCACACATGGGATACCTGCCAGCATTTGCAATCATTGCAGGGAAAGTAAGGTAAAAAAATGATTTTTTTCCATTTAGGGGTAGACAAATCATTTTTTTCAGTGTATTATAATTGAGCATCATGAAACATGCAGGAGTGGTGGAACGGCAGACACGCTGTCTTCAGGCGGCAGTGCGAGCAATCGCGTGAGAGTTCAAATCTCTTCTCCTGCACCATGATAAGCACAAAAGCGCTCTATATCAGCGCTTTTTTTTGTTTTATAGGATAATAGTAAATAAATACACAGTATCGTGTATATCGGATATACATATAGCCGCAGTTGCTGTAGCTTACTTTTTCTCATGTCAGTATCTTTTCCTCTCCCGCAAATATTCCATATAGATACTGCAGGAGGAAAAGAAAATGCCTGCGGCAGAATATGACAACAGAACGCTGTGTTCTTGCAGCACATGAAATTGATGAAACATTGCAGGTAGGGAATATGCAGAGCAAGCAGGTGTATTATTCGAAAACCTGCAGTCCACAGGATAATCTGCAGCAGCTTTTTGATACCGGTATGGATTTACTGTTTCCGGATGTGCAGTGCAAGGGAGAATATCCATACTATATGAAACGCTTTTTTGAACAGAATAACGTTGTTCTTCCTATGCAGGAGGGAGATGAAGAGTTATTGAAAAAGGGGACTGTTGATTTCATGAGCTTCAGCTATTACAGCAGTATTGTATCAGGATATAACGGTGATTCCTTAAAGCTGCATACCACCAATTTAATGGGTGCTGAGAAAAACAATTATGTGGAATACAGTGCGTGGGACTGGGCAATCGATCCAATCGGTATGCGTATTGCGTTGAATCATATGTATGACCGTTATCATTTGCCGATCTTTATCTCCGAGTGCGGCTTCGGTGCCTATGATCAGGTGGAAGCCGATGGTATGGTTCACGATGATTACCGAATTGATTTCCTGCAGAAGCAGTTGACACAGGTGAAGGAAGCAATTCGTGACGGGGTAGAGGTATTCGGATTTACCGCATGGTGTCCGATTGATCTTGTATCACAGACAACATCAGAATTTTCCAAGCGATACGGCTTTGTATATGTGGATTTGGATGATTATGGCAACGGTACGTATGAGCGTACACCGAAGAAAAGCTTTTACTGGTATAAAAAAGTGATTGCATCCAATGGGGAAGAGCTATAAGCCGTTATAAAACAGAATTCGCCTATCTTAACTAGAGGATAAATACGCTGTGAGGAGGGTACGACGCGATCATACGTTTGTGCCCTTTTTTTGCAGGTGTTGGAAAGCGTCTGTCTGTTATCAGCCGGACGTAGTGTTTTCAGTTGCTTGAACCTTTTTCAGACAGGACCAAGCAAACGGATATTTTATATCCATCACTCATAAATGCATAGCATAGAATACATCTGTACCTTCAGATAAAAGCTGTAAAGCAGCCTCAGCCTGAGAAGCTGTTTTTTTATGTTATGAGAGCCGTTTGTAATACTTATATGATTTCAGGACTGATCACATATGTGTCAATGGGAATGGCATATGTCTGGAAAGGATTCTATTTGATATAGATGAACCAATAGACTAAGAAGTATGCTTTGCCGGCATATATTGTTTCCTGCTGGGAAATATTTCTTCCTGAAGTTGCGTTTTATGCCATTGTAACTCTGCGGGGAAACGATATAATAAAAGCAGAAAGAAGGAATGAACAATGACGACGATTCGACTTGGAAAAAAGCTTATCGCGCTGCGAAGAGACGCGAACATGACGCAGGAAGAGCTGGCTGCCTATATGGGGGTATCGAAATCCAGTGTTTCCAAGTGGGAAACCGAAACGACCCTGCCGGATATCCTGCTGCTGCCCCAGCTGGCCACTTTGTTTAATGTCAGTGTGGATGAGCTGATCGGATATGAACCGCAGCTGAGTATGGAGGCTGTAAACAAGCTGTATCTGCAGCTCAGTGCTGAATGGAGCCGGGACAGCGCCAATGCGTATGCTCACAGTGAGGAGCTGATACGCAAATATTACTCCTGCTTTCCCTTCCTGCTCCAGATGGCAGGGCTTTATCTCAATCACTACATGCTGCATGAAAAACCAGAACTGGTTATGAAGCGCAGTGAGGAGCTGTGTGACCGCGTGATTGCGGAAAGTGAGGAAAACAGTCTGGTAAAGGATGCGATTTCTTTGAAAATAACCTATTTGATTACCAGCAGACAGCCGCAAAAGGCATTGCAGCTTCTCGGTGAAGAGGCAAAGCCGATCGCACAGGACAGCGAGATGATTGCGGCATGCTATCAGATGCTGGGAAAGCCAAAGCAATCCAGCCGTATCTTTCAGATCTGCATCTATCAGCATCTGTTGTTCGTAATACAGGATATGGCCAACTATATGATGATGAATACAGAGGATGAGCAGCTGTGTGATGAGACCATGCACCGTATGCTGGAATTGCTGAAGCTGTTTCATATCGATGCACTGCATACCATCACCTCCACGATGGTTTATATGTCCTGTGCCATGGTCTATGCACAGCGCAGGGATAAGGAGTCCGCACTGCGAATGCTGGAACGGCTGATCGACGTGATTATCCGCTACGATCTTGCCCATATGAAGATTCATAGAGATACGTATTTTACAGAGGTGGAAGCCTGGATGGAATCTTTACAGCTGCGCACACAGGCTCCCAGAGACGGCGGGGTTATTCTGGACTCGCTGATTCAGGAGCTGCAGCCGCCTGTATTCGATTTTCTGAAGGGGGAACCGCGTTATCAGGCCTGTTTGCAGAAGCTAAAGGCTGAAAAGGAGAGAGCATAATGGATACACTTATGGAATATCTGCCGGCATTACTGCCGCTGATTCTGCTGGAGCTTGGTCTGGCAATATTTGCATTGATTCATCTGATTCGTCATCCACAGGTTAGGATTGGAAACAAATGGATCTGGATACCGGTTATTTTGTTTCTTCAGTTTCTGGGGCCGATTCTCTATTTTGTAATCGGCAGAGAGGAGCAGTAGCAATGGATGTATTAACACTACGCAACCTGCATAAAGCCTTCGGAAGGCAGAAGGTTTTGCAGGGCATCGATTTAACGGTACCGCAGCACAGTATCTTCGGGTTTATAGGAAAAAACGGTGCGGGAAAAACAACGACAATGAAAACGATTCTCGGTCTGGAAAAGGCGGATGCCGGGGAATTGTATATTATGCAGGAGCCGGTTGTTTTTGGAAATACCAGAACGAACCGTTATATCGGCTACGTCAGTGATGTCCCTGAATTTTACGGCTTTATGACAGCATGGGAGTATTTGCAGCTGTGTGCTGAGATATCCGGCCTTGCTGCGCAGAAGGTAAAGACACGGATTGATGAGCTTTTACAGCTGGTGGGATTATCAGAGACCGGAAAAAAACGATGTGCCACGTTTTCCAGAGGGATGAAGCAGCGCCTTGCGATTGCGCAGGGGCTGCTGAATGAGCCTAAGCTGCTGATCGCAGATGAGCCGACATCGGCGCTGGATCCGCAGGGTCGCAAGGAGATTCTGACAATACTGGAAAAGGCAAAAGAGAAAACGACGGTATTGTTTTCCACACATATCCTGAGTGATGTGGAAAGCATTTGTGATTCCATCGCCATTCTGCATGAGGGAAAGATCGCCGTAAGCGGAAATTTACATGAGCTGCTGCAGATGAAGGGAACTGCATCGCTTTATGTGGAAACTAAGTGTGAGGAGGAGTGCTCGCTGTTGCTGGAAGCATTGCGAAAGCGGGGCATTGCCGTACAACAGACACATCCGTATGCAGTGCAGTTGCCGGATCATATGGAAACACAGCAGCAGGTTTTAGCTATTGTAAATGCGCAGGGGCTGCGGCTGCAGAGGCTGGAGCGCATGCGTCCGACTCTGGAACAGTATTTTCTGGAGGTGACAAAATGAAGGGATTCACAGCGTTTATGAAAAAGGAGCTGCTGGAGGCAGTACGTTCCTATAAGCTTGTCATATTATTGATTGTATTTGCAGCACTGGGATTTATGAATCCAGTCAGTGCACGTTATTTACCGGAGCTGGTCGCAGGTTTTCTGCCGGAGGGTATGCATATGGAGATTCCACAGCCTGTCGTACTTGATTCCTGGCTCCAGTTCTTCAAAAATACGGCGCAGATCGGCTTGATAGCAATCATTATTATGTGCTCATCCTCAATGGCGAATGAAATCGGAAAGGGGGTTCTGATACCGCTGCTGGCAAAAGGGATGCCCCGCAACAGCGTTCTTGCCGCAAAATTTATTTCCATATCATGCTTGTGGACATTGTCTCTGGGATGCTCATTCCTGATTACCTTTCTGTACAATTTCGTATTCTGGGAAAGCTCTCTCGTGCCGCATCTGTTTCCGCTTGTGACTGGGGTATGGCTGTTTGGTTTGATGATGACAGCCTCTATGATTCTGGGGGGCGTGTATAAGGGGACTGTTTCCGGAAGTCTGCTGTGTGCCGGCTGCCTGTTTCTGCTCTGTGTGCTGATAACGATGTTTGCTGCGGTGGCAGATTATTCACCCTTTGTGTTTTTGTCACAGTACCAGTCTTATCTTACCGATGGCATCACGATGCAGGAATTTCTGAAGCCTGCAGTCTGTGCAGTTACTGCTACCCTGCTTCAGCTGGCAGCGGCAGTTATTATATTTCGTCGCAAAAGTCTATAATTGAAAAAGCAGTCACTTATTCACAGTGGCTGCTTTTCCTTTGTTCTTTCTTACTCCAGGGTGTTTGCAAATAGGAGGATGCAAATGCTATTGATAAATACATTCGTGTTGAATTCTCCTAATTTTGGATTACCCCATAAGGGAGTAGGAATTTTTCTTGATTAGGATTCTTTTTCTTCTGGAAAGGGAAAGAGTAGAATCAATGATGAAATCCCGAATCGTAATTGATCCGATGATAAGGGGAGGAGACGATTTGGTAAAACGATCATTCAGGATGAGGAATGAACATGGAATGAAATTATCACTGCAGCTTCAGAAAACAGATTTCTCTGTTTTCTACTTTATCCTATGTTCAGAAAGGGCTGCAGTATTGGCAAAACACCAGTTCCTTGCAGAAATTTCAGAAAATTATATCACACGCATAAAATTATAGAAGGTATGGTGAGTTTGCAGCTACAGCTCTAATTACGAAAACCAGGCTGTATGCTCCAGATTTATGATATAATTTAAGAAATCAGTTATGCTTGCATACTGGGAAAGGAGGCTAAATAAGATGAATATAATGATAGGAAAGAGAGTACAGAGAAAACATGAGCTATATAGAAAAGAACAAGGAAGCTTGGGAGGAAGCGTTCGACAATAGAATCAATGGCTGGGGAGATGTAGTCGTTGAAAACCTCCAGGCATCATCCGCTTATTACATTCAGCCTGCGTTACAGGCTGAGCTTGATCAACTGAATCTTGCTGGAAAACATGTTGCGCAGTTTTGCTGCAGCAACGGCAGGGAGCTGCTGTCCATCAGCAGTCACTATGGGGCAGTCGGTACCGGCTTTGATATTGCAGAAAATCTGATTGCACAGGGGCAAATGCATGCAAAGCAGCTGCATGTGCCATGTAGCTTTTCCGCTATGAATATTCTGGATATAGGAAGCGAATATCATCAGAAATTCGATGTGATCCTGTTTACGATCGGTGCAATTACCTGGTTTCAGGATGTAAACGCACTTTTTCGGGTGGTGTCCGACTGTCTAAAGCCAAAGGGCATTATGCTGATTCATGATTTTCATCCACTTATGAATATGCTTCCTCTGCCGGGGGAGGACTGCTATTGCCATGATGTCGTCAGGCTGCTGGAGCATAAATATTTCACAGCTGAGCCATGGATTGAAAACAATGGGATGGGGTATATTTCCGGAGATTATGCATCCAAGACATTCACAAGCTTTTCACACTCCATTTCAGAGCTTGTGAACAGCACCATACAAAGCGGTATGAGTGTAAGGCTGCTGAATGAATATGATTATGATATCGGACTATCGGATGTATATGATGCAATGGGCTTGCCGTTATCCATGCTGCTCATGGCTGAGAAAGTATAAACATATGACGCTAGCTTAGTCTTGAGTTCAGAAAATATAATAAAATAAGAAACTGGGAAGATACCCGAATGCGTTTGAAAATCAGGCTGTTGATCTGGGATGCTGAGATCGATGCCTGATTTTTATTCATATAAAAGGCAGCAGCAGTCTCAAACAGAGTGAATATAATGATCTGCATACTGTGAACCATATAAAAAAGCCGATATTTACCGGCTTATTTATCAAAATGGTGCAGACGATGAGATTTGAACTCACACGAGCATACGCTCACTACCCCCTCAAAGTAGCGTGTCTGCCATTCCACCACGTCTGCGTTTCCTAAATGCCTATTTATCATACTATATTTTTCATGAATAATCCAGATGTTTTTGAAAAAAATAAGAGAATTGTATCAGTAACGGTATGGTTCACTGAGGAAATACGATACAATCAGGGATACCATAGAGTGAATCCGTTGATGATAGGTGGGAACGCTTACCTGAAAAATTCTTCAAAAATTCACATAGTACACATATTATTCACACATTTATAGTAGATAATAGGGACACGTAAAGAAAGGTTGAAATCATGAAAATGAAAAAAGAAATGAAAATCTCCAAGGCAAGTATCGTCTTTTATGTGGCCTCTGTTATCTTCCTGGCAATTGCCGCTTTTGAAATCTATCAGGCGTATCTGACGGTGGAAAGCTATAAAACAACATATACACTGCAGCTGACAGATATTCTCAATTTGTATTTCACCGGCTGTGTACCTTACTTTGGCTTCGCTTTTTTGGCCTATGGAATCGGTGAGGTTCTGAAGAAAATCAATGATCTGACAAGTACACTTCGTCTGTGTATTGAGGATGTAATCGAAGAAGAGGTGGAAGAAGAAGCAGAAGAGTTTGTTTCAGAGCCCGTAGCAAATGAAATGAAGAATGCCTGATATCAAGCAAAACTGTAGCCTGTAAAACGGATGCCGAAACTATATCGGTTTTCTGGATACAGGTTTTTTTACTATTCTATTCTGCTTTCTGAGGTGACTCACATCATAATGTAGAAAATATTCTGTCAGCTGATGGATTCCTTTTGTATATTGCTGTTTACAGTTACATGCGAAATTTATTTCAAGCTGGAAACAGAAAGGTGAAAGGATCCTTGCTTTGCGGCTGATGCTGTAAGTGTTATACTGAATGGGAAGCGGAGGTGTATGTATGAAGGACTGGTTTCAGGTTGAAATGCTGGATGATACAACCTATGTGATTTCAGAGCATAAGCATTATGAAAAAACAAATTGTTATCTGCTGCTCGGAAAGCAGAGGGCTTTGCTGATTGACAGTGGTCTGGGAGTCGCGGATATCCGCAAAATAACAGATCAGCTGACTGCATTACCGGTAACTGTAATTGCTACACATGTGCATTGGGACCATATCGGCAGCCATGGCAGCTATACTGATGTACTGGTTCATGAACGGGAGTATTCCTGGCTGAATGGAAAATTTCCACTGCCGCTTGGTGTGGTGAAGCAGCAGCTGATGAAAGAGCCCTGTTCTTTTCCAGGGGACTTTCATTTGAACGCCTATACTGTATGGCAGGGGCATGCAGGCATTGTAGGAGATGGGGATATCATGAATCTTGGCGGTCGTCATATTCGTGTCCTGCATACACCAGGGCATTCTCCTGGACATATGTGTTTTTTTGATTTGGAACGGGAATGGCTGTACTGCGGGGATCTTATCTATAAAGGAGTTCTGTACTGTGATTATCCGTCCACTGATCCACAGGCATACCTGCTGTCGGTACAAAGGCTGCAAACGCTAGCGCTTCAGCGCCTGCTGCCTGCCCATTATACAATCGAAGTGGGGCCTTCACTGATTCAGGAGACAGCACAGGCATGGCAGGAGCTACAGGAAAAAGGTCTGCTTCAGCATGGCAGCGGGGAATTTCGATATGAAAATTTCTCCATTCGCCTATAGGAGAAAAAGGAACATGAGAATATTGATGCTACAGGGCTTGTATTGTACATCCAAGCTTTGGAAACAGGCAGCTTCCTGCCTGAAAGAACATGATTTGCTATTTATGGAGTATCCGCATGAGGTTACGTCACAGGCAGCTCGGGTGATGGATTTGGCTTCCTGGATTGCGTCACAGCTTCCCAGGGATATTGATGTTATAATCGGACACAGCATGGGCGGAATCCTTGCCCTGCAGCTGGTACATGATGTTGGTGTGCCGGTGAAATGCGTTATTTGCATAGAGAGCAATTTATGTCCGGCAGAGCCCTTTTATCGTAATCTCGTTATGAAGCAGAGTATGACAACACTGGGTGCTAAGCTGCAAAAGGAGATGGCAAAGGAAGCAGTATGGTATCAGGATACACTGGCGAAGCAGCTGCAGGAGAAGTTTGATTACAGTCCGCTGACGGATATTACCATACCGATACATATGATCTATGGAGATCGCGGAATCTGTGAGTATGCCGATCGGATTCAGGATTTGAATCTACATTGGGAAACAGTAAATCGGCTGCAGTTTCATTTTATAAGAAATGCCTGTCACATGCCGATGCTGGAACAATGCGAGGACACATACCGCTGTATAGAGAACATCCTGTATGCGGCAACGGATAAACCCGCAGGTTGATGGCGATTGAATTGCACGTATAGAGCAATGGATACTGCATGCATACCGCTTCGTATATTTACCGCATGGTAAATACGAAAATGCGAATGGAAGGAAGCCTTCCTATAAGAACAAGTACAGGGGAATGCCGAACAAAAAAATCTCAAATTCTGTCACAGTGAACGGAAGAATTTGAGATTTTTATTGCGGCTTTACATATCAGTAGGAACAGTTTTCCTTTATTCCTGCTGCTTTTCCTTTTCCTGAATGACAAGCTCAGCAATCTGAACCGCATTGGTAGCGGCCCCCTTGCGAACCTGATCTCCACAGCACCAGAAGCTTAATGCATTCGCATGTCCGCTCATATCCTCACGAATACGACCCACAAACACCAGATCCTGATCAGTGGTATCCAGTGGCATCGGATATACCTGCTTCTGCGGCTCATCCACCAGTTTGACACCCGGTGCCCCCTGCAGCAGCTCCCTTGCCTTTTCCACGCTGATTTCCTTCTCAAACTCCACCATGATAGATTCGGAATGGGAACGAATCACCGGAACACGCACACAGGTACAGTTTACACAAAGCTCAGGATTACTCATAATCTTGCGTCCTTCGTTCTGCATTTTCATTTCCTCGCTGGAGTATCCGGCCTCGTTGAAGCCGCCAATCTGTGGAATGAGATTATAGGCAATCTGATACTGGAAGGTATTGACTGCTACCTCCTTGCCATGTGCCAGCGCACCCACCTGCTGATTCAGCTCACGTATTCCATTGACGCCTGCACCGCTGACAGCTTGATATGTGGAAACGACCATACGCTTTGCATTTGCATATGCATGCAGTGGCTGCAGCGCAACCAGTGCGATAATCGTTGCACAGTTTGGATTGGCAATGATGCCGTGATGCTCACGTACTGCCTGCGGATTCACCTCCGGAATAATCAGCGGTACCTGCTCATCCAGACGGAAAGCTGAGCTGTTATCCACAACTACCGCTCCTTTTTCTGCGGCAATCGGAAGATATTTTTCGGCAATATCATTTTCTGCAGCTCCTAAAACGATATCCATGCCATCGAAGCTGTTTTCTGTCGTTTCCTCAACGATATACTCCTTATCGGCAATGGTAAGCTTCTTCCCTGCACTTCTTGCACTTGCCAAAAGATGCAGCTCACGGATTGGGAAGCTGCGCTCCATTAAAATCTTTATCATTTCCTGACCTACAGCACCGGTGGCACCGAGTATTGCGACCTTGTATGTTTTCATTTCACTCTCTCCTCATATTCTATCTATATGTTCTGTATGCACGAATTGTGAAGCATGCGGTGTTTCTAAACAACAAAATTGTTGTAGATGGTTTCCACCGTCTTCTCGTAATCCTTGTTTTCCACACCGACGATGATATTCATTTCATCCGTCCCCTGAGCAATCATGCGAATATTGATATTATTCTTTCCCAGCACAGCAAACAGCTTCCCGCTGATTCCCGGACGGTACATCATCTGACGGCCAACCGTGGCAATCAGGGAAATATTATCGATGATTTTGATTTCATCGGCATTGCAGGCTTTCTTCATATCGCCCACCATATCGTAAATGATATCCTTCACATCCTCGGAATTGACAACGATGCTGAAGGAATCGATCCCGCTTGGAATATGCTCGATGCTGATCCGGTAATTCTCACAGATTTCCAGCGCACGGCGGATAATGCCGACTTCATCCGACATGTGGTTTTTATAAATGGCAATAACGGTGAAATTCTTCTTCCCTGCGATACCGGTAATCATCTGCTCGCTTGGATGATCATCTTTCTCCACGATGATGGTACCACCCTCCTCCGGATGATTGGTATTCAGGATGTTGATCGGGATGTTTTTTTCCTTTACCGGAAAAATCGCCTCCTCGTGCAGAACACTTGCCCCCATATAGGAAAGCTCACGCAGCTCGGAGTAGGTGATGGTGTTGATGCGTTTTGGATGGTGGACAATTCTCGGGTCAGCCATCAGTATGCCGGAAACATCTGTCCAGTTCTCATACATATCCGCATTCAGAATATCCGCCAGAATTGATCCCGTAATATCACTTCCACCACGTGACATTGTACGCACGGTGCCATCCGGCAGTGCGCCATAGAAGCCGGGAATGACAAAACGGTCCAGCTTCTTCATTGTATTATCCATTCGGTACTTTGTCGCATCAAAATCAATTTTCCCATCATAACGGAAGGTGATGATATCCTTTGCATCCACAAATGGAAAGCCAAGATACTCCGCTATCAGCTTAGCAGTCAGATATTCTCCTCGTGAAACCAGATAATCCGTGGACATTGTCTTATTCAGCTGTCCTTTCAGCTTTGCGAGGTCCTCCTCAATCGGATAGCTCAGCCCAAGATCATTCTTAATGGAAATAAAGCGCTCCTCTATCAGATGAAACAGGGATAAATGATCGACGCTGTATTTTAAATGGGCCTCAATCAGATACAGCAGATCGGTCACCTTATTATCCTTCTTATGCTCACGTCCGGATGCACTGACAACGACAAAGCGCCGGGCCGGATCGCTTTCAATGATATGCTTCACCTTGCGGAACTGCTGTGCATTCGCAACCGACGAACCGCCAAACTTTGTTATTTTCATCATACTGCTAGTCATCCTCCCTTTCATAGATGCTGGCCATAAAGGCATGGACATCTGTCTTCAGCATCCGTTCCATCACCTGATGCATTTCATATACCTCAGCCTTCTGAATATGCAGATACTCCTGCCCTTCAAAGGTTTTCACCTCATAGCTGAAATCCTGCAGCTCATCACGTGCCGCCTCATCTGCACGCAGGATATAATCACGCAGACACAGTGTCTCATCATAGCTCATCGTATTGGTGAAGGAAGGATCCATGTGACAAACGCCTTCATTGAGGTCAATCAGATCCTGTACAATGGCGTTGGCAGTCGGAAGCTTTCCGGCACCCTGACCGAAAAACTTTAAATCTCCAATGGTTTTCCCATGCAGGGTAATCAGATTGTAATTGTCCTGTGTGTTGCTTTCCAGAGAACCGGCTTCAAACAGCACCGGCTCAACAACACAGCCATAACGGTTGGCGTTGCGCCGGGTTTTGGCAATCAGACGTACAGCATAGCCCAAAGATGAAAAATACGATACGTCCTGCTTCGTGATATTGCGGATGCCGAAAACCGGGAAGGTATCCGGAACATGGTAGTCATAAGCAAGGCTGGCAGAAATACGCAGCTTGTTGCAGATATCATAGCCGTCGATATCAGCGCTTGGATCTGCCTCCGCATAGCCCAGCTCCTGCGCTTCCTTCAGAATATCCTCAAAGGATGCATGGTAGCGCTGCATGTGATCCAGAATATAATTGCTGGTACCATTGAAAATACCGTGAATGCGGTCAACCTCATCGATTCGCATCGCCTTTGCCAGTCCTTCAATCCAGGGAATTCCACCTCCGGTGCTTGCTTCATAGTAAATGCGGACATTGTGCTCTCTTGCGACATCTGTGAACTCCTTCAAATAAGCTGCGATTACCGCTTTGTTGGCTGTAACGACATGCTTGCCGCTTTTCAATGCCTGCAGAATATACGTGTGGGCAGGCTCAAGACCACCCATCGTTTCCACGATGACATCCACAGAAGTATCCTGTAAAATCGTCCGGATATCATCACACATATAAGGAAGTGTTTTCGCTTTTCCTTTACGAATCAGTATATAGGATACGTGCAACTGTTTAATGCTTTTTGTTACCGCGTGATCAATAATTTCCTTTACTCCCGAGCCAACGGTTCCATAACCGAGTATTGCTATATTCATATAATTCCTCCTCAATAAATTTTTGTGTCTTTGTTTCAAAAACACTTGTTTTTTTATTGCGAACATTGTATCATAGTAAAAAAAGAATTGCAAGACGAAAAAGAAGGAGATTGGAACATGGAGAAAATATATACAAGTACGAGAAACAAAGCGCTGGCGCGCACACCCAAGGAAGCGGTCGTAAAGGGAATTGCAGAGGATGGCGGTCTGTTTGTCTATGATGCGCTGGATACGCTGCGTCTGCCGCTGCAGGATATGATGCAGATGACCTATGAGCAGATGGCGGAAACTGTTCTGCAGCTGCTGTTACCGGATTTTACCGAGGAAGAAGTAAAGGACTGTGTGGAAAATGCCTATAAGGGCAAATTCAGAGATGAGCACATCACGCCGCTTCATAAGGCGGGGAACACCAATATTCTGGAGCTGTTTCATGGTCCTACCTGCGCCTTTAAGGATGTGGGGCTGCGCATGCTTCCGCAGCTGATGAGCAAATCCCTGCAGCAGCATCCCGATGAACATGTCATGATTTTAACCGCAACCAGCGGCGACACCGGTAAGGCTGCCCTTGAGGGCTTTTTGGATGTGCCGCGTACCGGAATCACGGTCTTCTATCCGGATGAGGGTGTATCCAATATTCAGCGTCTGCAGATGATAACCACCAAAGGAAGCAATACCTGTGTCTGTGCCATCAGGGGTAACTTCGATGATGCCCAGTCTAATGTGAAGCGGATCTTTCAGAATGCACAGCTGTCTGCACGGCTGAAGGAAAAGGGTATCACCTTATCCAGCGCGAACTCCATCAATATCGGTAGACTGATTCCGCAGGTTGTATATTATGTGTATGCATATAAGGAAATGGTACGGACAAAGGAAATCACATTTGGGGAAAAAGTGAATTTCTGTGTGCCGACAGGAAACTATGGGAATGTGCTTGCCGGTTACTATGCCAAGCTGATGGGCTTGCCGGTAAACAAATTTATCGTGGCATCCAATTCCAATAATGTACTCTTTGACTTTTTAAAGGACGGTGTCTACGATCGAAACCGTCCGTTCTATAAAACCATCTCTCCGAGTATGGATATACTGATTTCCAGCAACCTGGAGCGGCTGCTTTACTACAAGAGCGGCAAGGATGCTGACTATATCGCACAGCTAATGAACGAGCTGGAAGCAACAGGACGCTATCAGGTGCGTGAGGACATTTTCACCTCTGTCCGTGAAGATTTTGCGGGTGGCTATTGTGATGATGCGGCATGTGCACAGAGTATGCGTGAATTTTATGAACAGAGCGGTTATGTTATGGATCCGCATACGGCAATCGCCTACAAGGTGATGAAGGATTATGAAAAAGAGGATTCCATGCATAAATGTGTGTTGCTTTCCACAGCCAGTCCATATAAATTTGCACCGGCTGTTTACGAGGCTTTGTTTAATGAGACAATCCAGGATGAGTTTGCCTGTATGGAAATGCTGCAGCAGAAAAGCGGTTCTGCGATGCCGAAGCCGCTGGCAGAGCTTGCGAAAATGGACATTTTGCACAGCCACCTGATTGATAAGGATGATATGCCTTCCTTTGTGGAAACCATCGGGGAGGAAATATTCCATGGTTAAGGTACGTGTTCCGGCAACAAGTGCGAATCTGGGAGTCGGCTATGACTGTCTTGGCCTGGCGCTTGACGATTTTGCGACCGTGACCTTTGAGGTGATTGCAGAGGGCTTGGAAATTGCGGGCTGTGAAGAAGCCTACTGCAATGAAGAGAATCTGTTTTATCAGGCATTTGTAAAGGGGCTCCAGTATATGGGGGAAAGCGTTTCGGGAATCCGCATCACCGTGGATACCGATATTCCCTATGCCAGAGGACTTGGCAGCAGCGCAACCTGTATCGTCGCAGGACTTGCTGGAGCGAATGCCCTGTTTCATAACCGCATGAACCGCTATGAGCTCTTTGATCTGGCGACACAGATGGAGGGACATCCGGATAATATTGCTCCGGCCATCTTTGGCGGTCTGTGCGTTTCCTTCATGGAAGACGGGAAGCCGAATATGATTCGTTACGGTGTAAAACGCGATTTGCTGTTTGTGACAATGATTCCCGATTATGAGGTAAGCACCAAAGCGGCACGGGAGGTTTTACCGGATACCATGAGGTATCGGGACGCTGTCTATCAGATGGGGCGCTGTGCGGCATTGGCAAAGGCGATGGAAATCGGGAATGCCATGATTATGAGAAAAGCCTGCACAGATCAGATGCAGGAGCCCTACCGCAAGAAATTGATTATGGAATATGAGAATGTCCGCAGTCTGTGCAGGGAAACGGATATGATTACCATGTATATATCCGGAAGCGGATCGACGATGATCGCTCTGACCCAGGAGGAAGCGACAGCCCGTGTGCTTGTTGAAAAAATAAAGAATCAGTATCCATCCTGGGATGCTCGTATTCTGCGTGCGACCTATGACGGTGTGCAAAGCGAGGTATGCTGATGGAGAAATACTATATTGTAGACAGTACGATTCTGCCGGATGTGCTGGACAAGGTCATTGAAGCGCGCTCCCTGCTGCAAAACGGTGAGGTAAAGCAGGTGAGCGAGGCTGTCAAGCGTGTCGGAATCAGCCGCGGAACATATTATAAATATAAGGACTATGTCTTTCTGCCAGCTCAGGGAATGAGTGAGCGAAAGGCTGTGATATCTCTTATGCTGCATCATGACAAAGGAATTTTGTCAGAGGTACTGAACACGATGTCGAGCGTCAATGCCAATATATTGACCATCAATCAGAATATTCCGATTCATGAGTGGGCGTCGGTGGTACTGTCCTTTGATTTATGCGAAATGGCGGTATCCATCGATGAGCTACTGGAGCGTCTGCGCAGCTGCCGCGGTGTAAGCAATCTGCGTCTGATTGCAGTAGAATAACGTGACCGGAATGTGCGGATAAGAATCATTGCACAGGATGATTAGAAAGCGGGGAATCCCGCTTTTTCCATGCTGACGCTTTTTATTGCATGGTGATAGATGTTCCGAATCAGGAGCTGTGGTTATTTTCTCAATCTATGTTGTATGTACTAGCTGGGATAAGGGGAAAAACAAAGCCATCCTGTGACAGTAGACTCGTACTTGCAGGAGTATCCTCCATGGTTTCCTTTCTGTATGGGAAATTGCTCTGTGTACAGCAGCGTGCTTTGCTTTGTAAATGTCTGATTTTAAAAAAAGGTGATTTTCTTTTTTTCTGAAATATGGTACGATATAAAAAGCCATTTAATATATAAGGAGTATCCTATGAAACAGCTGTTAGAAAAACTAACGACATTGGCGGCATACACTGCTGCTGTCTGCACAATCGTGATTCTACTGGTTACGAGTATAAACATAAATTGCTTCAATAAGGGTTTTTATAAAACGGAATATGCATCACTGGAAACTGCACAGTCTTTAGGGATGACGGAGAAGGATCTCAACAAGGCAACGGATGCACTGCTGGATTATCTGCAGGACCGTCGGGATAATATTGATGTCACCGTAGCGGTTAAGGGGACGGAGACCAAGGCATTCAATGCGAGAGAATCCTCCCATATGGTCGATGTACGCAACCTGTACCGGTTTGCCATGGTGTTGAGAAATGTTGCGATCATTCTGCTTGTGCTTTCTCTGGTGTACATGGCGGTACGCTTGAAAAGTGGAATGCTGACGATTTTTAGTATCAATTATATGAAAACGGCGATACTGGCAGCGGTGTTTTTCGCAATGCTGGCAGGCTGGGCGTATGTTGATTTTGATGCATTTTGGACTACCTTCCACAAGCTGGCATTCCGCAATGATCTGTGGCTGCTGAATCCGGCAACCGACCTGATGATCAATTTGTTTCCAGCACAATTCTTTTCCTCGATGGTATTTCGTATCGTGGGTATGTTTGCGACCGGATTCATCGGGCTGTTTGTATTCTGCTATCTTTTCCTGAGACATCAGCTTCATAAGCTTCATGGAGAACTGCATCATGACTAGACGTCTGATTCTTGCAAGCGCTTCTCCCAGGAGACAGGAGCTGTTACAAGACCTATCGTATCCCTTTGATATTGTTGCTGCGGATTGTGAGGAATATTTTGACCGTTTCCTGCCGATTGCTTCTGCAATCGAACAGATAGCCAGACAGAAGGCACTTACCGTATGGGAACAGCACCCCGAGGCTGTTGTTCTTGGTGCGGATACGATGGTGTGCTACAAAGATCAGATGATGGGCAAGCCGGAGAATCGGGAGGATGCCTATCGTATGCTGAAGCAGCTAAGCGGTAAAACTCATACGGTTGTCAGCGGTGTGGCTATTGTTTGGAAAGGAAAAGCTGAGCTTTTTCATGAAAAAACAAGCGTGACCTTTTATGAGCTTGAGGAAGAACTGCTAGAGCGATATCTTGACAGCAATGAGCCATATGATAAAGCTGGAGCCTATGGAATTCAGGGAATGGGGAAGCTGTTTGTGCGAGAACTACGTGGAGATTATTTCAATGTTATGGGGCTGCCGATTGCTGCAGTTTACCGACACCTGAAAGCGTATCTGGAAAAAAACTAAAAAATTTTGTTTTATGGTTGAAAAAATCGGCAATGCCTATTATAATATAATAGCTTTCCAATCATAAAGCATACCTGCCGGTATAGTATAGTGGTAATACAGAGCAATGGTAATGCTCAGCGCTCAGTTCAATTCTGGGTACCGGCACCATCATGATAAATAAAGGGTTTTTGAAGCCTTAGATATATCAACCCGAAAACAACCCGAAAAAATTGGGTTGTTTTTTCGGGTTTTTATGCTAATATGAGGGTATAGAGGTGGTTTATATGACGATTATCAGAGATAAAAAGCAGCTGATCATGAAAGGCAAGCTAACCCGCTGGGACGGCAGCTATTACAATTATGAGATACCGGCACTTGCCAAAACAGAAGCAAAGGCAGCGAAAGAGGAAATCATTTTTAAGGATGAATTTAAAAAAAGGCAAGAGGATATTAAAATTCGGTTATCGGCTGGTGAATACATAGAGGAGATTCTGGGGCCAACACCGCAAATAGCTGACTACCCAAAAAGTAAAATAAAAGAATACAAGAAAAAATATGATGAAAACATAGCAAAAGCCAAAGGACTTTTTAAGCCAAAAACTCAAACACGCAAGGATAGGCTTTTTAACAGCGTATGCGAGGACTTTTTAAGCAGGTATGTAGATGTTAAAGAATCCACAAAAAAGACGAAGGAAGACGATTTAAAGCGCCCTGTAGCAAGGTTTGGGGATAGGGATATCGTAACAATCACGTCGGAGGAGCTACAGGAATACATATGGCAGCTTGATTATGAGATTTCAGAGAGGTCGGTTAAGAAAATATTTTACGCAATGAATCCGGTCTTTCAGCTTGCTGTAGAAAAGGGATACATTCCTGCAAATCCCATGAGCAAAGTAAAACGAAGGATTAACAAGGATAAACCAAGAGAGGAAATGAAAATATGGGAACCGGATGAATTTCAGCTGTTCCTGGATGAGTTCCCAGAAAAAGACCGTTTTTATTATTTCTTTGAATTTTTATATTTCATGGGGACTAGATCGGGCGAAGCAAACGCCCTTACATGGAACGACATCCATTTCAATGAGAACACCGTGGAAATAAAAAAATCCGTATCTTTCAAGCTGCGTCCATATAAAATAACATCACCAAAGAATCCGAATGCACACAGAAAAATATCAATGCCGAAAAGGATACATGAATCATTAAAAGAGTTATACAAGCTGCAGAAGGAGTATGAGGGATTCACACTGGATTGCTTTGTGTTTGGCTTTGACAAGCCGCTGGACCCGGAAACTGTACGCCGGGTAAAGCGTGAAAAAGTAAAAGCGGCCAATGAAAAGGATGAAAATAAGAATAAACAACTTGAATTGATCAGAGTACACGATTTCAGGCACTCTCACGCGAGTTATCTAATAAATAACATGTCTGATCAGTTTACAGATTTTGACGTCGCAAAGCGACTGGGAGATACGGTACAGACACTGCACAATACATATGCGCACTGGTTTAAACAGCGTGATAAGAGTATCATTGATTTTATGGATAAAGATGCATGTAAAAAAAAGGATGATGATTTTAAGAGAACGAATGCAATACGATATGATGAACTGAAAGCACTCAAAGAATTATTAGATAATGATATAATTACAAAAGAGGAATTTGAAATAAAAAAGAAAGAGTTTTTAGGAATATAAAAAGGATGAGTAAATTCATCCTTTATTATATTGTCTAAAAAAGGTAAATAATTCATTTAAAGTTATTCTGTGATTATGTAAGAATTCGTTAAACCAGAATTCCATAGACTTAGCATCGTCAATTTCTGATTGAGTGCAGTTGCCATCTATTATCTTATCTCTATTCAGCGAATAAGTACACTTTTTGTCACTTGTGCTGGCGATTACTTCGTTAGGCGGTAAAATGGAGATTTCAATGTTTTTATCAAGTTTACTTGTATAAATAATGCCTTCATCTTTACCGGGAATATATAGTAGATTTTCTGTATTTACGTTAAAGTCAACATTTATATAGTTTTCTCCTTTGGAAATTTCAACATCTTTTAATATCGCTGCTTTAATATCGTCATAATCACGAGGTTTTTGTAATTTATATTCTTTTAAAGCCTGATCGATGATGGACTTACCTTCCTTTTTAGCAAAATATTCAACGCTATCTCTGAATTCGTTTTCAGATAAACCTATATTGGATAATATCTCTTTGTAATCTTTTTTCACATCATCTAATGCTGCCCCATCGGAAGAAGAAATTATCTCATCATTTACATCCTTTACAAAATAATTTGTTGCCTGTGAATCTTCCATATAAGTTATATTACCGCTTTTACCATTATCAACATCAACACTTATTATCGCATCATTGTCATCATTATAAAGTATGACTTCATAGTTATAATTAGGCTCTTTAAGGATTCTAGTGCATTTTTTTTCAACACCATCAATATTATAACAAGAGTTGTTTACATCTCTGTAATCTCCGTTAATATCCCTATAATTAACTAAAATTTTGGAGCTATAATTTTTTAATGATTTATAAGATTGCTCAGGTGTTTTTGTTGTAGCACAACCACCTATAAATATTGATGCCAAAATGCCATATGTAAATAGTTTTTTCATTTTATTTCCCTCCATACTATTTATTTCATTATAGCATAAGAATATTAAACATGGAAAATATTTCCAATTCATACAATATATGTAAAAATTAACATTAAAATGTTATAATATATACACATGTTTTGCAAAAGGTGCCATAAACGGGAGAACGCAAGCATATGTCAGAAGATGAATATAGAAATTGTATTATCAATATGATTACACAGATTCATTCATTAGCTGTACTGCGCCGGATTTATACATATGTAATGCATTACTATACCAAATAACAAAAGGCGAGGAAAACCTCGCTTTTTGTTGTGGTTATTTTATATACTAATGCTTTTGGTCTGTACGAAGTTCCTTTTTTAAAATGGACAGCAGCTTATTCAATATCACCTCCGCAAACTCAGACCGTTCCTCTTTTGACATATCAAGATATGCCTTTATCAAATATAGATCTATCTCATTCAGATCATATTGCATTGCTAGGTCGTCCAGTGCAGCATCGGGTGTTTCAAACATTTCACCTTTTCCCTCAGTAAGCCATAAGTAATTAACGTTATATGTTTTGCATATTAAATTAGCAACAATATTTGTAAGTTTATTTGTTCCTTTTTCAATAGATGAAATAGAAGATGTTTTCATGCCTAGTTTTTCACCAAATTTTCCTTGACTTAATCCTAATCGCTCACGTAATTCTTTAACACGGTTGTTTGCACCCATCCAGATACCTCCATTATTTAATTATATTATACAACAAAAAGACGAGGCTTTTCATTCCTCGTCTTTTTGTTGTATTTTTTTTGCAAACGTTTGAAAAAAATTTTGTACTGCTTTTCGTTCTTCCTTCGATGATTCCAGATATGTTTCAATTAAAGCTCTGTCATCTTTGTTCAAATCAAATTGTTCCACAACTTCATCAATGATGGTTTCCGGAAATGCCGTGAACATATCCACATCAGCACCTTCTGCAAGCCAAAAGTAGTCTACATTGAATTCTTTGCAAATAAGCTTTAGCGTTTGTTCGGATGGGTTGGTTGTTCCTTTTTCAAACCCAGATATAGATGATTTTGAAATGGCAAGTCTGTTTCCGAATTTTTCCATAGATAGGTTGAGGGTTTTTCTAAGAGTATAAATTCTATCTTTTAATTCCTTCGCATTAGCCTCTTTTTCCATATTGTCCTCCTTTCTGCTCATATAATATGCCTAATATAAAAATAAGTCAAGTTACAGAACAAAAAAATGTTGACAAAGTTAAGTAACGGAATTATAATGTAAACGTACAGAACGAAGGAGGTAAATAAATGACAGCAGAAGAAATGCGCAATGACCAGAAAGAAATCTATGAGCTGGCCGCAATGCTTTATGAAGCAAAGAAACGGAATCCGAATATCAGCCATGACCTTAACGTTTTCTTCAAAGGATTATCTATTGGCGTAAACATTAGCAACGGATTCCAGTCACCGGCAGTTTAAAGAAAGGGGCGTGAAAGGATGAAACAATTAAATATCCCGGTATATGTAGGGAATAAGGAAATTTGCAAGGAATTTAATTGTTCTCCTGCTACGGCGGTAAAAATCATGAAGAATGTCAAAGTTGCAAACAAAGATAAAAAGAATCCATACGAGAGAAAGGTGCCGCTTTCTTGGGTACTGGAAATGTATGGAGAATGATGAGAAAGGAGAATGAAAAGATGGAAAATGAATTAACTGCACACAGAATAGAAAAAATGGCAAAAGATATATCTGAAATCATTATTGAAAAAGGCTTATCAGAAGGAGAAATGGTTTTACTACTTAAAATAGTAAAATGGAAATCAGCTGAAATGATGGGCAAAAATCAGTTAACGGTCAAAACAGACGATGAAGATTTAGATTCGGTTATAGAGGGTACAGGAATGTTTACGGCAGCATTAGATTTATATGAGCATATAAAAAACCTTGATCGGAGTCAAGCGCAAGGTGCACTAGAAATGACCAAGATTCTTTATGGTGTTTATAGATAATCATCTGGCTTTTCAGTCACATTTTCAATGTAACAAATCTGATTGACATTGATTTCATATATTCGATTTTTATTCTCAATATGTAGAAATGATGTAGTATCCAAATTTCTGATGTTATATGACAGAAATTCAAAGAAGGAAGTAAATGCTGTGTCGGACAGTCTTGTTCCTTCGATAGTTGCATCATTGCTTACTTTGATTTTGGAACCGTCAATGAAATAGATATTGATTTTCATAGTTTCACCCCCTTTCCATACAGGTAAATAATATCATAGGGAAAGAATCGTAACAAATAAAAAATAATTGAAAGGAGAATACATATGCAAGACACGCTGAAAGCTTTAGAATACTATAAACGAAGAGAACTGGAAGCAATGGAAAAAGAAGATAAAAAGGGCTTCCCTGTCATAATTGAAAAAGATTCGTACTTTGCAAAAGAGATATCTTATCAGACTGTATTGCTTAAGGAAATCATTGAAAACCAGATGAAGGAGCATAGGAGTTATATCCCCGCAAAAGATTCTTTACAAGGTTGTGAACAGGCAGCTGTCAAGGAGACTTTGAGGGAGATACTTGATCAGCTGAAAAAGTTTAATATCGTGAAAGGAAATGACATATGAAATGTAATGTAGAAATCAAAACGATAGCACAGTATAAGTGCTTGCAGCATTTAGAGGACTGGGGATTGTCTGTAAAGAAGTTGTATGTAGAATTATTTGCAAACAATGCTGTAAAGGTTACAGATTGTACCGGCGAAACTATGGTCTTAAAAATGACAACGGACGGAAAGATTCTAGAGGATGAGATTCCTGCGGAGATTGCCCATGCGTGACAACTTCCGCCGGTTGCTGATCGGTGTAGCTTTTCTTGGTCTTGGCATCTATACGACCATATGGAGCAACGTGCAAACAGAAGAGATAGAAAGGCTGCAGCTGCTGAACAGAGTAACAAACGAGGAATTACAGATGGTCCGGCAGGTTGTGAAAGAGCAGAATGCTGAACTGCAAGAAAAGAATAAGGAAATCGCGAAGCTGGAATCACAACCAAAATGAACAGCTCTGCCTGGTGAGTTTAGGATAACATACTATGGCATGGATATTACATCAGCAACCGCTAGTGGAGCTGATCCAGAAATCGGAGTGACTATTGGTGTCGATCCTAATGTAATACCATACGGCACTATCGTGTTAATCAATGGTAAGGAGTATATTGCACAGGATACAGGCAATTACACAGGTAACCACATTGACATACTGTGCGAATCAGAAGCTGTGGCAGAGCGACTAGGGACATATAACACGCAGGTATATATAAAAAAATAATGGAAGGAGATAACGGTATGCCATTACGTATATTTTTCAAAGATTATGATGATATGGAACGGCGGATCTTCAATGGAAATCTGTATCAGTGCGTAAAGTCATATCTATCAAAACTGGTAGAAGAGGAAAGAGATGCAGTCTATGAAGAAAAGTTGAATACAAGACGTGCGATCCTTTGCTTTGAATTTCAATTCGATGATGGAATGATATTGAATGATGAAAGACTGGAAAAATCGTCAGAAGATGATGCATGTATATTACGACATATTATCATGCAGGCATACGAGGAAGCGAAACAGGAAATGAGATACGCAAAGGATGCACCGCAGACGATAAAACAGATGCAGAGGGAGCTGCTGCTGGAAATACAGGAAGCAGACAAGAGCAATGACATACGCGTCGCTCTGTGCAGTGATTCCATCTTCATGCTGATCACAAATAAAAGGCACTATGTCGGAGCTTATAGAATCGATGAGAACATGAAATATAAGCACCAGATAAAGGTGTATGATGATATGCTCAGTGCAATCAGAAGAGTATAAAAAAAGAATGTTTAACCTGACAAGCACAACATTCTTTTTATAGTGAGCAGTTGACTATTCAACTTACTTTTATTGTACCATAAAGTGTCTAAAATGCAAGCAAATAAAGGTATTTTGAATAGTCCTTACCGGCCTTGAAATGGATATTAACAAAACGACGGAAAAGGAAGAGATGCATGAAGAAACACAATAGACAACGAGGACGACCGACAATGCAGCGCTATCTCGACTATGACTATGAAAGGGCATTTGATACACAGGCAAGTATGTTGTCAGAATCTCAAATTGAACGTGCCTTAAGAAACGGAAAGATAAAAAGCGTGTACGCTACAAAGTCAATCTACTCAGGAACACAGTTGGAAGTGGAAATATATCCGGAGTTTACAAGATGGAGTCAGATCCCGATTGGGAGAAGGAAACCGACAAAGGAGGAGATGCAGAACCTTAATGATAAGAATGCCAGAAAGCATGTGATCCGTCTTTTAAATGCTAACTTTATGACAGGTTACTGGATTACCTTTACGTATACCAAAGAACCAGAATCATTGGAAGAAGCATTGAAAGATATCCGGAACTTTTTCCGCCGTGTGAATGAACGCTTGAAGAAGCAGGGGAAGCCCAGGGCAAAGTACCTTTACATCACGGAATGGCAGGAAGATGAAGTACGTTGCCATCATCATTTTGTAATAGATCGAGGATTGACGATGGACGAACTTAACAAGTTGTGGAAAAAGGGCAGACGTAATGAACTACGGCCGATCGATTATAACGAAGATGGTGTTACTGGAATGGCGAACTACATTACCAAAAAGCCACGTGGAAAGCGCAGATGGAATACGAGCCGGGGCAACTTGAAACAGCCGACCATCCGGAAGAATCACTCAACGTTCAAGCGAAAGCATGCGCGTGCCATGAAAGAGGACTTTTCCGCGATCGAGCGAATGCTACGTCAGGAATACAAAGGCTATGTGTTTAAGGATGCACAAGTTTTTATCAATCAAGTAAATGCAGGGATATACATATATGCGCAGCTGCGTAAATGGGACCCGTTAAAGGATGGCGATAACAGTGCGTGAAAATGTAATGCGGAAGTGCAGCATGTGTGGTGAATATAAGCCAGAAAGTAATTTTCGATTTATGAAAAAGCAGAATCGGCACAATGCGTATTGCAAGGATTGCGAACGCTGGTATAACGCGAATTACAAACGGCTCAGACGAGAACGATAGATGAACAAAGGAGAAGAGGATATGACAGAGAAAGAGTTTTTAAAAGCAGGTAAGCTGATCAAGCAGCACAACATGGATATATCGCAGATAACAAAGTGCGTGAATTTATTCCTGGAAGAATCACATGTGTGCGAACAGGAGATGGTGAACTATTTGGCTAGAACGGTGGAAATGCCGATAGAAGTGGAACAAGCATTCAAGGGTGCATTTCTGACATGCGAAAAAATCACTGTACGTGATTACAGTGATGTATATGCGCTGCTGAGAAAATATGATGCAGGAGATAAAGGGTTGTTACTTTATCTGGATACTGGCGCAATGATGCCGGCTGACGATATGATCAATTACCTATCATCTGCAGGCTATGAGCTGATTATAAGACCTAAAAGGACGAAGGTAGCAGCTGGTCAGTTATCAGCGAGAGATTGCGGGGTGGAGCTATGAGACTTTCCAGCGATTTTTTTAACGCCAAGTATGCTATGGAGTATAACCGTGTAATGGCTGTAGCGGCCGCAGAAGTTATCGTCATTCACAGCACAGATCAAGCTGGAATGGGATTTATATGCAAATACAGAGCAACAGGACTATCGGGAGATATGGATTTCACGGTTTCAAAACGTGATTACCTAACAATCGCCAAGCTCGGTGAATTCGATTTAACAGTAAAAAGTAAGAAGATAACTGTTAAGTCAAGTAAAGCAAAATTCGTTTTGACAGATATGGTGGATATACATGTGGAAGAACCAGAAACAGGAGATATGGAGAGCTTATCAATCACACCTGCAGAAATAACAGATGGGAAAGAATTTATCGGATACGACAAAACAAAAGTGCAGATGAATGGTGTCACAGTATTTCCAGAAGGCATCATTGCCGCAGACGGAGCGTCATTTTATATAAAATACAAAAGATCAGGTTTGAAAGGTAAAATCAATATTCCGAAAGAAAGTTTACAGTATCTGGAAGAAGATGCAGTAGCTGCTACGGACGGAAGAGTGGCGGTGTTTGCAAATGGAAATCGGATGTTTTACACGTCTTTGATAGCAACCGCTCTATACGATCCGACGAAAGACAAACATAAAGAGCCGCTAGTAACGTTAAAGCTGAATATATCAGAGCTACTTGCCGCAATCGACATGGTAAAGGGATATACAAAAGCGGTGAAGCTGCAGATGAAAGATGGCGTCCTGCATGTTAAAAGCTCACCAAAACCGGGAGAAGAAGATCATGAAATAGATATTGTGGTGGAAGTGCAGGAGTATCACGGGAAGGCGCTGTGTATGCGTATGGATGCAGACAGACTGAAAAAAGCGATTCGCGGAACTGAAAGTGGAATCATTGGGTTTACAAAAACGAACGTAGTGACACATGACGAAAAAGAAGATGTGTATAAGATTGCGATGTTATATGCAAGTAAAGATACGGAGGTAGTGGCATGAGTTTAATGGATATGTTAAAGGTGGAAGAACCGGAAGTAAAGGAAAAGAAAGCAGTTAAACCGAAGCTGAAAAAGGAAGTTACTGAGAAAACGCAGCAACCCGCAGAAGGGAAAGCCGAGCAACCGAAAGCCAAAGGGACGGAGAAGGAAGCATCCGGAAAGAAATATACGTTCCCGTTCATCCTTTGGATGGACCGTCAGCAGCAGGATGTATCACACATTTTTGAGGTAGGAAAAGAATACAGTGAAAGCGAAATTTCAAACCTTATGCTGGAGCATGGGGATTATGATTTCGGTGGAAAAGTTAATTATGATTATCTTCCGGACAAGAACGTTCTGGCTGTCTCCTTCCAGAAACATTCGAAAGGTTGATCATGAACTATGTATTTGTTGTCGTGGGAGTTGGTGGGACCGGCTCCCTTGTGGCGAGGGACCTGCCGAAAATTATTATGGATTCCGGAAGCAAGATGGTAGTCATAGATGGCGACGTGGTTGAGGAGAAAAACATGAAGCGTCAGGCATACCAGAGCCACGATATAGGCGATAACAAAGCGATAGCATTATCACGGAAGATAAATACCTTTTACGGAGACATATGCGAAGCAATTGACGGATATGTTACAAAGAACGAGATTGTTGAATTGCTGAAATCAAAATATAAAGGATGCCCGCCGGTCCTGATCGGATGTGTGGATAACGATAATACGAGAGTATTGTTGGAACAGACGTTCCAGCAGCTTCCTGAATGTGTATATATAGACTCGGCGAACAGTGAATATGATGGAAATGTCTATGTTGCTTTAAAATATCACACCGGCAAAACAGAAGGAAAGTTGCGTAGCCAGACATACCAGCTGAAAGATGATGTACATCCGACAGAAAAAAACTGTGAGGAACAGACAGCTGCCGGAAACATGCAGTATATGATCACGAATCTGAAAATGGCTACCGCTGTACTGGAGCATATTTATCTATTGGGGCAGGGAAAAGTGAAACGAGGTGTTACCGTTGTACGAAGATTTGAGGAAGTACATACAGATCCAGAAGCAGGAGCTTAAACATGGATCATATGGATGGACGATTAAAGAAATGTGTGAGTACTGCAAAGATGAAGAACTGGTAAATGAGTTGCTGCAAGGATTCAAAAACATAGAATATTTGGGTTATTGCCAGGACGATATGAATATGTTTAGCGGTATGTTGGACGATATTCATATTTCGGATGCACTCGGGACAGAAGACAGCATAATGCTGAAAATTATGATTGGCTGCCTTACAGATGAATTCATTCTGGAAACCGATAATAGTGGATACCTTACACAGTTCGCAAGATATACACGGCTAGGGCGGCAGCTGTATGGACGTAAACAAAATATTTTAACCGAATACACAGAAAAAAACTGGCCAGATTTTTCGGAATTATGGGCATATATGCCGGATGGATATCGGAAAATGACAGATGCGGAAGTGATAGAAAAATGGAATTCAGAGGAATTCTGGTCTGATTTTGATGAAATAAATGCACGTACTGGAATTTTGATAGTAGACGAAAACATGCGTAATATAGACGAATTAGAAGTACTGATCGAAAGGTTTGCATTTGAAGAGATCGTACCTGGAATGTATTTCAGCGGAGTAAAATATTGGGCAGAGAGTTATGCAGATATAGAGGTTTACAACAGCATCGAAGAAGAATTCCGGATGGATTTTCTGAATATGTTGCAAGCTCAGAAAAAAGTACGCACATTAGAGCCTGATCTGTTTATAGGAATGAATCAAGACGGCACAAAAAATATCGCAACAAAGCTTCGCGAAAATATGAATGTATGTGATACACGAAGAGAGGTACTGCTGTAATGGAAGAAATGATTATAAGATTAACTGACCGTAGCAATGATGCTGAAATACTGGTGCATGACTGCGTAAAAGACAAGGATATTTTTAAAGCAGTTAGTATAAAGGATCTTGTTTGCAAAATGAAAAAGACGTTTCCTGAAGCTACAGATATCGATAATTACAAAGAAGATATGATAACGATAGACGAAGACGTCATTGCTGTGTCACCGAAGTGTATCGTTGTCAAACAGCCAGAGCATAAAGAAATTGTAATGTATGCAGGAAAAGCGTTTGAAATAAATTATCCGAATTCTATCTATGCAATAAAGCATAGTGAACAGAAGGTGAAGGATATCGTGGCATATTGTTATAAAAAGTTAGAAGGCATGCAGACGCAGTTATACCGGCATGCAATGCCAAATATGTTTTATGACGATAAAATCTGTATGGGAACCGCAGATAGAAAAATCGAACCAAAGAATTATAAAGTGGCGTTGAATCGCATACTGTACACACAGTTTACACATGCGAAACCGGATAATATAAAAGGATTCGAAGGAACATCAGATTACTTCCGATATCTGCAGGAACATGAGTTTCCGTATGACAGATTATATAATGCTAATAAAACATTAAAACAAATGGTGAAGGAATTATGAACTATCTTGAATTTATTCGAAGTAAGATCGAGCAGGCGCCGGTTTCCGGATTTGATATAGATACCGGAGAGCTGCATCATGTCTTGCTGCCGCATCAGAGGGATATCGTTAAATGGCTGGTAAAAGGTGGTCGGCGGGCGTTGTTTGCGTCATTTGGGCTTGGCAAAACGATAATGGAGTTGGAGTATTGCAGGATCATAACGCAACACGAGCATGGAAAAGCATTGCTCATTATGCCACTGGGCGTAAAACAGGAATTTGTACATGATGCAGTGCAGCTGCTCGATATGAACAGACCAACATACGTTACCTGCATGCAGGATATCAGGGTCTGCGATAACGATATCATGATCACGAATTATGAGCGTGTCAGGGATGGAGATATAGACCCATCATATTTCGTGGCAGTGTCACTGGATGAAGCTTCTGTACTACGTTCATTCGGATCAAAGGTATATCAGACGTTTATCGACAAATTCAAGGGTGTGAAATACAAGATTGTCGCAACAGCAACACCATCGCCAAACAGGTACAAAGAGTTGATACATTACGCCGGCTTTTTGGAGATTATGGATACCGGACAGGCTCTTACACGATTCTTCAAACGTGACAGCACGAAAGCAAATAATCTGACACTGCTACCAGCTCAGGAGGATGAGTTCTGGATGTGGATGTCTAGCTGGGCAATATTTGTCACAAAGCCGTCGGACATTGATCCGCAGTACAGCGATGCCGGTTACGACCTGCCGGGAATGGATATCCGGTGGCATAAACTGAAAATAGAGCATGGCGATATTGTCGGGAAAAATGGCGAATATCAGCTATATCAGGATGCTGCTGGATCTCTGCAGGATGCGGCGCAATTAAAACGCGAGAGCCTGCAGCAGCGCATCGCCAAAGCTAAAATGATTATAGATGCGGATCCGAATGCTAACTTTGTAATATGGCATGACCTGGAAGATGAACGAAAGACTTTAAAAAAAGCCGTCCCGGAAACAGTGGATATCTACGGATCAATGGACATCGACACCAGAGAGGAACGGATCATTGACTTCTCAGAAGGTCGAACAAGAGTATTCACAACAAAGAAATCTATGTCCGGATCCGGATGTAATTTCCAGAAGCACTGTCACCGTGCTGTATTTCTGGGGATAGATTACAAGTTCAATGATTTTATACAAGCAATACACCGTATCTATCGGTTCTTACAGAAAGAACAGGTGATTATCGATGTCATATACACGGAAGATGAAGAAAACATAAAAACAGCCCTGCTGGAGAAGTGGAAGAACCACGACCACCTTGTAGATAAGATGGTGGAGATAGTACATAAATACGGTTTAAGTGAAGCAAACAAAGAAGCATTTATGAAAAGGAAAGTGTGGGATGAAACAGTGAAGATAGAAGAGAAGCTGTACACGGCTGTTAATGACGATTGTGTACAGGAAACAAAAAGAATGGATGAAAACAGCATTGACCTGATCCACACGTCGATTCCGTTTTCAAATCATTATGAATACACGCCGACATATAACGATTTTGGGCATAATGAAACGACAGCAGAATTCTTCCGGCAGATGGACTTTCTGACGCCGGAGCTGCTGCGCATCTTAAAGCCTGGCCGTGTTGCGGCAATACATGTAAAGGACAGGGTACTGTTTGGCAATGCGACTGGCACCGGCATGCCAACAATAGAGCCGTTTCACGCCTTATGCATTGAGCATTATACAAAACACGGATTTCAGTATTTCGGCATGATCACCATTGTAACGGATGTCGTGCGGGAAAATAATCAGACGTACCGGTTGGGATGGTCGGAGCAGTGCAAGGATGGTAGCAAGATGGGAGTAGGGTGTCCAGAGTACGTATTACTATTTCGAAAGCTTCCGACGGACAGAAGCAATGCATACGCGGATGAGCCAGTCGTAAAAAGCAAGGAAGAGTATGGCCGGGCACAGTGGCAGATCGACGCGCATGGCTACTGGCGCAGCTCCGGAGATAGACTGCTGACAAAAAAAGAGATCCTGCAGATGGATATAAAAGACCTGCAAAAGGCATACCGCAAATACTCACGAAGTAGTGTATATGATTACCATGAGCATTGTGAGATAGCGCAGCAGCTGGATGTACAGGACAAACTGCCGGCATCTTTCATGGTCGTTGCACCAGGCAGCTGGACAGATGAGGTGTGGGACGATATCAATCGTATGCGGACGCTCAACACAGAGCAGAGCCGGCGGCAGGTCCAGATGCATGTATGCCCTTTACAGTTGGATATTGTAGAGCGGATCATAAACCGCTACAGCAATACAGGTGATACTGTGCTTGATCCATTTGCCGGCTTGTTTACAGTACCAATGATGGCCATCAAGATGGACCGAAAAGGATATGGTATCGAGCTGTCACAGGACTACTTTCGTGATGGAGTAGGTTACTGTAAGGATGCACAGGATCAGAGAGACATGCCGAGCTTGTTTGATTTTACAAAGGAGGAAAACAGAAGTGGATGAAAAAGAAAAGAATATTGTCATAAAAGCTATGGATGCATGCGCAGAGCTAGATAGCATGATAGGGCAGCCGTGCTCCGCAAAAGACTTGTATAAGCTTGTAGACGATATCAAACCGGCATTAGATCGTATGATGCCTAAAATGATATGTGTTGATACGTTGAAAAGAGATGTTAAAATAGGCTGCGCAATATTTAAAAAAGGAACTACTGTAATCGCAAAATGCCCGACCTGCGGAATTTGGGTGAAAAAGTCAGACAAATATTGTGGGGAGTGCGGGCAGGCTTTGGCACCGGATGAGCGTGGAAAGTTTTTATCCTGGGTAAATGCCAGAGAATGGGGGAAGATATACGACCCAATGCTTGAAAAAGAAGTCATGACCTACTGTTCGCAAGGCGCTCCGGCATTTGACAGCTATACAGCGCCGTTTATGAATGATGATGGAGATATCATATATCATCGCTTCGATCACGATGCAGGAGGGTGGACGAACATAACCTATTATCTAATGGAAGGTGAAGAATACCGCTATCTTAGACTAATTGGCAAAGAGCCGGAGTTTAGATTATAGGTAGAAGAGATATGGGGAAAACAAGCTACAGGGACCGCCAGCAGACGCGCCATATCAAATACAAGACCAAAGGAAAAAAGCAAACACTGCCGATCAAGGATGAGAAAGAGCTGCACAGGATATCAAAATATCTATTGGTAAAGCGTGATCGTGCAAAGCAGAAAGGGCAGCTGAGACGATATGAAACATATTATCGCAATTATATGCTGTTCATGGTCGCAATAAACGTGGGCTTTAGGACCGAAGACCTGCTGCAGCTGGAAGTGGGTGACATCATCGGTGGCCATATGCACATTAAAGAAAACAAGACGGGGAAACAACAGATATTCCCGCTGAATAAAAAATTTGTGCAGGACGTCCAGAAATACGCTGACACGCTTGGCCTGACGGAACATGAATATCTGTTCCCGTCGCAAAGAAAGGACGGTGTGATACGAGCAATCAGCCGCCAGCAGGCCGACCGCATCATGGATGATATAAAAAAAGAATGCAACATACCGTATAACTTCGCGATGCACAGCCTGCGTAAAACGTTTGGATACATGTACTATAAAAATGGTGGTAAGCTGCTGACACTGCAAAAAATGTATAACCATAGTGATTCTTCGACGACGCTGTTATACATCATGTGGGATGCAAATGATGTCCAAAAGACACGCCAGTCTATTTATATAGGAGGATAAAGAATGCCAAAAGAAGATGAATGGATATCGGTAAAAGAGATGATGCCGATCTTTGCAGGATATGCAGTATTAGCAACGTTAGAAAACGTATATGGACAGCGGAAAGTAGAAAAGATATTTACAGGATATGGATATGGTAAGCAATGGCATTGCAATAATAAATGTATCGACAGGGAAAATTAGAAAGTAATCGCATGGCAGGAGCTGCCGGAAACGTACAAAGGAGAGTAGAAAAGATGCTGAAAAAGCTTAGATCATGGATAACACAGAAAGGGAACAGGCTATGAATGAATATCAAGAGTTATATGAAGGTATCGAACTGATGTGCCTATGCACAGATACATACGAAGATGCGGAAGAATATCTGAAACCATTAAGAGAGTTAATTGAACATTACATAGTGTTGGAAGATGCATTCACAAGAGCATGCGAACATATCAAATATGAGAATGCAGAAGGAAAGATGGACGATACATCTGCATGTCCAAAATCCATATATGCCTTCACACCAAACCGCTGCAGGAAAGATAAATGCAGGATGTCAAACGAGAAGTGCTGGAAAGAGTGGTTTTTATACCTGGCAAAGCAGAAAAATCGGAAATGAAAAAGTTTGCACATATTTTTTGATAAAGGGCACCGTGAAATGAGCGTAAAGCCTTTATACATCAGCTATTACACACATCATGAGACATCCAAAAATACGTTACAGTTTTATAGTGTATGTAACATATTTAAAGAGGAGGAAACAAGGAAAATGACACTGGAAGAAGCAATGGAAATCATGCAAAACATCATCGTTGAGAAAACAACCTATCTCAATACACTGGAATACGAAGCCCAGCGGATGAAGGAAACGGATCTGCACGCTGCATCGATCGAAACAGAATTAAGAAAGACCAGAGGAGAGATTGTGGCAATGAAGGTTGTCAATGGAAGGCTGCAGGTATACAGGAATATTGCACAACAGGAGGGAATAAGACGATGAATTATGATGAGTTTAGAGATACCCATGATATGGAATTCCATGGAAAGGTATATGATATAGTGCTTAATGTATGCCAATACAGAGACAAGGAAACCAAAACAAGTTGTATCAAAGCAGAAGTGTATGATGAAGAGAGCGAAGGATTGAGAACAATATATGGATCATGCACCGAATTTAAATTTAAAAGGAAAGGATCAATAGAAAAACCAATAAAACAAACATGTGGAAGTTGTCTTAATTTTAAGAGTGGTAGATGCATAACAACTGGAATGTATGCATGGAAAGATGATGTATGTTGTGATGACTACGTGAGCTGCACATGATAGATGTAATAACGCCGGAGGATGCTGTGGAGGAAGTATATAGGATGTCGGATCCAGTAGTGTGTGTACGCATACCGTTTGATGACTTGGTGTTAGTCACACGGGAATCAGGACATGTGGAATCTTATAATGCGCTGCAGCTGACAAGAGAATGGTTACAAACACCAGAAAATGTATTTATCCGGCAGTATGGTTTCAAGTGGATACCGTCGGAATCTTTGATTAGAAAGGTAAGAGAAATATATGAGCAAAGCGACCACAAGAAGTAAGCGATTTAAGAAGGTGGAGAAGATATTGTTCTTACACCCAAAATGTACACAGACAAGCTACAAGAAACTGGATGAAGCAATAGAGAGCATAAAGGGTGATAAATATTATCCTATAATCGATTTACATTATTTTAAGCAAATGACATTTGAAGAAGTTATTGCAGCAACGGGATTCGCAAAACAGACGGTGTATAAGCATAGAGATAGACTGATATGCAGGATAATAGATACCTTATATGCTGACGAAGTAATGAAGGAAATCATGGAAGCGAAAGAAGATGTGTAAATATTTCACATCTTTTTTTGATGCCGGAATATAAAAGATAGACAAAATACAGTACAAAACATAGACAAAAGCACAGACAAAATGAAGACCAAAGCAAAGACAATTTGTTGGATTGCCAAGAATCATTCTGATCCCTATAATTTCGCTTATGAAGGAGTGGTAGGATGTTTGATTATTACCACAGGAAGTGGAAAAAGAAGCAGAAGCATATCCTGCGTCTGGATAAGTATAGGGACCGGGTAGCTGCAATGTATGGCCGTGCAGAAGAAGCAACGACCGTGCACCATATCTATCCGGCAGAAACGTATCCGGAATACGCATGGTGTGACTGGAATCTGATTAGCGTGAGCCAAGGAAGCCATAACAAGTTAGAGAACAGAAAGACCGGAGAGCTGACAGCACTGGGAAGGCAACTGATGGATATAACGATACCTGGAAGGGATTGGAGGAACAAGGCATGAAGCCTGAGCCAAGGAAAGAATATGAAGACATGCTGAAAGCATTTCATAAAGCAAAAGAAACGATTACACCGGAGTCATTGACGATACAGGGATACTGCGAGCCACAGGAGGATCGTGAGCTGCTCATAATCGTGGACAGACTGGCAGACGGCATCGACACGCTGACAAGAAGACTGCTGGCTGACGGATCTACAGAAACGATCATCTGCATGAAAGACGGATCTGAAAAGAACATTGCTGCTATACGGAATGAATCCCCCCCAGCTGCAGAATCTGAGAAAACATAATTCTCTACTGGGTAGGGTAACTTCTTCCAACTCTAATGATTTTTAGAAAAAAGGGGGTGAGCACATGCTGAGCGATAAAAAGATCACCATCCGGACCAACAAGATCAGAAATGAAACGATCGAAAAAATGCGAAGTTTAGGCGTTTATCGGGAGGAATTTAACATCCCGATACAACGGTATGCAGATATGCGCATGCAATATGATATCTTATGCGGAACATGGCGGGAAACAGGCTGCAAAGTGACCGAAAAGTACACCAACAAAGCAGGTGCCACCAACATACGGAAAGCACCGCTGTACCTATCTATGGAAAATCTGCGCCGCGAACTCATTGAGATGGAGAATCTTTTCGGTCTGACACCAAAAGGATTTAAGGCGATCAAAGCGAAAGGACTGGACCAGGGCAAGAAGAGCGTCCTGGGTGAAGCGTTGGAACGGCTTGAACGAAAATCTTAAGGAAGTCATGGACTATGCGAACGGGGTCTGTGATGGCTCCATCGTAGCGAACGAATATCGAATCAAGGCGTGTCAGCGATTTCTTGACGATCTGCAGGATGAACGATGGGACTTTATAACAAGCGATGCGGAATTTGTGATCGGTATCATCGAGCTGACGATATGTCATGAGAAAGGGCAGCTGCTAGATGGCACAGAGCTTCGTGGTACTCCTTTCTTCCTGATGCCATTTCACAAATTCATCGTTTATAATCTCGTAGGCTTCAAGATGGCAGGAACGAAGATCAATCGGTTTACCGAGTGCCTGATCTTCATTCCACGAAAAAATGTTAAGACGACATTCGCCGGTGCGTTAGCGTACGCGCTAGGTTTGTTATGGCGGAGATCAGGGTCAAGCATCTATATCGTGGCAGCGGATTCGAAGCAGGCCATGCAAACATTCAATTTTTTAGAATATAACATCAAAAGGATGAAAGAGGATGCCAAGGATCATGGAGGAGCATTCCATATCATAGACAACAACAACGAGCATTCCATCGAAGCAGCGATCGGGACCGGGTTTTTCCGTTTGGATGCACTGGCCGCAAATCCGGATGCGCAGGATTCCTTCAACTGTAACTTGGCCATTGCAGATGAGATCCACGCTTTCAAAAAACCAAAGCAATATAACTTATTCAAAGAAGCAATGAAGGCGTACAGCAATAAACTTATGATCGGTATATCGACAGCCGGTGATGATCCGAACAGCTTTCTTGCGCAAAAGGTAACCTACTGTAAAAAGATACTGGACAAAGAAGTTGAAAATGACCGCTATTTCATATTTATTTGCGAAGCTGATTACTCCGTAGATGAAAACGGTGCAAAGTTTCTGGATTTTACGAATCCGCGGATCCAGGAAATGGCAAATCCCGCATATGGGCAATCGATCCGACCAGATGAACTGATGGAAGGAGCCATGGAAGCACTCAATGATCCGCAGCAGCGAAAAGATTATTTTGCGAAGTCGCTGAATGTCTTCACGGATGCAATCGACACATATTTCGACATGATGCAGGTGACTTCATCCGATGAAAAATACAACTGGACATTGGAGGAGCTGGCAAAGCTGCCGATCAAATGGTATGGAGGTGCCGATCTATCGAAGATGCATGACCTTACAGGGGCAACGATATACGGGACCTACAAGGATGTAGACATCACGATATCGCATGCATTCATACCACGGGCGATCGCTCATAAAAAAGCGGACGACGACAACATACCGGTATTCTGGTGGGAGGAACAGGGGTGGCTCACGATGTGCAATGGCGCAGTGGTAGAGTACGAGGATGTCGTGAAGTGGTTCATCCACATGAAAAAAATGGGCTTCAAGCTGAAATGGACAGGATACGACCGGAAATATGCGCGTGAATTTGTCATGAAGATGAAGAAAGCAGGCTTCAAGATGCGCGACCAGTCGCAGAGACCATTTGAAAAGACAGAAGCCTTCCGTGAGATCGAGCGAAAGGTAATCAAACAACAATTCTATTATCTACACAACAAAGCGTTTGAATATTGTATCAGCAATGTAAAAGCCATCGAAGACAGTGACGAATTTGTCCGCTTTCAGAAAGTCATGCCGACACAGCGTATCGACCTGTTCGACGCGACCGTCATTGCGTGCAAACAAAAGCTGATCGCAAACGAAAAATCAGCGAATGCAGCGGCATTCCTGGAATAGGAGGGAATCAATGAGCGAACAGAGAAATAAAGGAAAGGTGAGAGCGGACCCAAGGCAGAAAAGAAGCGAAGAGCGTACATCCACATATCTGTGTGATATCAGTACTTACGATATGCTTTGCAGCAGCGGCTATGCATCGCTGGCAAAAAATCCGGAGATCATATCGGCAGTCAATAAGATCGCGAATCTGATCGGCAGCATGTCTATCCATTTGATGCAGAATACACAGGATAAAGGAGATATACGGATCCGGAACGGATTATCGCGCAAGATCGACATCGAACCGAATCGCTACATGACGCGTTCGACCTTCATCCAGACGATCGTGCGTGCGCTATTGCTGGAGGGTGACGGTAATGCTGTAGTGCTTCCAAAAACAAAAGATGGACTGCTGGACGATCTATTGCCGATACCACCAAGTCAGACCACCTTCCTGCCGGACGGCTATGGATATAAGATTATGATCTACGGACAGACCTATGAGCCATGGGACCTCATCCATATCGCAATGAACCCGGATCCGGAAGTGCCATGGAAGGGCGAGGGGTATCGTAAAAGCTTAAAGCAGGTCGCAGAGACACTCCTGCAGGCGAGTATCACGAAGAAAGGATTCATGGAATCAAAATGGAAGCCTTCTATCATCGTGAAGGTGGACGCGGATACAGAGGAGCTGAGCAGTAAAGAAGGACGTTCTCAGCTGCTGAAAAAATATGTGACCAGCACCGAAGCCGGGGAACCGTGGCTGCTTCCCGCAGATTCGTTTGAAGTAGAAACTGTTAAACCATTGAGTCTAAAAGACCTGGCGATACAGGAAAATGTGGAGCTGGATAAAAAAACGGTGGCGGCCATCTTGGACGTACCGCCGTTCGTTCTGGGAATCGGAGAATTCAAAGCGGATGCCTGGAACAATTTTATCAATACAAGGATAAAAACGATCTGTCAATGTATCGAACAGGCTTTCACAAAAGCTGTTCTGATTGATCCAACATTATATTTTCGATTCAATGCACGTTCTCTGCATTCGTATGATATCGACACGTTAGCTAATGTTGGCGCAAATCTCTATACCAGAGGGATCATGGAAGGAAACGAGGTACGAGATTGGATCGACATGCCACATAAGGATGGTCTGGATGAATTAGTGATTCTGGAAAACTACATACCAGCAGGTATGATCGGTGACCAGAAGAAGTTGAAAAAGAAAGAAGGTGAAGAAGGTGGATAGAGGAAAGCGGCAGCTGCGAAGCGCACAGGCAAAATTTGAAACGCGCGAACAGGACAACGACCTATATATCAGTGGTTATTTTGCTGTATTTAATAGTAATTATGAAATATGGAAAGGGATGTCAGAAAGCATCGACCCTCATGCATTCGACGATCAGCTGAATGAAGATATCCGTGCTTTGATCGACCACAAGACGCGCCTGGTCATTGGGCGTACGAAAGCAGGGACGCTGCAGCTGCGAGTCGATGATACCGGTCTATGGGGAGATGTAAAGATCAATCGTAATGATGTCGATGCTATGAACGTATACGAACGGGTAAAACGTGGTGACGTCGATCAGTGTTCTATCGGATTTGAGATCGTCGACGAAGATGTATCAAGTATCGATAATAAAACACATTGGACGATCAAAAAAGTGAAGCTGTATGAAGTGTCGATCGTTACATTCCCAGCATATGAAGAAACCTGCGTAAGCGCAAGGAAGCGGCAGCTGGAGGATATGACAAAACGCAGCTTCGAAGCTTGGAAAATGAATACGATTAAAAAATTGAAAGGAGAATCGTGATGGCATTAAAAGTATTGTTGATGAGAAATAAGGCAGCAATGAAGAAAAAGCTGCTGGAAGAATTGAGAAGTAAGGATGAAGGTTTCCGGACACGGGAACAGGAGCTGGAAGCGTCCATCGCAGAAATGGATGAAAGCACACCGGAAGCAGACCGTAAGGTCGTAGAGGATGCTGTAGAAGACCTGACAAAGGAAAAGGATGCTCATGAAGCCGAAAAGAAAAAGTTGGAGGATGAGATCGAAGAGCTGGAAAACAAAATCAAGGAGCAGGAAAGTACACCGCCGGAGCCGCAGGCAGGCGATGATCAGGGAGCAAGTCAGAACAGCAGAAGCAAGAGAGGAAAGGATAGAGATATGGAAACAAGAACAGAATTTTTCGGACGTACCATGCAGGAAAGAAGCGCGATCTTCGCAAATGAGGAGGTAAAGGACTTCATGCAGCAGGTACGCTCCTGCATCAAAGAGAAAAGAGCAATCGGCAATGCAGGATTGATCATCCCACAAAACTTCCTGCCGATGATCAAAGAGGTGACCGAAGCAAATTCCAAGCTGCTGAAGTATACTAACAAGAGCGATATCACTGGTACGGCACGTATCACGATCATGGGGAGCGTTCCGGAAGCGGTATGGACTGAGCAGTGCGGAAAGCTGAATGAGTTGGAGTTAGGTTTCAACGATGTGGAAATGGACGGATTCAAGGTAGCCGGCTTTTTCAAGGTCTGCAATGCGCTGTTAGAAGATAATGACGTAAACCTGGCGCAGGAGCTGATCAATGCATTAGGTATCGCGATCGCAAAGGCTAAGGATAAGGCTATCGTATATGGAACAGGCGTCAAGATGCCGATGGGGATTGTCACCCGTCTGGCGCAGACCGTAAAACCAAGCGACCACAACGACACAGAGCGGGAATGGAAAGACCTTCACGAATCCAATATCAAAACGATCACCGGAAAGACAGGAAAAGAATTGTTCAAAGAGATCGTGCGCTGCCTGAAAATGATCTTTACCGATTATGATTCAGGAAATCTGGTATGGATGATGAATCGACAGACAAAGCTCGATCTTGTCGTGGAAGCGATGGATACGAATATGAATGCGACGATCGTCAGCGGTATGAATGATACGATGCCGGTTGTTGGCGGAAAGGTAGAAGAACTTAAGTTCATGGCCGATGGAGATATTGCATTCGGCTATATGACGAATTACAAGGCTGTACAGCGCAAAGGTCTGCAGCTGGGACAGTCTGAACATGTACGTTTCCTGGAAGATCAAACCGTATTCAAAGGTACGGAGCGATTTGATGGAAAGCCGGTCATCGCGGAAGCATTCGGACTGATCAATATCAGCGGAAAGACACCAACGACATCTATTGTATTTGCGCCGGACAAAGCAAACGAAGAGGATGTGCAGCTGGCAAGCTTAAAGATCGGCAGCAATAAACTGTTCCCTGTATTCAGTGCAGGAACCTATGAATACATGGTAAACACATCCAATGCCAGCAGCAAGATCGAAGCGGTTGCGAAACGTGCAGGAGCTACCATCACGATCAAGAATAAAGAAACACCTGTGAACAATGGTGAAACCGCATCCTTCACAGATGGAGAAAACACGCTGAGCATCACCGTCAGCTTCGCTGGTGTGGAAAAAGAATATATCGTAACAGTGAACAAGAGTGCAGCTGCATAAAGGCGGTAAAAGCAGATGGATGAAGAATTGCTGCTAACGGTCCTAAAGCAGGACCTGAAGACGCCACCATCTGAGGAACCATACCTGCGCACCTTGTTGAAGAATGCGGAAGCGCTCATGAAGCGGATGGGGATACAGGACGACGGATCGATGGACTATCAATATACCATCGAACATTATGCGGCGTTCCTGTACCGCAAACGCGCATCATCTGAAATGATCATGCCGCGCTTCCTACGCTATGAGCTGAACAATCTGCTATTTTCTCAGAAAGCGAGGGAATGAAGATGGCCTATACATATGATGATGGGATCGTAGATATCTGCGAAAGAGTGAATGTGGCAGAGCCCGGGAATAAGCCGGTGTACGACTATCGTCCAAGGTTATCACTGTATTTCGGATATGAAAAGGTTGGTATCGTGCGCAATTATACCGCAAAGCAGGCAGGTGATACGCTGGATGAAGTGATCCATGTATACCGGGAACGTTCGATTTCTGCCGGTCGGGATATTGCAAGCATAGACGGCAGGCAGTATACGATATTGCAGGTGCAGCATGGCCAAGACGATGAAGGGATACCGATCACGGTGTTGTCCTTGGAGCGAAGAGGTGAGCCATATGGAACTACTGAAGCGAGTACGTGATGCCCTGTTGACGGTCACTAAAGATGTTCATCATTTTGAAAAGACTGGCAGCGAAGAAAGATACATCGTATGGCAGGAAGGAATCGAAGGAGATTCGCTACATGCTGACGATAAACACGAAATAATGGTCATTAACGGAACAATCGATCTGTTTACGAAACAAGAATATGATCCGTGGGTACAGGAGATAACAAGGGCATTAGAAGATGCAGAAATCACTTGCCGTATTGAATCAATACAATACGAAGATGAAACAGGATATATCCATTATGAATGGCATTTTGAGGTGGCATAATGGCAAAAATACAGGATAAAGGACTGAATGATTATATCAAATCTATAAAAAGGATGGGAAAAGTGTCTGACGATATCATTCACAAAGGCGTGTATAAAGGTGCGGGAATCATTGCAGACGCAATCAAAGATGAAATCAAAGATATTCCTGTAGATAATGGATACGGATCTCCAGAAAAACCTATAAGCGGGATATCAAATAGGCAAAAAGCAGATTTGATTGAGGGAATGGGGATTGCTCCTATACAAGAAGATAGTGATTTTGTGAATGCCAAAGTCGGATGGGATGGATATGGTCGTGACAAAACGAAGAAGTATCCGAAAGGTGTTCCAAACCAGGTTATCGCTCGTTCTGTAAATAGTGGAACATCGTTTAGAAAGAAAAATCCATTTGTAAACAGAGCAGTAACGAAGAATAAAAAAACAGCAGTAAAAGCGATGGCGGATACCATCGAAAATGAAATAAAAAAGGAGATGAAATGATATGGCAATCAAAGGATTGAGCATGCTGATCGTCGGCATGTATGACTATTCGGGGACGGGAAACAAACCGACATACAGTGAATAGGCAACAGTCGCGAAGATGGTGGAATACTCACTTGCGATCAATCAGAGCGAAGATAATCCGCTATATGCAGATGACATGGATGCAGAACACGATAAGGGTACATTCCAAAATGGCGAATTGTCACTGACAACAGATGACCTGACGCAAGAGGCATCGAAAAAGGTACTGGGTATCCGAACGGAAGAATTCACATATAACACAGATAAAAATGCGACAGAAGGCATTTATGACGATAAACGTGTAGCTCCGTATTTGGGTATCGGTGTAATTGAAGCACATCAAAACAATGATGTCACAAAATACAGAGCAGTATTCCTGCCGAAGGTGTTCTTCAATGTTCCGGAACAAGCGGCAACGACGAAAGGGGAATCTATCGAATGGCAGACACCGACGATCACCGGAACAGTTATGCGCAGTGATCTGGTAGATGATAAATATGAGCATCCTTGGATGATGGACGCATGGTTCCAGACAAGAGCGGAAGCTGCTCTGTACTTGGAATACAAATGCGGAAAAACAGATGCATAAAGGAGGTAGATGGACATGAGAATATCATTACTCAGTATCGAGGGGAAGACATATCCCCTCGTATTCTCCTTGAATGCAGCAGAACAAATCGAGGATGAATATATTCCGGTCACAAAAATGGTGGACTGTTTATTGGAACCTGAAAAATTTAAAAAAAATAGCATAAGACTTGTAAAGGATATCGTGTATATCATGATATGCGAAGGTATCCAGTACTGTAACCGAAAGAAGATCAAGCAGCAGGATGGAAAGGAACTGATACTGGATATCCCGAATAAAGAATCTTTATATGCAGATATTGGATATGAAGATTCCGGAATATTGACGGAGGCGATGTACAGTACGCTCGTCAAATCGAAAAAAAAAGAATCAACAACAAAGTAAAAAAAGGTGAAAAGGGAACTGACGATCACTACCTTTGTTTATCTGTATGGGCTCGCATGATCGGCATGCAGGAATATGAATTTGCACACATGCCGATCGGTGAGCTGAGTGATATTGTAGAAATGTATCAGCGTATCAAGGGATATGCGGAAGCTGATAGTGAAATAAATGGGGATTTCATCCCGTCATTGAAATAGTGAGGTGAAGAGATATGGGATATGATATCGGGCCACGTATAGGAATCACAGGAGAAAGAGAATTCAACAATCAGATCCAAAAAATCAACGGAAGATTGAAACTGCTCGGATCGGAGATGAATCTCCTCACGAAAAAATATGATGGGAATTCGGATTCTCTTGATTTCTTGCAGGACAAGAACGAGATATTGAAAAAACAATTGCAGGAGCAAGATACGAAAGTATCCGTTCTGTCAAAAGAATATAAGGAACAGAGTGAGAATCTAGGCAATCTAAAAAAAGGGTTGGAAAATGCCACGAAGGCATATGGTGAAAATTCTGCAGAAGCATTAAAAGCAGAGAATGCGCTGCGCAAGCAAGAAGATGTGATGGCGAAGTTGGGGACGTCCATCAACGAAACGAAGGGATATTGTGAAGCTTTAAAGAATCAAATTGCTGATAATTCGAAAAAGATGGATGAATTATCAGCAGCTGAAAAAAATGCATCGAGTAAGCTAGGTGAATTGACGCAAGATATCGCTAGGCAGCAACAGGAGCTGTCTGAGCTGCAGAGAGCCTATCAGGAAGCGGCCCTCGCAAAAGGGAAAGACGATCGAGAGACGCAGCAGCTGGCTGCACAGATCACAGCTCTATCCAAACATCTACAAACGAACAAGCAACGTTTGTCTGCGGTCCGGACAGAATCGAAGCAACTTGCTGGAGCCCTGGATGAAGTAGAAGACAGTGCGAAGGATGCAGGTGATGGCTTTACCATCATGAAAGGTGCGATGGCGGATATCACAGCTGATGGCATCCAGTCGCTTGCCGGAAGCCTAAAAGAACTCATTACACAAAGTGACGGGGCGAGTGCAAGCTTTCAGGCGGCAACAGGAGCATCTGCGGATGAAATGAAACGGTATAACGAAGAGATGAAAGAACTCTATAATAATGATTATGGAGACTCTTTACAGGATATCGCGGATTCTATGGCACGCGTAAAACAGCAGATGTCCGATCTGGATGATGAAGATTTGAAGAACGTAACAGCAGGTGTGAAGACTTTGGAAGATACGTTCGACATGGACTTCAACGAAACGCTGCGAGGAACTAAACAGCTGATGTACCAATTTGGTCTCTCTGCGGAAGATTCCATGGATCTGATCGCTATGGGAGCACAAAATGGGCTGAACTATACGGATGAACTCGGAGATAACATCTCGGAATATGCCGGTAAGTTTGCTCAGGCTGGTTATGGCGCGGATGATTATTTTCAGTTGCTGAAGAATGGTTCACAAAACGGTGCTTACAATCTGGATAAAATCAACGATGCGATAAACGAGGTAACGACACGACTTGCGGATGGGACGATAGAGGATTCTTTGGATATGTTTTCTTCGGAAACGGGAAAAGTTTTCAAGGCATGGAAAGATGGGCGTGCTACACAGAAAGATGTTATCGACGCTATCGTAAAAGATATAGCAAAAACGACAAATCAACAGAAAAAGCTCACAAAAGCAGCAACTGCATTCGGTACGATGGGAGAGGACGCGAATGCAAAGTTCGTGGAATCATTGACCAGTGTCGGAGATGAATTTTCGGATGTCAGTGGAAAGATGAAGGAGATACAGGATATCAAATACGGGACTGTAGAAAGTCAGTTACGAGGTTTGGGAAGGACATTGCAGACCGATCTCCTAGAACCTATGATCCAGGATGCGATGCCGGTATTAAAAGGCGGCGTAGAATGGATGATCGACAATCTGCCATTGGTCGAGGGTGCCCTCGTTACATTGGGTACAGCTGCCACGACTGCATTTGCAGTAAACAAGATTTCGAAATTCAAAGATTCCATTACAAATATAGCAGGTGGTCTGACGAAGCTTGCAACAGCAGACATTCCTGGAGTTTCAAGTGCACTGGGAGGTCTGGGATCACTCATTGCTGCTCACCCTTTATTGACGCTGGCAAGTGTGGCAGCAGCTGCAGGAACCGCAATGTTCATCTTTTCGCAAAAAACAGATGCCGCCACAGAAGCGATAAAGAAGAGCAGCGAGGAAACACAGAAGCAGATAGATGCCTGGAAAGAGATGCAGGCTGCGCAGGAGGAGGCAGTTGAGGGGATATATGGAAATTTTGAATATTACGCCCAGTTGAAGACAGAACTGGAGAGCATCACATCTGCAAACGGTGAAGTGAAAAAAGGCTATGAAGACCGCGCACGAGTAATCCTCGGGGAATTGAACGATGCATTGGGAACAGAACTGCAGATGAATGGAAACATCATTGACAGCTATAAGGAACAGATGAAAAACATCGATGATCTGATCACGAAGAAACAGGCGCAAGCACTTGTCGATAGTGGTATGGACGAATATACGGAGGCTGTCAAAAAGAATGCACAGGCCACCAGAGATATGATGAAAGCCGAGGATGAGTATCTGGCGAAAAGAGCTGAAGTAGAAGCAGAAATCAAGAAGATGGAGGACAATGGCCTTAGAGATGGAAATATAAATTATGACGCAACAAAAAGTAGATTGAATAGTGAATTGGAAGAGTATAAAAAGAATTACGAAAAGAAAAAAGAGCTTGTGGATGGATATACGCAAACGATAGCTGAGCAGAAGTATCTGATGGAAGAAATGGAAAAAGGGACAGCTGAAAGTCAAAAAAACATCGTAGACTATGTGGCGAATACATATAAGGAAAACGGAAAGAGTTTACAGCTTTCTACGCAGGAACAGATCGATATGCTGAAACGTTATGTTGAAGAAAATAAGAACAGTGAAGATGAAGCTGTGAAAAATCAAGTGGAAGCCAGCAAGATGCAGTTAAAAACTCTGGAAAAACAGTTAAAAGACGAACTGGGCGTCGTAACAGATGCCATTCCAGAACATGCAACCTTGTGGGAAACGATGTGTACTGCCGGGTTGAATGCTTATAAGAAAAATGAGGATCAATTCCTCAGTGCTGCATTCGGACAAACAGAAAAAGCGAAAAAGGGTATCGATGACGGTACACCGCAGACCAAAGCCGCATGGCAGGCTCTTGCAGATAAAGGGTATGCGGTGCTGGATGGAAATACATGGAAATACACGGATGCCGGAGAGAATTATGCGCTTGGATTGAAGAACGGAGTAAACAACAGAGCGGGAGAAGTGTTTGGTGCAGTATCGAATATGGGGCTTATGATGATATCGGCTTTGCACGACTCTCTAAAAGAAAATTCTCCATCGAAAGCCGCGTTTGAAGCAGGTGATTTCTTCACGATCGGAACGATAAACGGTGTAGAAAACAAGAAAAAGAAATTGTTTTCCACGATCACTGATATGGGAAAAGGTATGGTGGAACGTTTGCAGGATAATTCTGCAATCATGCAGCGGGCACAAAGTGAGATGTTCGGTGTAGACGGCACCTTCTTGTCAAATACAAAGGCAATCTTAGAAAGTGAACAGGTGAATCAGATAAATGTATATCTGGATAGCAGAATGATCGAACAGATGGTAGTTAAACGTGTGAACAGAAACCAGACATTCAAAAGTATAGTGACAGGAGGATGATGTCATGTACCATATGTTTTTAAATGATGAATGCAGCGAAACCTTGCGTCTATACGTCGTGAAGCGTCCGGATGTCCCGTCACCGCAAAAACGATATAACGAAAAAGGACTTCCAGGACGGGACGGTAAGCTGTATGAGGATACAGGATATTATGAAGACATCACGATATCTGTAGAATTGAACTATATGACATCCCCGGATAATTGGAACAATGTATGGCGGATGGCGAAACGCTGGTTGCTTACATCCGTTGGAAAAAGATTATCTTTCAGCGATGACAGATCTGTATACTACAGGATAAAAAAAGTCGAAGTATCTACCAATGCCAGAAATTCGTTGAGGATAGGAAGGTTTACTGTGAATCTTACATTAGACCCGTACACCTACCTATTATCAGGCATACAACTATATGACCCACAACAGATAAAGGATAATCCATACGAAGAAACGACACCTGTTTATTTTATAAAGGGTGAGGGAGTGTGCACGTTGACGGTCAACGGACATGCGATAAAGGCAAACGTAGGACAAAACCTTACCATCGATACATATCGTAGGATAGCGTACCGTAGTGACGGGACATTGCACAATACTGCTATCAGTGGAGAATATGAAGACATGCTACTGATCGAAGGAGAAAATAAGATATCAATATCCGATCCGGCAAAATTCACACTGACCATACAACCAAACTGGAGGTGTATATGATGATCCAGGTATATAAACCGGGAAATCGCAATTTTGATTATAATGGAGATTATAATCTGAAACCCATAACGTGTGAGTTGAAGATGAAGCTGAAAGGAGAATGGGTGGTAACGCTCAGAAATCCATTGGATGAGAATATGGAGGGTATTGTAGAAAATGCCATCCTAAGCATGGACACTCCCATCGGCAAGCGGCAGTTATTCATGATCAATGAAGTGGATAAGAATGATGACTTTATCGAAGCCTATGCAATACCTATATTTCTTACGAATGATATATATTTCTTCGACACTCGCGTCGTGAATAAAACTGCACAGGATGCATTGAATATCATGTTTAAAGATACGAAGTACAAAGGATATTCCGATATATCGAAAGCGAATAGTGCTTATTATCAGGAAATGTGTGCAAATGAAGCGATCAGCGGAGACAATGATAATGCATTTTTGAATAGATGGGGAGGCGAACCGATCTATAAGAATTATGAGATTTATCTGAATAAACGTGCCGGAGCTGATAATGGGATGCGAGCTGAATTCGGGTTCAATCTAACGGGTGTTGAAGAAAAAATCGATATGTCGGAAGTGGTTACCAGAATACGCCCAAAGGCATACAACGGTCATATGCTTCCTAACAATGAAACGGTCGATTCGCCGAATATAGAAAAGTATGAGCCACGAAGATTTCCGCCGGTGGTATTTGAGTATACTGATATCAAGTTGAAAGAGGATGCCCAGGAAGGCGATGAAGAAAACGGCATCACGATATGCGATACAAAAGCGATCCTCTATCAAAAGCTACGAGAGCGAGCGAAACGTGAGTATACGATCAATAAAGTAGATATGCCGATCATCACATACAACGTTCAGATGGTAGATCTTTCCAAAACGGACTTATATAAGGAATATAGTGAATTAGTGAGAGTGTCGCTTGGAGATACGGTACATGTATCCCATCGTAGGTTAAAGATCGAAACGACACCTCGTGTCATCGAATTAGTATACGACGGGATAACCAATAGCGTAACATCTCTTACGTTGGGTGATCATAAAGAAGATTATTTTGATAGATTATCGAAAACTCAGCATATCGTAGATACCATATACGATAAAGTGAGCAACACGATCATGGCGCAGCGTATTGCCGGTGTCGTAAATCTCATGATGACATCGTTAAAGGCTCAAAAGGACATCGCCAAAAGGCAGGATGTACGTGCGATCCTATTCGAAGATATCGACAAATCATCTCCTACATATGGAGCGCTCTGTATAGGTACACAAGGCATACAGATCGCTAAAAAACGCAATGAGACGGATACGGACTGGAAATGGGGAACGGCGATAGATTTTGAAGCGATCAATGCGGACTATGTGATCACCGGTATACTGACAGACAGGAATGGAAAATTTTATTTGAATCTGGATACCGGAGAATTACGAATGAAGGATGGAAGTTTTGCGGGAACGATATCAGGTGCTACCATAAATGGTAGCAAGATCATCGGAGGAACGATAGAGATAGGAAATAATTTTTCAGTTGCTAAAGATGGAATCATGAGATGCGCTGATGCAGTCATGAAAAATGTAACGATGGAATCGGGGACATTCAAGGGTAAACTTACAACAGAGTATGATGCTTATATCGGGCGTAATCTACATTTGAGTTATGAAGCAGGAAGAATAAGTCAAATAACGCTCGGAGAAAAAGAAGATACAGTAATCATATTGAGTGAAGATCTGATAAGAATTGGTATTTTCGACAACAATACCGACTTGTTATCAAGACCATCGATTTCTATAACCAAGGATGATATATTCTTAAACCTTAATGAAGACAATCATATCCGTATAAACTCTATTTTAGGTGTGACTATGAAAACGAAAGGTAAGTTTATTGATATGAATTATGATATCTAACGGTAGGAGGCAGAGTGATGATCAAAGTGACACGGAAAGGCTTGACATTGACATTAGATGCGGAAATCATCCCAGCGCAGGGTTCGGCAGATGTGCCTGTACAATATATCAATGATACGGATGCATACAAAGATTATATCGTCGCACCGAAAATCGGATGGTATAAAAAAAATGGCGTGTACTCTGTGGCGATTGCGAGATATAGCAATAAAGTATTCAAGATACCTGCGGAAGCATTCGGGCAGGATGGAATCATCTTTATCGCGATAGAAATGACAGATCCAAAGGATGCTGCTCATATCGAAGTTACGCAACAAATAGCAGCACGCTGTACACCGGCACCGAATGGGACTGTCATACTTCCGAGTAAAGATGAATGGCAGAAGGCAGTTGCAGACTTCGTGAAGCAGTATATGGATTCGGAATTTGAAACACCGGCGTCTGAACTGATCGAGAAGCAAAAAGAACAGATAGCATATATTCAGAATGCATTGGATACAGGGGAATTCATCGGGCCAAGAGGTCCGCAAGGGATACAGGGGATACCTGGCGAAAAAGGAGAAAAAGGGGAACGTGGTGATAGCGGTGTGATAACACCGGCGAATGGCGTGTTCACATTTGTTGGAGATGCGGCCGGAAATCTGTATTGTTATTATGCGGATTCTGCAGCACCACCGACATTTGAAGTAGATGAGAATGGTAATATCTACATGGATATACCAGGATAAGGAGGGGCATGTATGGCTAAAGTTTTAGTTGGAAATTTCAAGGGGCCTAAAGGAGACACAGGGAAAACCGGTCCTGCAGGACCACAAGGACCACAGGGACCGCAAGGGAACCCGGGAACGGTAAATATCGCAGATGATTTCACGACCGAAGACCCTACATACGCATTATCTGCACCAAAGGGTAAAGAACTATACGATAATTTATTGCAGATCGGCAATCCCAATCTGTTAATCAATGGTGATTTTCAAGTGTGGCAAAAAGGAAATGAATTTAATATAACTAGCAATAGGATGTATACAGCAGACAGATGGATTGCTTATATGAATGCTTCTGATGGATATGTGCCATATACTATAACTAATAGTAGTAGAAGGATGAAAATTTCATCAACCGCTGGTGAATGTAAGTTTTTGATATTTCAACATGTAGAATTGAATAATTCTATTATACGTAAGATCTTAGGAAAGAAATTGACATTGAGCGTGAAAATAATATCGAGCAATGTACAAGAGATCAGCACATCAGCAACGATCTTGTATAATTCGAGTGATAAACCATCTGTATCGTTAGCGAGAAAGACACACACGATTTCAGCAAACAAATATACGATCATGAAGATGACCTTCGATGTAGTGAGTGATGCAGATTTCGATGATGTCAAATCTTTGCAGATAATAATCTCTTCACCGGGTATAACCTCAGACGTATATATAGATTATGCAAAATTAGAGCTTGGAGAGATTGCGACATCGCTTGTCCCAAGACCATATGCAGAGGAACTTATGCTTTGCCAAAGATATGGTAGATACATATATGTTGATTACACGATGAACGCAGCATCAAATTCATTCTCTAATATGATGTCGATTCCAGTTGACATGCGAATAGATCCAACATTGACGTTAAAAGCGGCAGGGACACTGACCAATATAACAAGTGAGAAGATCACACATGCAAGTTTTACAAATCGAGTGCGTTTTAGCTTTAGTGCTTCTGCAGCTGGAATGTTGAGGGTGCATGGTCGAGAGTATTGGGCAGACGCAGAAATCTATTAAGGAGGTATCGATGTGGTAAAAGTATACGTTAAGGTTGATTCTGATTCTTTGATAACAGAGGTTAATAGTGAGATATTCATGGAAAGCATAGATGGATATGCATTGATCGATGAAGGCGAAGGGGATCGCTTTACTCACGCACAAGGGAATTATCTGGAATCTGGATTGATGGATGAGCAGGGAAGATACAATTACAGACTGCTGGATGGAAATGCTGTACTATTGACAGAAGAGGAAAAACAAGAGCTTTTCCCGCCTATCGAGCCGGAATTGTCCGAGCAGGAAAGATTCAATGCTGCTGTCCTGCTTGAATTAGCAAAGCTGAAGGCAGGTGATGCAGTATGATGTATCGTTGGATCAAAGAGTATTATGATGCCGGAATCTATAAAGACAGTGATCTGGAAATATTTATAGCTGGTGGGATGATAACGAAGAAACAGGCTGATGAAATAAAAGCCGGATAGGGGGTGATCCAAGTATCTCGCATGGGCGTGCGTTAAACGCCCTACATATTGCCAAGAATGGCGGAAAGAGATGAGGTATATGAAACATATGGCACAAACAATCACAGATAACTACAACGCATTTGTGGGCACTGTTATAGCAGTTATCAGCGTGATATTCGGAGAACACTGGTATCTGTTTGCGTTGTTCCTTGCACTTAATATAGCAGACTGGGTAACAGGTTGGATGAAGTCAAGAATCATGAAAAAAGAAAATTCAGTAAAGGGTTGGCAAGGAGTACTTAAAAAGATTGGATACTGGATCATGATCACGTTTGCATTTATGGTTGCAGCAGGCTTGATCGAAATCGGTGAGATAATCGGTGTAGACTTGCAGATTACAACACTGCTTGGATGGTTCGTACTGGCAAGCTTGATTGTGAATGAAGCACGCTCCATCTGCGAAAACTTCGTTGAAGCTGGATTCAACGTACCAAAAATTTTGAGCAACGGCTTAGCTGTTGCCGACAAACTTATTAACAAAGAAAGCGAGGATGAGGAATAATGAAAAAAGCAAAAGATTTGGTATCATACGTAAAAGAGAAAGCCGCAAAGGACAAGACGATTTATGTTCTGGGAGCTTTTGGGAATAACTTTACTTCAGCGTTTTTAGAACAGAAGTGTAATCAGCTGACATGGAACCAAGAGAACCGCGGATTCTTGTCCGGATATGTAGATAAGGGGTATCAGGCTTTTGACTGTGTAGGACTGATCAAAGCATTCCTGTGGGATGATGATCCATCCAATTACAAAGCATCAGAAGATGAAAACGAAGTCATGATGTACGATCGTGCAAAAGTAAAAGGTATGATTGCATCTATGCCGGAAAGACCAGGCATTCTGGTATTCATGCCTGGCCATGTTGGTGTATATATCGGAAATGGTTATGTAGTCGAGTGTACACCGAATATGCCATTGGGTGGCTGGGGAGTATTAAAAACCAAGTTTGCAGGCCGTGGTTGGACGAAATGGGCAGAATACGCACGTATCTCGTATGAAAAAACGACAAGCAAGCCGTCAAATAATAAACCGGCAAACAAGCCATCCAATAAGAAGCCGGACCAGTATCTTACGAAAGATTCAAAGGTAGAATTTGTGAAAAAGATGCGTGTTGAAAAATACGATGCAGCAAATGACTGGATCTACAGCTCTGTCGTAGGTGGATGGTTCTCACCGTCGATCTGTAAAGAAGTATCAGCTGCCGATGGTAAGAAGGATCAGTATTTCGCAAATACGAATGCTGAATTTACTATTCCGGGGACCTTCACCGTATCGAAAGTGGATGAAGCAAACAACCTTGCATACCTGAAAGAATTGGGCTTCTGGGTAAAATGCGGAGCGCTGATTGAAGTAAAAGAAGGAAAATAAAAAAATCAACACTCATTCCGCATGGAGTGAGTGTTTTTTTGCGTGCATCATATTGTTTTAAATACCTAGTTTTTTAATAAGCGCATCCTGCAGTGTCTGTGAATAATTGATGTTGTTTTTATCGGCGAGATCATTCAGCCATGCCGGAATTGTAAGTGTCTTTTTGACGGCCTTGTTGTTATACCGCTTGGCCCATTCGACACCATCATATTTGACCATTAAAACAAAATCACGACCTTGTAATTTGATATCGCTTGGATTTGACGGTTTCGGAAATTCCTGAGCTGGTTCCAACGAATTCGGCGCAAACCAGGTGCCCAGTGCATCTTCTGCCATTTCTGCAGCTTCTTCCAGCGTTTCACCTTGTGTTAAACAACCAGGCAGATCAGGGAATTCTACCCAGTAACCTTTTTCATCCGGTTCAGCTTCGTGAAAAACTGCAGGGTAATAAAGTTTTGACATATCATATACCTCCTTTAATATAAGATATTAGGATAACCGGCGCAGGCCAAGGCTATTTTTTTAGCCCTGCCTGCTTCAGTATTGCTTGCTCCATGCCTTTTTTCAAATCTTTGCAATGATAAGGTACGATTGTTGTCTTTCTGGTATCCGGATTATAGAATTTTCTATGAGAACCGCCACCGCCGGGTACTTCTTGAAAACCGTTCTGCTTGAGGTACTTTATCATTTGCTTTGCTGTCATTGGCATATCCTGATATCTCCTTCCTTTTACATATATATTATAACACGTATGAATACGTATGTCAACGGAAAAAGACGTGTTTATACGTGTTTTTTACGAGCGCAAAATAATAAGCAGAGATTTAAGATGAAAAATCACGTATTTGATGATTATTTTACATTTATCATTTAATTGTGAGAAAATATATATGGCAGCAAAGATATTTTACTCCCCTATAAAAATCCGTATCATATCTTCTTCCTAGCTGCCAGCTCCTGTATAAGTGCAGGAGTTTTCTGTTTACCCGAAAACAACCAGAAAAAAATATGCAATTTATGAAAAAATGCTATAATGAATTAAAACGAAAAACAAATATATCCTTATATTATAATGAAAAAGAATGAAATATAATAAAAAAAGATGGAAAATGGATATTTCTATAGTTCTGGGTACCGGCACCATAAAGTAAGTTAAGCCTTTAAATAAAGGCTTTTTTAATGCCTGAAAGTAAAAAGGACGAAAAAATCACGGAAAAAGTGCTTAGCTTTGTGTTGAACCAGTCTTCTGTGGATTTCCAGAGGTGATCTAGGGATTTCCACTGCATGGATTTCGGTAGGGCTTTTCATGAAAACAATGAAGAATGACCATATATATTTGATAAACCACTTATAGGGGGATGAATTTGTATGAATCCTCACATACGATCAGGGCAGTGATGCAGACCAAAAGCTGCTGAATAAAATGCAGCTTGAGCAAATGATTATTTTCATCCATCATTGTATGCTATACTTCAGATAGTCATTCTGTGTATTCATTTCCCCACCAAAAACGATCGCAGGGTGACTTTTTCTGTGGATTACTGAAAAAAATAGCAGAGAATGCATATTCTGTGGTAAAATAAAACCAGAAAGCGAGGTGTAGCTGTTCATGAAGAAAGTACTGCTCTGTCTGTTTTGCATGATGTTTTTCTTGCAGGGATGCGGTAAAGATCATGAGGGAGAACCGATTGAACTGACTCCTCAGGAAGTTTTAGTCAGACTGCAGGATCCGAAAAAGAATTCCTTCATGCTGTATATCACCTCGGATAACTGCTATTCCTGTGATGAGTATGAAAAAGTGATACAGGAGATAGAAGAAAAAACACCGTTTGAAATCTATTATCTCAAGATGGATACCAACGAAGAAGATACGGACATCAAGCAGGCTGTTGAAGAACTGCAAATAACGACAGGAAAAATTCAAAGCCTGCCGTCAACCTTTTACTTTTATCAGGGAAGTCTGCTGCCTGAAAATAGCAAAGAAGGTTATCTGGAAAAGAAGGACTTGTTAAAATGGCTGAACGATCTGCATTTACTACATTAAATCAGGATACTGCAACGGTTTCTTCAAAAGAGGAAATCGTACAGCAGCTCACGTCACTGGGGATACAGAAGGGAATGGTACTTCTGGTTCAGGCAGACCTGCAGAGACTGGGCTATTTAATTGGCGGTGAGCAGGCGCTGATAGAAGCACTGATCGATGCCGTCGGCTATGAGGGTACACTGGTCATGCCAACCTTTACTCCTCAGCTGCTTGATCCATCCTGCCAGAAAAAAACGGTGGAACGTGTTTACTGGGATGATGTGCGTGCGTCTTCTTTTCCGTTTGATCGAAAACTGAGTGCGCCCCAGGATGCGCTTTCACTACAGTTTCTTCGCAATGAAGGAGTTGTGCGTTCCTATCATCCATTGTACAGCTTTGCGGCATGGGGCAAATATGCGAAGCTGATTTGTGATCGTCACCCTTTGCATTTTGGACTCAGTAAGGATTCTCCACTTGGTAAAATTGTGGAATTCAATGGATATACCATACTGCTCGGCTGTGAATATGAAAGCTGTAGCATGTTTCATCTTGCCCGCTATTCGGGAGATCAGCTTCCCATCCGTCTGGTAAGTGCTCCTATAGAAAATAATAAACAGACCATATGGAAGGATATGCTTGATCTGGATTATCATACAAAAAGCTTCTCCGAAATCGGAGAAGCAATGGAAGAGCGAAGCGTTGTGAAAACCTCTTACATTGGGAACGGACGCTGCCGCATGTTCTCTGCCAGAGAAGCTATTACGCTAGCCACGGCCTATTTCCATATTCACAGAGACTGAAGCAATATTGCCACAGCCTGCTCCAGATAATGCTGATCTATGGTATCGAATCTGGCTAGGATAGGTGAATCTACATCCAAAACACCCAGCAGGGTGTTTTCTTTTATCAATGGTACCACGATTTCTGAGTTGCTTGCACTGTCACAGGCAATATGGCTGGGGAAGGTGTGTACATTTTCTACCAGCTGTGTACAGCGTTGCAGCGCGCAGGTTCCGCAAACCCCTTTGCCTGACGGGATATGCATACAGGCTGCCTTGCCTTGAAACGGACCGAGAACAAGCTCGTTATTTTTCATAAGATAAAATCCCGCCCAATTCAAATCCGGAAGCTCATGGAATAATAAGGCTGCCATATTTGCCATGTTTGCAATCATATCATGCTCTCCCTCCAGCAAGGCTTGCAGCTGCTGCAGAATCAATTCATACTTTTTCTCTTTCATAATCCGACCTCTCTCAATATATAAGATATCGTATCATGAAAGTATAAAAAGAAAAAGCAGTTATCTATGGAAACTCATACCGCTTCAAGTAACAGGCATAAATAAAAAGAAGAAATAAATTTCCATGCAAGAAATTATTTCTTCCTATATTTACAGCTTTATCAATGACGCGTGATTGCGTGAATCATTCCTATTAGGATAACTCACTTTCACTTTTAGAAAACTTCGTATAAGCCTTGGAAATGTTTTTTGCTGATTCAGCAGTCATTTTATACCAGCCCTGAGCTGTCATCATATTGAAGACATCTCTTTGCAGAGTGGATACACAGGTATAAACCTCATCGATTTTTGTAAACAGCTCATCATTGCTTGCTTCCTGTGTAAAGGTATTTAATTCCGCCTTCATATGCTTTAATGTAACAAGCAGGTTGGTAGCGATATCCTTATCGCCATAGCTCTTTGATTTATCAGCCATGTTATTTTGCCTCACTTTCCAGGATAGCCAGTAATGTCTGGTAGTGCTCCTTCAATTTTTCCTGTACGTTCTCAAAACAGGTTTTAACATCTTCACTTTGAATCATTGAGATATCATTGGCTACACGCTTATTCAAAACAAGCGTCTGATCCAGAATATCTTCCATATACAATACGTCTTTTGGTGTCAGCATAGTGTTCACTCGTATGACTCTATGTATCAGTCATACATCTCCTTTCATACAATAGTATGGTAGGAAAATTACACTTGTATGCATTTGCTTTCAAGGTTTTATCTGCTATAATAGATACTCACAGGAGGACGTCATGGAAATACAAGAAAGAGAATATGTATATATCCAGAGCTATAAGCATGATGGGAGTCTTCACAGAACCTGGGCAAAGGGTTATGTTATCGAAGCGAATGAACGGCGTATTGTTGCAGTAACCAATAAAACACTTGTCAGTGAATCGGACGGACGCAAGTGGGTGACCAGAGAACCGGCAATCTGCTTCTTTTATCCGGATAAATGGTACAATGTCATCTGCATGATTCGAAAATCGGGTATTCATTATTACTGCAATCTGGCATCTCCATCACTGTATGACGGAGAAGCAATAAAGAATATTGATTATGATCTGGATGTCAAGGTTTCACCAACAGGGAAAACTACGCTGCTGGATGAGGATGAATATCAGGAGCATTCTGCGGAAATGGGCTACAGTCAAAAGCTGGATAAAGCAATCCACCACGGATTGGATCGTCTGATGGTGGATATCCGTCTGCAAAATTCACCATTTGAGCATCGGGAAATATCGGCATTGTATGATAAATACCTGCGCTATATGGATGAGGATAAAAGAATGAAATAAGGCTTCTATGCGGTATATGAAAGAAATATAACAAAAAAGTCAAAAAAATAAAAAAAGCTGTTGACACACAGGGATATGTGTTGTATTATATACGAGCGCTGATGAGAAACAAGGGCGCGCGAAATAGAAATTTCGGTCTTTGAAAACTGAACAGGAAACGTCAATTATTTGAGAAAACAATATTCTCGGTATAACGATAACAAAAATGAAATTCAAACGCAAGTCATGCGTTAGAGCTAAATCAAA